>CAZLXF010000181.1:0-6492 GCA_964563065.1 uncultured Rikenellaceae bacterium | reverse complement strand
GATCAGGTGCTAAAAGAAATTCGTGATATTGAACAGGCAACCAGTAACCCAGAAGAAACCCTTAAAAGAATTATTAGCCTTAAAGAGGAATATGAATTTGAGGAGGCTTACAATGCAATTATTCAAACTATACAGGACATAAAGTTTGGGGCCGAAAGAACAGCCGAAATAGTTGAGGGCTTAAGAAATTTCTCACGTACCGAAACCGAAGAGTGGGTTGATGCAGACCTACATAAAATTATTGATGGTATTTTAGTGCTTCTAAAAAATAAGTATAAGAACACCATTGAAATAGTTAAAAGTTATGATCCAAACTTATCTTTGGTTGAATGTAAGCGAGGGAAAATAAACCAGGTTATTATGAATCTTTTGTCCAATGCAATAGATGCATGTAACGATTCTGGTAAAATTACCATAACAACGCAATTAAAGGATAGTAGTTGTATATTTGCCATTAATGATACTGGGAAAGGCATGAGCGAGGAGATTCAGTCGAGAATATTCGATCCGTTTTTTACAACCAAAGTAGTTGGGAAAGGCGTGGGGCTTGGATTGTCAATTACATATGGAATAATACAGGAGCACTCAGGTTCAATAAATGTAAAAAGCATCCCTGGTAAAGGAACCGAGTTTGAGGTATGGTTGCCATTAAAACAGAAGTAGTTATAACAATACATTTTTATTATGAAAGATCAGTTGTATTCAATTCTATACGTTGACGACGAGGAGAGCAACCTCAGGGTTTTTAAAAGTACTTTTAGGCGCGAGTTTAATATTTTCATTGCCAATTCGGCAAAGGAAGGAATGAAAATACTTGAGGAAACTAACATCGATGTTGTTATTACCGACCAACGCATGCCTGAAATTTCAGGTGTGGAGTTTTTAAAACAAATACACGAACGTTTTCCTCACATTCCACCAAGCAGGCTAATACTTTCTGGATTTGCCAAAGACGAAGAGATAGATTTGGCTTTTGATAAGTATAAACTTTTTAAGTTTGTTTCAAAACCCTGGAATGCAGATGATTTAAAAGAGGTGATTATTAACGCAATTGAATTCAAAAATGGAAAGTAAATATACAGTTCTATACGTTGATGACGAGGAAACTAACCTCAATATATTCAGAAATACATTCAGGCGAGAGTACCACGTGTTAACCGCAAGTAGCGCTCAGGAAGGGTTGGGAATACTTCAAACCGAAAAGGTTGATTTAATTCTTACCGACCAGCGCATGCCCGACATGGACGGTGTGAGCTTCCTAAAGCAAACCATCGATAGGTTTCCGCAGCTAAACAGGATTCTAATTACTGGTTACACCGATTTTGATGCGTTAAAAACTGCCATTAACGATGCCAAAATTTTTCAGTACATACAAAAACCTTGGCGCGAAGAACAGCTTCGCAATATAATTGATAAGGCTCTGGAAGTATACACTCTCAGAAAAGAAAACGATATGCTTAACCAGCAGCTGGTTCAGAAAAACGAAGAGTTAGTTAAAATTAACAAGGAACTGCTTGAGATAGATAAACTTAAAACCGACTTTCTTTCCATAATAAGCCACGAGATTAGAACGCCACTGAATGGCATAATGGGTTCGGTTGATTTGCTAAAACAGGATATTGGCGAGCAGGAAACAAGCCCTTTGTCGTCGCTTATCTATATTCTTGAAACTTCAGTTAACAGGTTGGAGAAATTTCTGCTTGCAGCAGAACGCATTACACAGCTCAAATCGAAATCGTATCCTATTGAAAAGGAGAATATTACGCCATCATCCCTCATAAACGAATCGTACTTAAACAACAAAGAAAAAATTGCTCATAAGCAAATAATTTTTAGCAAACACCTCGAGTGCGATAGTACTTTTGTGGGAGATCTCAGGTTGATTGAGTTTTGCATTGATGAGCTAATTGACAATGCGTTGAAACATACACCCACCGGAGGAAGCATACATATTCGTACTGAAAGAGCTGATAACTATTTAGTAATTAATGTTATTGACGAAGGGAACGGGTTTAGTGAAAAGCTTCTGAATAACGCTTTCCAACTTTTTATTAGCGATAGTAAAAACGATCAGCAAAAGGGACTTAGCCTTGCATTAATTAAAACAATAATGGATAACCACAATGGGAATGTAGAAATAAAAAACAATCCCGAAGGTGGCGCAACTGTTTCCTTATACTTCTTATTGTAATTTTTTCTAGAACTTACTACTCAATTTGCCGATAAAATTGTATTTTGTTCTAGTTTTAAAACGCTAGGCATTATACTTTTTTTATGAATAGAGCAAACTATAAAATTTATATACTACTAGTAAGTTTAATTCTTGCATCTCTTTCCACTTTTTCGCAACGAGATATAATTGAGTTCGATCGTTTATCTATTGAACAAGGTCTGTCGCAAAGTACAATTTTTTGCATCCTTCAGGATCACAAGGGGTACATGTGGTTTGGCACCGAAGATGGGTTAAATAGATATGACGGTTACGATTTCAAAATATTTAACAGCGACGATTTCAAGGAGAATAGTTTAAAGAATAATAGAGTTATTGACCTACTTGAGGATCATACAAACACACTGTGGGTTGCAACAATAGGTGGTGGCCTCAATAAGTTCGATTATAAAACCGAAACATTTACACATTACATTCACAATCCAACCGATTCTACCAGCTTAAGTAACGATAGGGTAATGGTATTATGCGAGGATCCCTCGGGTAAAATTTGGGTTGGTACAGCCGATGGTGGATTCAACCTTTTTGATCCAAAAACTGAAAAATTTGAGGTTTTCATGAATACTCCTGAAAATCCAAATTTTATTCCTGATAATGTTATTCGGTCATTTCATGTTGATTCAAAAGGGCTTCTGTGGGTAGGGACTAACAAAGGCATTTGTACATTTGACTATAAAACAAAAAAGGTAACACCTATAAAAATTGTCGATTCCAATGGTGACGATTACAAGGTAAACATCGAGCGAGTTATTTTTGAGGATGCCTCCGGAAATATTTGGATTGGAACCGATAACCAAGGAGTTATTTGCTACTTAACCAATGAGGATAAGTATATTATTTATAACTACGAAAGCAATAAAAACTCCTTAGCCCACAACTCTGTTTACGATATTTACCAGGATGAAAAACTTTTTTTATGGTTTGCAACCTATGGCGGTTTACAAAGGTTAAACCAAGCAACAGGAAAGTTTGAAACGTATACAAATAATTTAGGCGATCCTAAAAGTTTAAGCAGTAATCTTGTAAGAACTATTTATGAAGATAAGATGGGCGTTGTGTGGGTTGGGACATACAATGATGGAGTAAATAAATTTTCTCAAAAGTTCAAGAAGTTTGAAGTTTATAGAAACCAAGCAAACAGACCATTAGGAATTGCTCCTTCAACTATACGCTCCTTCTACGAGGACAATAATGGCTTTGTTTGGATTGCTACATACGGTAGTGGATTGCTTAAGTTTGACTATAAAAACCAGTTATTTAAACAGTTCCGACACGATCCTTTAGTAGCATCATCGCTTTCAAGCGATAATATTACCTCAGTTGTTGGCGACAAGGAGGGGCAACTTTGGGTTGGCACAACAAGCGGACTGTGCGTTTTTAAAGAAAATAGCAGATCGTGTAGGGTTTACAAAGAAAATCCTTCTAAACCCGGATCGTTGGAGAATAGTAATATTAGAACTTTGTATGTTGATAGGAAAAACGATATATGGATTGGTTCTAGTGGAGGTGGCTTGATGAAGTATAATAGAAGTTCCGACACTTTTACCAGCTACATGCCCGATATTAATAACCCGGAAACTTCGCTTTCACAGGATAGGGTTTTAGCAATTTACGAAGACAACAGAGGCAACTTTTGGGTGGGAACCAGCGGAGAAGGGCTAAACCTGCTAAATAGAAACACAGGGGAGTTTACTCATTTTAAAACATTATCAAAAAATAGTTTATCCATTTCATCGAATAGGATTCTTTCAATTTATCAGGACTCGAAAGACCGACTCTGGATTGGCACCGGAGGAGGAGGTCTTAATCTATTTAATTACAACGATAGCTCATTTGTTTCGTACACAAAATCCCATGGTCTAACAAACGAAGTGATTTATGGAATTATTGAGAGTAACGATAGTACGTTATGGCTTAGCACAAATCACGGAATTACAAATTTCGATCCCAATACTTCTCCTTTCGTATTTAGAAACTATACAAAGGCTGATGGGCTTCAAAGCAACGAATTCGCCGAAGGCTCATACATGAAAACTGCTGATGGGTTAATTTATTTTGGAGGGATTAATGGTTTCAACATAGTTGATCCATCGAAACTACGTAATAATCCATTTCCACCAAATGTGTACATAACAAAAGCAAGAATTGAGGAGAAAGGGAAAAATGTAGACGATTGGTTCGAAATACAGCTACACGAGGAAAAAAGTATTGTTTTGCCTTACAATCAAAATAATATCACATTTTATTTTACGGGATTACATTTTATTTCACCCCAAAACAATAATTATAAGTATAAACTTGAAAGGTTTGAAAAAAGTTGGAACGAACCATTGTCAAACCAACGTTTTGCTGTTTATACAAATCTTCGTCCTGGTAAGTACGTGTTTAAGGTAATTGCATCAAACTCCGATGGTGTTTGGTGCGAAGAGGGCGATCAGATATCTATAACAATTAAGCCCCCATTCTGGTATACGTGGTGGTTTATAACCCTAGCTGTTATTTTTGCGGGAGCAATTGTTGCTGCAATTGTTGCTTATAGAGAGGCAAGTTTAGTTAAGGCCAAGCGTGAACTTGAGGAGATGGTTGAGCAGCGTACCAGCGAAATTACTAGGCAAAATAGGGAAATTACTAAACAAGCGGAACGAATTGGAAAGGCGAACGAGGAAATCACAATTACCTCACAAGCACTTGCAAACCAGAACAGAGAACTTCAGGAGAAGAATGAAGAAATACTTTCTCAGCATAATGAGTTAGAGGAACAGCGAAATTCTTTGGCTAACCTAGCATGGGAACTTCAGGATAAAAACGAGGAGATTACTAACCAGCGAAACGAAATTCAGAAACAACGCGATTTGCTCACTTCGCAAAAGAAGGAAATTACCGATTCCATTATGTATGCCAAACGAATACAACAGGCAATTCTTCCTACCCACGAACAGCTAAGAGAATGTTTCTCCGACTTTTTTGTTTTTTATCGACCTAAAAGCATTGTTAGCGGCGATTTCTACTGGGTTTCAAAAATTGGTAATTACAGAATTATTGCTGTTGTTGATTGTACAGGGCACGGCGTTCCGGGAGGTTTTATGAGCATGCTGGGAAACATGTTGCTCAACGAGGTTATTGTTCAAAAACAAATTTTCGATCCTGCGCTAGTTCTTAACCACCTCCGTGAAAGCATTATTGCGGTTCTACATCAAAAGGGACAGGTAGAAGATGCAGGCGATGGAATGGACCTTTCGTTATGCATTATTAACGACGAGGATTTAACGTTAAACTATGCCGGAGCGTTTAGCTCCATGCTTATTTTAGAACCAACCGAGGAAATAGTGCCCAAAGTTATGGAGGTAAAATCGGACAGAATGCCAATTTCGTATCATTTGGTTATGCGACCCTTCACCAATCAGCAGTTTAAACTCAAAAAGGACAGCGTATTGTACCTTTTCTCCGATGGTTTAACCGATCAGTTTGGTGGTGAAAGAGGTAAGAAGTTTCAGCTAACCAGATTTCGCGATTTCATAAACGAGAACCATAAACTTCCTTTAGCATCGCAGGGAGTTGCGCTGGAAAATGCATTCGATAAATGGAAGGGATCATTCTTTCAGGTTGACGATGTGTTGGTAATGGGTTTAAGAATATAGAAAAAGCCGCCAAGTAAACTTAACGGCTTTATGAGAAATTATTTAGGTGTGCTATTTATTATACTTAATGGCAGTTCCGGTAACGTATATATTTGTTGATAGGAAGAAAATGTAAGTCGACTTTGAAGATGAAGCCATTTCAACGTTAATAATTGCATCGGCGCCTAATCCTTCAGCTTTTCTTACCAAACCATCATTTAAAGCGCTGGTTTTCATGCTAGAAATTTTTGATTCGGTTGGTAATCCCAAACCAATTGTTGAAGCCGATGATTCGATGAAACCCAGAACCTGATAATCTTTATTTGGCAGATCACCGGAGGTTACTGTCATCTTTTTTGTGGGCTGTGGTGTAGCCACGGTGGTGTAGGATGTTGTACACGATGAAACAACTAATGCAAAGAGCACTCCAATTAGTAAGAATCTTTTCATTTTAGTAAAAATTTTGTTTGTTTCTCCTACTCTTTTGTAAGGATTTTCGGATTACCTCCTTTGTTTTTTACAATTTCAACAAATTTAAAACATTAATGAAATTAAAATGTTTAATTATTTTTTTTTTGGTTAATGCAATATATAACCTGACAATGTGAGATATTTGTTTGATTAAATTGAATTAAAGTCCTTCCT
>CAZLXF010000180.1:0-6521 GCA_964563065.1 uncultured Rikenellaceae bacterium | reverse complement strand
ACTTTTTAACCTTTTTAATCTAGTTAATTCTTAATATTCATGTTAACTTTGCGCTAGCCCTTTTATTGGTAACAAAAGTGTAAGTTAAGTTTACAATGAAGCGAATTCTTGTTTTTTCTGCCATTTCAGTTGTGTTGCTTGTTACTGCCGGATTGGTTTACTTTTTTTGGATTGAGGGCCAATCGAAAATCGTATCTCCAGCCATTCGCGCAATTCCCATCGATGCAGGCATTATTGTCCGAAGCGATAGTTTCGAGGAGCTAAGCCGAAAAATTAGGAAAGAGAATCAGCTATGGGCTGTTACAAAAAGTTTTAGCCTTATTTCAGAGGCCGACAGGATTCTGACTTGGGTCGATTCGGTGAAGGCTATTTCAGAATCATTCAATCAACTGGTTTACAGTAATCCAATTTTTTTATCGGTTCATCCCATTGGCAAGGGGGAACCGTGCATACTATTAGCAGCAAATATTCCTAAGGGAGTTAGCATTTCTGACATCATCGGGTTAACTAATCAGCTAACTGAGAGTCAATTCAAACTCAGCGAAAAGAAATATAATAACGTTACTATTTATTCATTTACTGGTTCAAATTCTGAAAAAATTCCAGAGTTATCGCTTGCCATACATCAGAATGTGATTGTAGTAAGCACCTCGTTACTGCTGGTTGAGTCGGCTATTGGACAGCTAGGTTCGAGCACCTCTCTCGTTGAGGATAAGTACTTTACTAGCATCCAAAAAACAGCCGGATCGCGAGTTGACGCTAACGTTTATATAAACCACAGCAAAATTAATAGCATTTTTAAGCAGCAAGTAAACGAAAACTACAGGCATGGTTTCGTCTCTCTGAGCGATGTATCGCTCTGGAGTGAACTCGACTTAATTCTTAAGCCCGATGCCATTTCGCTGAACGGTTTTTCGCAGGTTTCCGATTCGTTAAACACTTTTTACAGAGTTTTTCTCAAGCAGAAACCAATTCAATCGAAGTTAACAACTATTATTCCTGCTCAAACAGCCGCTTTTTCGTTCATTGGAATTTCCGATATTAACAGCTATTTGCAGCAATACGAAAGCTATTTGCATGGTAATTCTAGGATACGACAGTACCAGCAGCAACTTAACGATTTGAATAAAAAGCTTGGCATTAATGTTAAAGATTTTTATGCTTCATTCTTCAAAGAAGAGTTAGCACTAGTATTTATCCCTTTTGAGGGTGAAAGCTACGATGAATGTTTGTACGTTGTGGCAGGAACAAAAGGGAAAAGTCAGGCAAAACAAATGTTTTTGTCTGTAATAGAAGATTTTGCCCAAAAAAACAGGCAGTCGGTTAAAAGTTTTCAACGTGAATATAAGATTGATCGTGAGAAAACAGCAGAGATATATCGTTTCCCCTCGTCGGGAATCCATAGCGCCCTTTTTGGGAGCCTTTTCGAAGATGTAAACGACAGTTTTTTTACTTTCATCGACTCGTACATCGTTTTTGGTTCCTCGGTCGAATCGCTTTCAAGGTTAATTCTTGCTAATGTACACAATAAGCAGCTTTCGGCCGATAACTCATTCGTGCAGTTTTCGCAGTTGCTTTCCCCCGAATCGAATTTCACACAATACATAAATCCTTCAAAGGCCGATATGTTAGTTGGGAAGTTTCTTACTCCTTCAATCGCTTCGCGACTATTGGCTCGAAACCCAACTCTTCAAAAATTTCAGGGCATTGCAATTCAGCTAAGCAGCGGTAGAGGAATGGTTTTTAATAACGTATGCGCCCGATACTCACCTTTTTCCAGCGACGATCCCCAAACCGTTTGGGAAACACGTCTCGACACACTTTTCAGCATGAAACCCCAACTGGTTATTAACCATATTACTCAGCAGCGCGAAATATTTGTGCAGGATGAACAGAATGCAATTTACCTTATTAACGATATTGGGCGAGTATTGTGGAAAAAACCTTTAAGCGAGCCAATAATTGGTGAGGTTTCACAGATTGATATTTATAGAAACGGGAAACTTCAACTGATTTTCAATACCCGCTCAAACCTTTATATTGTTGATAGAAACGGGAATAATGTTGATGGCTTCCCTGTTAAACTTCGTTCTGCAGCCACAAATCCGGTTTCGGTGTTCGACTACGAGGGGAATCGTGATTATAGGTTCTTTATTGCTGGTGAGGATAGAGCCATTTACGCCTACGATAAGAACGGAAACGTTATTCCAGGGTGGGATTTCGAAAAAACAGAAAAAATTGTTGTGAAGCCCTTGCAGCACTTCAGGGTTTCTAGTCGCGATTACATTGTATTTGCCGATGAGAACAGGCCCTACATTCTCAACCGCAGAGGAAACGAAAGGGTAAAACTTTCTCGTTACTTCTCTCAGGCACCAAACAGCACTTTCGTGCTGGAGGAGAACTCATCGAGGAATCCGCCTCGGTTGGTAACAACCGATACGCTTGGCTTGGTTCGATACATTTACTTCGATGGCAGGGTTGACGAGAAAGCCGTTAAAACGGTTAGCAAACACCACGCCTTCGACTACCAGGATGTTGATGCCGATGGACTGAAGGACTTCATTTTTATCGATGGAAATAAATTGTACGTTTTTAGGAACAACGGTAAAGAGTTGTTCTCTCAGAAGTTCGATGAGGATTTGTACCCAAAATCCATCTACTTCCATTTTGGAGGACGCGACCGTAAACTTGGAGTTGTATCAAACAAAACTGCCGAAATATTCCTTATAAATGGCGATGGAAAGCTATATAAAGGTTTCCCGCTAAAGGGAGTAACGCCATTCAGCATTGGTCAGTTTGCCAGTACAAAATCGAAGTTTAATTTGGTTGTGGGCTCCACAACTGGCTTTGTGCTAAACTATGCAGTTCAGTAAAATTTAAATGAATAACAATGCTTTATCTATTACGTTTTTTTGCAATCGTATTTCTGGTTCTCTTCCTAATAGGTATTGTTGCACGCCTACTATTCCGACAGGCATTTAAAAGAATGAGCCAAAAATACGGACAACCCGGTTCTAAACCACCTCGCCCCGAGGGCGAAGTGTCGGTTAAGCAAACCAGCGCTAAATCCAAAAAGGTTAGCAAGGATGTAGGAGAATACGTTGAATATGAAGAGGTAAAAAACAAAAAATAGTTTTAAACTATTAGTATGTCAATTGTTGTAAAAAATATTTCCAAGCTGTATGGTGAGCAACGTGCTTTGAACGATGTTTCGTTCAGCATTCCTTCAGGTGAGGTAGTTGGTTTTCTGGGGCCAAATGGTGCTGGTAAATCAACAATGATGAAGGTAATAACCGGGTATCTTCAACCAAATTCGGGTAAAGTTTTAGTTAACGGAACACCAATCGATAGCGACCAGCTCGAGTATCGAAGAAATGTTGGATACCTTCCCGAGCATAATCCTCTTTACCTCGATATGTACGTTAAGGAGTACCTCAGCTTTGTTGCAAAAGTTTACGACCTTGGACGATTGGCAAACCGAAGAATTAAAGAGTTGGTTGAGTTAACCGGAATTAGGCACGAGCAAAATAAAAAAATTGGACAGCTTTCGCGTGGCTACCGCCAACGAGTTGGCTTGGCGCAGGCATTACTCAATAGGCCATCGGTTCTTATTCTCGACGAGCCAACCAGCGGCCTCGATCCCAACCAAATAGTTGAGATTAGAAAAATTATTATGGATGTTGGCAAGGAGAAAACCGTTATGCTCTCAACCCACATTATGCAGGAAGTGGAGGCAATTTGCAAGCGGGTAATAATTATTGATAAGGGGAAAATTGTTGCCGACGATTCAACCTCTGAGATTATGACATACGCTTCGGTTGGCAAGCAGGATGTTGTGGTTGAGTTTGTTGAGCAAGTTTCGGAAAGTGAACTAAAATCCATCGAAGGAATATCAACTGTATTAAGCATTGCAAGTAACACATGGGTGTTAACCTCTTCAAGCAGTAACGATCTTCGGCCTGATGTGTTCCGTTTTGCCGTTGAGAAAGGCTATACCATTATTACAATGCAGCGCAAATCGAGACAAATGGAGGAAGTTTTTCAGCAGCTTACAAATAATTCTAACTAGTTTCGAAGTGGCATATAGCCCTGCGGTATTTCAAAAAGCGATGGATTTAGGCTCGATTCGTTGATATCAACAACCGCAATACGTAGCTTCTCTTTCCTAAGTAATGTACGCTCTTCGGTTAATATTGGGAAGAAACCATGGTTCTCGGGTATAGCATTGTAGAGGGTTAAGCTGCGTTCCGCCCGGTTAATTAATGCAACCAGTTTGTCGAAAAAAGCAAAGTTTTCATAAATAACCCAATAGGCTGCCTCGGTATTGTGCTGAGGATCCTTAACCCGCCATTGGTAACATTTGTATCCGTTTATCTCCTTGAAATTCTGCGTTTTTTTGATTACCAAATTGTTTTTCGATGAAACACTTTTCTGGTTCACAGGAACGTTGGTGTAAAGTTTTTTTTCGGGCGAAAGCGCCGTAACCGTGTTCCCTTCCAAATCAACTAAGCGCGAACTAACCAGCTTATTTTGCGTGTCAAACTCATCAATCCTAGCCTTACTCCCCTTCACAAGTATGGTAATGTAGGTAGTGTCGTAAACAGTTTCCCGTAAAAAGTTAATTTTACCTTCAAAGGCTTTCACACCATCCGAAGAAAAAGATGCTAGGTAGAAAATTAGCAACGAAAAAGTAAGTAGAAATCTAATCATACACAAATACCATAGTTTTTAACAACCTATTATAGTAAATTTGAGGGTAAATGTTACGTAAAGTTATGAAAAACGCCGATGATTTATCTCACCACTACAAGTTAGGCCAGCAGGGCGAAGAGTTTGCTGCGGAATACGTAGTTTCAAAGGGATACAAAATTCTACACAAAAACTGGCGATTTGGGAAAAAGGAACTCGACATTGTAACAACAAAGGACAATATGCTGGTAGTTTTTGAAGTTAAAACCCGCTTCGACGATTACTGGGAAGAACCCAAGGACTCGGTGACCATGCGCAAACAACGTAACATAATTGAAGCCGCCGACGCTTACGTGGAGAAATTCAATATCGATATGGAAGTTCAGTTCGATATTATTAGCATATTGTACCGTTCGGGGAGCAAGCCCGAGCTGGAGCACATTCCCGATGCTTTCTATCCAACGCTTTAAATTTATTTTTGTATGAATGTTGAAGAGTTACGAGATTACTGCCTTTCGCTTAATGGAACTACCGAAAGTTTTCCTTTTGATGATGTTACCCTTGTTTTTAAGGTTGGCGGGAAAATGTACGCTTTGGTTAGCCTCGATGGAGACCTTGCGGTAAATCTTAAGTGCGATCCCGAGGTTGCCCTAGAGCTCCGCGAACTTTACCCTGCCGTTAAACCGGGCTACCATATGCACAAAAAATACTGGAATACAGTTGAAATTGACGGATCAATACCCGACGCTACCATTCAGCAGTGGATTTCCAACTCTTACACCATCGTAAAGTCGTCTTTACCAAAAAAAATGAGAGATTTATTAAACAATACGTAGTTTTTCATAAATTTGGTACAAGACTTGTTTAACTATTTCTCAGAATAACCTTTAAAACAATATAACGATGAAAACAATTCGGTTAATCCTAGTGCTGCTAATAACCATGGGTTTTACTGCGCATTCGCAGGAGCAGTACCATGTTACCAGGGTAAATGGTAAAGTTACCAATTTGAAAACGAACCAGGACGTTGCTGCCGGTGATGTGCTAAACGCTGGCGACCAGCTGCTTTTTGAAACTATCGATAGCTACGCCATTGCAATTGGAGATAACATGGGACGATTCCAAATAAAAATTCACGATGAAGCACAAGGAGCGCCACAGCCCATGCTAACCGCTACGGTTGCTGAAGCAGCACGCCCAACCAAAATGCGAAACCTAATGATGGCAAGGTTTAATCCTAACGAGTCGGAGATTGCCGACCTTAAGCAGTACTTTGGAAACGATAAGTTTTCAATTATTGGCGATGCTGTAAACATTTCGCTTAGCGATCAGAGCTACCGTTTATCGGACGATAACTTCATAGTTTTTTATTATCGCGTTGATAATAACCCGGTTCAAAAGAAGATTGGTTTTGAGGAGCAGAAGCTGATTCTCGAAAAAGAGAAACTGGTAAACAGCAGTGTTGGCGCAATTTCAGGCGATGAAATTACCGATTTGCAGGTTTATGAGTACGAGGCTTCAACCAGAACTGGTCGCGAAATTACACGCTTTACGCTAGTGTTCGTCGACAAAGAATCGCTGAAAAACGAATTCTACACAATTATTCCTATACTGAAGAGGCAGCAAATGGCCGATCCCGATATAAAGAGGTATTTAATTGAGTACTACTACGATTTTTACGGAGCCACCGATTCAAAAACCATCGATAGCTTTGCCGATGAGGTTGTGAAAAACTACACTTTGTAGGGTTAAAGTATTTTTACAAAAGAAAGGGTGTCTGGAAAATTATTTTCAGACACCCTTTCCTCATTTTGTTTACATTACTTATTTGC
>CAZLXF010000179.1:0-6629 GCA_964563065.1 uncultured Rikenellaceae bacterium | reverse complement strand
AACTGAGAACTGGAATAAATTGATGAAACGAATTGGATTTGTAATCGGATTTCTAGTTTTTCTCACATCAATTATTTGCTGCGAGAGGAATAACGATGTATCACCTGTTCCAAAAATACAGTATAAAAGTTTTTTCCTAAAAGACACCGTTGATGCCCTTGGAAACACAGTAAAATTAGGGATTCTTACTTTCGACTTTACAGATGGCGATGGTGATATTGGACTTCCCGAACTAAGCGAGAACGACCCTCCCGAGCTACAGCACAACCTTTTCCTAAACGGCTACTACACAAACTCGGAAAGTGAAATTGTGGCTATGCCACAAACCGACCCAAACAGCGCCCTAAAGTTCAGAATCCCCGATTTCAGCGACCAGGTTCTTGGCGAACCATACGAAGGAACCATTAGGGTTGAAGCATCATTCTTTGAAATTGCTTACCCAGCCATTCTCTACGAATTTTACGTTACCGACCGAGCCGGCAACTCAAGCAATATCGAAACTACCGAGACAATACAAATACCCTAGTTAGCGGCAAGCAGATTAAATCGTAAAATACAGCACTACAGGTTTATACACAATTCATTGAAAATTGATTGAATTGTTTTAATTAATGCACTTGACATTGACGTATAAATTTGTTATATTTGTACGTAAACAAGAAAACATAGAAATGGAAACTAAGTTAACTTTACGATTGAGAAAAAGTGTTATTGAAAAGGCTAAAGTTTACGCACATAATCAAAGAATTAGCCTTTCCAAAATGATTGAAATATATCTTGAATCAATAACCGCTTCCAAAGAAAAAGAACAAGGAACAACACCATTAGTTGAAAGTTTAAGCGGTGTAATTGAACTTGACCCTGATTTTGATTATAAAAAAGAATATTCTAACTTCTTGACAGAAAAATACAAATGAGAAGAGTTCTGCTTGACACAAATATAATTATTGACTTATTGGCTAAAAGAGAGCCATTTGACCAAGACGCTAGAAAACTTTTTTCATTTGCAGATAAAGAAAAAGTTAGTCTTTTTACTTCTGCCCTTTCGATTGCAAATGTTAGTTATGTACTTCTAAGAAAAAGAAAGCCTGAAGAAGCTAAACAAATTTTAAGAAAATTGAAATTATTAGTTGGCATATTAAGTCTCGATGAAAAAGTAATTAATTTGGCTCTGAATGACAATGAATTCAAGGACTTTGAAGATGGGTTACAATATTATTCTGCGTTAGAAAATAGCATTGAAATTATTGTAAGCAGGAATCTGAAAGATTTTGAAAATTCAAATTTACCTGTAATGACTGCCAGACAGTTGAACGAAATAATTGAATAGCTGGTATTTGCTAACAAATAGCCTAGCCAACAAGGAATAAACAGGTAACTTGGCGCACCCGCAACCTCTTCTGGTAGATGCGGAAATATAAGTAAAATTTAAGAAAATTCTACCAACCATTTTTCAGCACATTGCCAATTTCCACAATGTACGAATAAAACACTGTGGAAATCCCTATAAAAAACTTAGAAAACGGCGGTTTGTTTTACTCCACAATAACCTTTACCACAATTTGCCCTTCGGGCGTTGATATCCTTACGAAGTACAAGCCAGCTTCGAGCGATGAAACATCAACCTCATCCTCGAAAAGCATTTCTTTACCCGACTTACTTTCGTAAACCTTTCTTCCCAGCGGCGAAATAAGTTCAACCCTAACCTCCAGTGGCTTATCGGGCAGAACCTTAACGAACAGTAAATTGTCCACAGGATTTGGGAATACGTTCACTACAATATCGCTTCCTGGTATGGTGCCAACAAACGTACCTGTGTGCAGGTAAATGGTATCGGAGGCGGTACAACCAAACGGACTGGTAACCGTTAGCGAGTATGTGCCAGTTTGGGTAACCGTAATGTACGATCCGGTTCCACCGTTGTTCCAGAGGTAAGTTACGTTTCCAATTCCAGCAGTTAAAGTGTATGGAAAATCAACCTCCATGGTATCGGGACCAAGGTTTAGGTTTGGAATTGGATAAATTTCTGTTTCAAAACTATTTACGGTTCCCGATTCGCCGCCAATGGTTGTCCATATTGAAAAATCGTAGCTACCGGCAGCAAGATTTACTTCCTGATTGAATGTGAAATTTGTAGTTGCATCTGGTTGAAGTTCAGCATTTAGGTTTGTTGACTCAGAAACAGGAGTTCCTTCATCAATTCGATAACTAACGGTAACCGGTGTTCCCGAACTTATTGGGAGCGCACCATCGTTGCGGAGCGTAACTTCTACAGGAAGTGAAGGCTCCCTACATACATTGTTTGGCGACAGAAGTGCCGATACAACCAGGTTATGGCTTGGATCAATATAGGTAATATAAACTTCATCGAAACCTTCACAGCCATTGGCATCGGTTACGGTAACCGAGTATGTTCCGGTTTCCTCAACAACAAGCGTTTGTCCTTCGGATCCATCGCTCCAAAGGTAAGTTACAAATCCTTCACCGGCATCGAGCACTAAGGGACCAATGGTGGTTTGGTCGCCACCCAAATCAACTGTTGGTGCCAAATTTACGGTAATATCGGCAGTTGCCGATGCGGAGCAACCATTTTCGGCTGTTACTAAATAGGTTATGGTAAATGTGCCAACTCCGGCTGTGGCCGGATTAAAAATTCCGTTGGTAACACCTGTCCCGCTGTAGGTTCCACCAGCAGGAAGTCCTCCGGTTATTGTAAACTCATCATTATTCGAGCAAATATCATCAAACTCCTCTAGTGTAACTTCAGGGTTGGGTTTTAGGGTTACCACAATCTCATCGGTTGCGCTACAGCCATTGCCATCGGTAACGGTAACTGAGTAGGTTCCGGTTTCGGTTGGTGAAATGGTTTGGGTATTTTCCCCAGTATTCCATAAGAAAATGGCTCCCTCGTTTCCAGCATCGAGGGTTGGATTTTCGCTGGTACATGCTTCAAAATCATCGCCCAGTGAAACGGTTGGGTAGCCCCAATGGTTAACAGTAATTTCCAGCGTATCGTTCTGCGCATTGGCATCGTTTTCGTTGTAGATTGATGCTTTTAGCGTGTACTCACCAATGGTGCTAAGATCGATGTTGCTGTTGAAGGTGTAACTAACGGACTGGTTTTTTTCAAAATCGTACTCAAGAACCAGCGTATCCTCCGAAGAGAGTGTAGCGTTTAACCAAAGTTTTAAAAATATTGAATCCTGAGCAGGGTAGATGTACTCACCAATATTCTTTATTTTTACAGTAACCTCTTCGGTTGAAGTGAATCCGCAAGCGGTTTGTGGTTTTACATACGATTCGAGAAGAATATCAGGAGCGGTGTACTCAACCACAACCGTATCTCTATCGCTACAACCCTGCTCGTTCCATACTTCAACCCAGTAACTTCCCGATTGTGTAACGGTAATGGTTTGTGTGGTTGCTCCGGTGCTCCAAAGGTACTCGTGGTACTCGCCGGGATCGAGTTCATATGCACCAATAATGAAAATGGTATCCGCACCAAAATCAACCAACACATCGGGGTGAGCAGTAACCTGAATATCGAGGTCGTTGTTTTCCACCTCCATATCGCTGCCAAGCGAAGCCCAAATATTTATGTTGTGGGTTTTTCGGGTTGAAAGGTCCATGGTGTTGGCAAGTGTAATCTGTAGCGTTTCGGTTGGTGCCAGGGGTTCAGCAAACGTGTAGGTTTCAGTTTTGGTAATCGCATCGCGGGTAAACCCAACCTCAATGGTTGAATCGGCGGGGATTGTCCACGTTCCGGTATTTTGGATTGTAATTTTTACCGTTTCGGCATTGGTAAGGTTACAGCCTGTAACGGGTTCGTCCATTGAAACAATGCTAATATCGTCAACAAAGAAGGTAAGGGTAACCTCGGCGCTGCCTTCGCAACCTGCGAAATCGACAACCGTAACGGAGTAAGTTCCATCCTCAGTAGCGGTAAAAGTTTGCTCAGTGCTGGCATCCTGCCATAGGTACGAGTCGAAAAGCCCCGGATAGAGAATCTCTTCGTAGGCATGAACCTCCCTGTCCTCGCCAAGCGAAACCTCGGGGTATCCAGTGGCGTAAACGGTTTTGTTGTAGAAGTTATTATCGATTGTAACTTCGGTTAGGTCTACAAGTTCAACTGTTACCTGAATTGCTGCTGTCGACAATCCAAGCAGGTCGACAGTTTCGTCGAGTGTAATTTGCGATGTACTGCCACTATTTAAATCCGATGTCAAAGTAACAAGTTGGGTACCAGCATCTGCTCCATTAATATTAAGCGTAACATTAATTTGAGTTCCTGTTAATAATTTTGAATTACCTGTATTCTTCAGTTCAAAGATAACCGTTGTTGCATCCTCAAGTTCACATTTACTTATCGGTTCAATAATTCCAAAAACCGATACATCGCGGGTTATGAATACTATTGAATCTGAAGCGGGACATCCTACTGCATTCTTTGCCGTAACTTTGTATTGATCGTAGATTGGGGCTCCATAGAATGTGTAAACCGGATCGGTAAAGAAATCTTGCCACTCGTATTCTATGCAATCTTCGCTGTATGTTGGTGATATTTCGTATTCATCGGAAACGTTGAAAATTTTATACAAGGTATCGGGTTCAATTGAAACGGACGGAGATGGTAAAACGCTAATGTTCATTTCTTTAGAGTCGTTACCTGGGTTCGGGTCGCCCTGAATAGAGGTTGAAAGCAGTACGAAATTTTCACCCAACTGTAGTTGAACTGCTTCGGGAAAATCTACCGCAATCATATTGCCAGGCGAGAGTTCATCCTCGGTTATAATGTTAACATTCTGTGTTCCGGCAGGAGTTATGCAAGTGGCCTCTATTTCGCTGCCAACAGGATACGTATCTTGTCCATAGTTCATTATTCTCATAGAGAAAATAACACCATCAGGATTCTGACATATTGTTTCGGTTGGACTGTCGATTGATAAGACTCCAAGATCCTTCGCGTTTACATAAACGCTATCAACTGCTGTTCCGCATCCGTTGGGGTCAGTTACAGTAATTTTGTACCAGGCAGATTTGAGTTTATCAGATAGGTCATTTACAGTCAAAGTATTCTGATCAAGTCCAACATTCCTCCATGTGCTTGTTCCTTCAATTTTTCTTGTCCATTGGTAAGCATCAAAAACATTTTCAACCATGAAAAGCAAAGTATCCGCTCGCGTTGTTGAAATGCTGTCTAATTCAAGCCAGGTTGGAAGAGTTTGCTCAATTCGTGTCATTAGTGAAACCTCTGGAAGCCCGAAGGTTGTAACTTCTTTGTCTTTGGCATCATTTTCTTTTACCCTATCGCTTGGTAATTTTGTGTATATGCTAATTTCATAGGTTTTTGTTTCCGATAGGTCGATGGTTCCAGAAAAAGTGTAGTCAAACGTTGCACCAACTCCCCAACCCATTGCTGGAGTATAATTTTCTACCAGTTCCTCAACTTCATCAATTGCAACAACAACAGGGAAACTTTGAGAACCATCGTACACACCGGGACCAAAATTTGTAAGCGTTACCTGAGGAGAAACTGGCACTGGTTGATCGCAGGCATTGTCAAGGTTTAAAATTGCAGTTACTCCAACATCTTTATCGGAGTTCCAAACTGTAATTTCGTCGTTGGCTGTACAACCCCTGTTGTTTTCTACAGTTACAGAAACGGTTGTAGAAAGTCCTACTCCGGGGTCGGCAATGTAGATTTCTCGGGTTGTTTCTAGTGTGCTCCAGCTGTAATCGACATAACCTTCTCCAGCATCGAGAGTTACGGGGAATGTGGTTGTACCAATATCGGGACCAAGGGTATAACCCGGCATACCGTAAACTTCTACCTGAGTTTCCAACGTGTCGTTTGTAAGGTCGTCTTCCTCATCAAAGTTTGTGTAGGCAGTAATATCGTGCCATTGTGCAGCAAACAGGTTGTAAGTGTTTGCTGTTTCAAAGTCGATAGTTTGTGCTTGGGTTAGGTCTGCTGCAAGGGTTAACTCTTCAACAACGGCTTCATTCTCATTTATAATTATTTCTATAGGAATAACTTCTGCCGAAGGCAAAGGTCGGTAACCAAAGTTTTCAATGCGTAGGTTCAGCTTAACAGCATCGCCAATTTCACAGGCATCGGTTGGGCTAAGTAAACTGATAACCCCCACATCATATGGTAGCTCATAAACCTTAATATTATCAATGGCAATTCCTTCGTACTGATTGCTTCCATTGGAAGCAAAAACAAACCGGAACTTTAAACCGCTAACCTTAGCAATATCGGGAAGTAAATTTTTTGCAGTTATGTACTCGGTTTGGTTGCTGCTCCATCCCGATTTGCCAAGAGCTGTTACGGTTCCCTCGTACCAATTGCGGGAGTAGTTTGCGTTCTCGGGCAATTCGCTCCATGTTAAACCACCGTCAATTGAGTATTCAATGGCAAAACCATCAGTTCCTGCTTCGGTTTGCATTATATAATCAAAAGAAATTATTGGATATTCTGCTAACGATAAATCGAAACAAGGACTTTCGAGGTATGAGAGTTCGTTGCTTTTATAGTTTGAAGATAAGCTTGTTGCGTAAACTTTTGTTCCATCGGAAGCAAAGTTATTGTTGGCTCCGTTAGGTGTTCCCCATTGCCAGCTGCTGTT
>CAZLXF010000178.1:0-6688 GCA_964563065.1 uncultured Rikenellaceae bacterium | reverse complement strand
TCAATTTTAGTAAATTTGTAACTGGATATTTTATTAAGTATTTGATAACTAAAATCTTTTAATGAACGAAAGACTCATTCTTATTGAAGGGATTGATCCTCTGGAACTTTTTGGAGTGAACAACTCAAAATTCGACATTATTACCAAGCATTTTCCAAAACTTAAAATTGTTGCCCGGGGCAACGAAGTAAAAGCCATTGGCGAGGACAATATAGTTGCCGATTTTGAGAGCAAGATTAACCAAATGATTGATTTCTACAGTAGGTTCAACAAGCTTACTGAAGAAAATATAAAGGATTTCCTTAACGAAACCGACGAAACCATTTCGAATGCTGAAGACAACTACGGCGATGCGCTGGTTTTTGGAAATCATGGGCGAATAATTAAAGCCCGTACTGTAAACCAGAAAAACCTGGTAGACCTTTACGCAACCCACGATTTACTGTTTGCCATTGGGCCGGCCGGTTCAGGAAAAACATACACAGCCATTGCGCTCGCAGTTAGGGCTTTGAAAAACAAGGAAGTGAAACGAATTATTCTTACCCGCCCCGCCGTTGAAGCCGGCGAACGGCTTGGATTCCTTCCTGGCGATATGAAGGAAAAGCTCGATCCCTACTTACAACCGCTCTACGATGCGTTGAACGATATGATTCCAGCACGAAAACTGCTCGACTACATGGAGGATGGAACCGTTCAGATTGCACCGTTGGCCTACATGCGGGGAAGAACGCTCGATAATGCATTTGTTATTCTCGACGAGGCGCAGAACACAACCCTTAGCCAACTTAAAATGTTCCTTACCCGAATGGGTAAAAATGCAAAGTTCATTGTTACAGGCGATATCACTCAAATTGATCTTCCACGAAAAGATGACTCGGGATTGGTAACTACTCTTAAACTTCTAAAAAACATTCCCGATATTGCAGTGATATACTTCGATGCGCGTGACATTATTAGGCACAAGCTGGTTAAGTACATTGTGCATGCTTTTGAGAAATACTCCCAAAAAGAATCAGAAGAATCAGAAAAAGATAACAATAAAAAAAACATCAAACCATGAAGAAGGCCATTGTAAAAACCAGCTACAACTTTCCGGGGCAAACCAACTTTTACCAGGGAAAAGTTCGCGATGTGTACACGTTGAAAAACGATTTGCTTGTTATGATTGTTACCGACCGAATTTCTGCTTTCGACGTTGTGCTTCCAGAAGGAATTCCTTACAAAGGACAGGTATTAAACCAGATAGCGTCACAATTTCTCGACGCTTCGGAAAACATTGTTCCAAACTGGAAAATTGCAACCCCCGACCCCATGGTTACTGTTGGACATAAGTGTGAACCTTTTCCCGTGGAAATGATAATCAGAGGTTATTTAACAGGAAGTTCATGGAGGGAATACAAAAAAGGTGCCCGTCAAATTTGCGGTGTTCCCATTCCCGATGGAATGCGTGAGCATCAGGCTTTTCCAAAACCAATAATTACCCCAACTACCAAAGCCGAACAGGGAGCACACGACGAGAATATTTCGCGAGAAGAAATAATTAGTAGCGGTTTGGTTTCCGAAACCGACTACAAAAAGTTGGAAGAATATACCTACGCTCTTTTCGAGCTAGGCTCGAAGATGGCAAACGAACGTGGCCTAATTCTGGTTGATACCAAGTACGAATTTGGTAAAAAGAACGGCGAAATTTTCCTAATTGACGAGATTCACACTCCCGATTCATCGCGCTACTTCTACCTCGATGGCTACCAAGAACGTTTCGATAAGGGCGAACAGCAACGCCAACTCTCAAAGGAATTTGTTCGTGAATGGCTTATGGCCAATGGCTTTATGGGCGAGCCCGGTCAGCAGGTTCCCGAAATGACCGACATCGTTGTTGATGATATAAGTAAAAGATACATTGAACTTTATGAAGGTATCGTTGGTGAAAAGTTTCATCCAGTCGATTCTGCCGACATTATTAAACGTATTGAAACCAATGTTCTTTTCTCGCTAAAAGATATTGCTTGATGTAGATTTTCTACATAAGTCACACTAAAAAAAGAACCATGAAAAAAGCAGCAGCCTTCTGTATTGTTGCATTGCTTGCCTTTTCATTTGCATGCAAACAAACTGGTAAAACCGACTCATCCATCCAACAGGATGAAACTACCCCAAAAGGATTCATTCATCTTTCCTCCGATCAGCTTGCAAGGTTGGGAGTTTATGTAAAGGATAGCGCTGTAATGTACAACAATGAAGTTGAAAAAGTTGGCGGACTAAACATAATTATTCAGGGCATGAAATACATTGGGAATGCGGCCACAACCCAGCAAACTAACCTAAATTTCTACCCACGTTACATTACAACCGTCGATACCATTCAGCGAGCCATGTATCGCCTTGAGGGCGAACACCCAAACGATATGGTGGAAGCACGCAAGTGGACATCGTTTGAAAGCCTCGTTCCGGTTGTTGTTGAGCAAAAACAGGGCGATACCATTTTTGGAGAAACTTTAGTTTTTTGGTTTACCAAAACTCCCGAAATGGAGAGGTTAATGAAACAGCTACTTGCAGAAGAGTAATACTTAAAGTAAATGATTCCAGATAAGTATATAAATATTCAAAAGTTTGTTAACCAATACGTTGAATTCTCCCCCGAAGAATTCGAGGTTGCCATTAAATACATCGAAATACGTGAATTAAAAAGGAACGATATTCTTTTGAACGAAGGAGAAGTTGCAGATATTATTGTTTTCACCAATAAAGGCTACCTCCGAGTATACTACAATCACGATGGTGAGGAAATAACACGCGACATTACTCCCCTACACACATTTGCAACAGCGCTTCCCAGCTTTATAAACCAAATTCCATCGTACGAAATTATTAGCGCAATTACCGATTGCGAACTCTTTATAATTAAAAAGAGTGATCTTGAAAAACTTTACGATATGTTTCCAAAGTGGGAACGATTAGGCCGAAGAATTATTGAGGAGATGTTTGTGGAAGCCCAACGCCGGCTATACACATTCATTACCGAAACTGCTGAAGTTCGTTACAAGCAGCTAATTAAGCGCTACCCCGACATGCTTCACGATGTTCCTTTAAAGCATATTGCCGATTTTCTGGGAATTAAACTCCAGTCGCTTAGCCGATTACGAAAATCAATAGAATGGTAACAAAGCACTCCTCTTAACATAAACTTAACATAAACCTCATTTACCTTTAATACTCAGGTAAACTAGTGACCATACTTTTGTAGCATAACAAAAAGCAAAAAAAATGAAAACACTAAGTGCTATAATTCTGGGAACATTAATTCTCACATCGAGTTTTGTTAATGGAAACAATAAATCTGAGGAGGCTAAATCCAATTCAACCACCGAAGCAACTACTGCAGCTCTTGTTAGCAGTATCAGTGGTAAAGTTGTTGATATTAACACTGGTGAAGCATTGGTAGGAGTTACACTAAAAATTGATGGAACCGACAAGGTTGCTTACACCGATTTTGAAGGTAATTTCGAGTTTTCGAACGTTGCTGTTGGTTCGGTTAACATTAGTGCAAGTTTTATTAGCTACCAAAAATCATCGGTTAGCATCAACCCAACCAACACAAATTCATTAAAGTTTACTCTTACTGCTATTGAATAGTTAGTTCTTAATCATAAAAAAAAACTGCGATGCTAACATCGCAGTTTTTTTTTATTTTTAATGTTAATCGAGAAAAAGGTCAACAGGATACTCAATGTTAGTAAGGATTAATCCTTCGGGTGGTGCCGAGGGTCCTGCTGTTGAACGGTTTTTCGCTTCAATAATTTGAGCAAACTCATCGGGCGAAATTCTATTTCGTCCTACTTCAACCAGAGTTCCAACAATTGCCCTTACCATATTTCGAAGAAACCTATCGGCCCTAATGGTAAAAATTAGCTGGTTCTCCTTCAGATCCCAGGTTGCAAGGAAAATTTTACAGTTGTTGGTTTTTGTTTCTGTACCGGTTTTACAAAAACTCGAAAAATCGGTATGGAGAAGCAGCATGTCGGTAGCCAGCTTTATTTTTTCAATATCGAGCTTAGTTTTTAGAAGCCACGAAGTATCAATGTTGAACGGATCCTTACTTCTAGCAATATGATACTGGTAAGTTCTGGAAATGGCGCTAAAGCGCGCATGCGCATCGGGTTTAACGGCCACAATTTCTTTCACAGTAATATCCTTGGGAAGTATCTCGTTGAGGCTGAAGAGTATATTTTGGTCCCAGTTCAAGTTCTTTTTTGAACACTCGAAGTGAGCCACAAAGAATGAAGCGTGAACTCCGGAATCGGTTCTGCCCGCACCGGTTGTAATAACATCCTCCTTAAGCAGAAGGGCAAGAGCCTTTTCAAGCTCCGCTTGAACTGTTATGCCATTGGGTTGAATTTGCCAACCACAGTAGTTGGTTCCCAGGTATGCTATTTCAATAAAGTATCGTTGCAAGTTTCAATAATTTTAAATCAAATATAGTAAGAAGTTTGATGAATTATTAGGGATAAATAAAAAATAATCAAACTTCTTTGAAAAGTTAGCCAATAAATTTATCGAGAATAGTAAAAAGATCCTTCCCGTTTATAGGCTTAGTAATGTACTCATCGCATCCTGCGGCTTCTGCCTTCTGTCTATCCTCGGTGAAAGCATAAGCGGTTTGTGCAATAATTGGAATTTGTGAGTTAATTTGTCGAATCTCCATGGTTGCAGCGTAACCATTCATTACAGGCATTTTAATATCCATAAGTATGGCATCAATATTTTTTATGCTCTTAACCAGCTCAACTGCTTGCGAGCCATCCTTTGCCCAAATAATGGTAACTCCAGTTGGTTCAAGAAGTTCTTCTAGTAAAATATAGTTAACCTCTTCATCCTCTGCTACTAGCAAAACTCTATTCTTCCAATCGGGAACAAACTCTTTCACCACTTTTTCCTCGTCCAACTCAAAAGATGAATCATCCGACACAATCTGTTTTGATCCCTTGAATGGGAATGTAAAGAAGAACTGGGCTCCTTCGCCCAACGACGATTCAACCCAAATATTTCCACCCATTAAATCAACAATCCCTTTACTAATTGCCAAACCTAGTCCTGTGCCCCCTTGGGTTCGGGTTGGACTAACCTCAACCTGCCTAAACCTGTCGAAAATAATCTTCTGTTGATTTGGCTCGATACCAATACCCGAATCCTTCACAAAAAACGTAACAATCTCTTCTTCTATGCTATAGCCAAACTCAATGTATCCCTTCTCGGTAAACTTTAAGGCGTTGCTAATTAAATTGGTAAAAATTTGTTCAAGCCTTCCCTCGTCGGTAATGAGTAAAACTCTACTCGTATTTTTAGGAATATTCAACCGTATATCGATGGCCTCTCTTTTCTGAAACAGCTTTTCTTTATTCCAAAAACGGTGCATATTCTTTAACAGTTTGTTTATACTACACGGAGCATAAACAAGGGTAAGCTGCTTTGCTTCAACTTTTGAGGCATCAATAATATCGTTAATAAGCTTAACTAGCATGTTCCCCTTTGAGTTGATAATTTCAACGTACTCTTTCCTTTTTTCTTTGGAAAGATTTGCGATGCTCAGCAGCTGCGAAAAACCGAGGATTGCATTCATGGGAGTTCGAATTTCGTGGCTCATGTTAGCCAGAAAAGCGCTTTTTAACCTATCGGCTTCCTCAGCCTTCTCTTTGGCTTGAACCAGCTGAAACTCAAGATTTGTTCGGTCGATTGCAACGGCTGTTTGGTTTACCAATCCTTCAACAATTGAAAGGTCGAACTCGGGAATTTCATTACGTGTTAGAATTACAACCGAACCAAGTAGTGAGTTATCCTTTAGAAGTCCAAGGGAAAGAATTTTGTTAATAGACAAGTATTTCTCAATGTTACGAGCTGCTAATGAAGAAACTAGGCCATCGGTAAATTCATATAATCCCGTATTTAACTTAACTGGCTTACTTCTAGAAAAAAGGTTGTGCATTTCGGGCGTAACATGGAACCTTCTGCCCACGGGGTTCCATCCCATTAAGTTAAGAACCTCTTCCCATTCCTTGGCGTTAAGTCCATAAACCCCTTCAATGGTGAAAAAATTATCGGTGGCATTGTACGATTGTACAATAAAAACTTGACCGGGCACATGCTTTTCGAATTGTGTTCCAAGATAATGGAATAAACTATCTTCAAGTGGCATACCTACCAAATCGATGGCAGTTTCGGCCAATGCTTCCAGCTTTCGACGGTAAGCAGCCTGCATGCGCTCGTTGTTTTTTTGAAACGTAACATCGTAGCCAATGGCTACTGCATTCCATCCTTCAACCTTAACAAACTCGCTAAATGCCGACCAAACAATATCGCGTTTTTCGCCTTTCTTTGTAGTAATTTGGTGCTCCCAGGTTGAAAGCACCATACCCATATCCTTAAGCTGACTCCTAATTTTTCGCCTTAACTCATTTTCGGGATAGAGTAGCTTGAGAGCATCCTTATTGTCAACAATTTCTTTGGATCTGTAACCGGTTACCTCCTCGCAGGTTCGATTCCAGAAAACAAAATTTCCGCTTTTGTCGGTTGCAAAAACCAGGGCTGGCATGTTTGTAACCAAAGCCATTAAGTTCTCACGACCTTCCTTTAAAAAACGTTCGTAATTTTTTTGCCAAGTAATATCCTGAACCACTCCCTGCCAGAATAAAAC
>CAZLXF010000177.1:0-6706 GCA_964563065.1 uncultured Rikenellaceae bacterium | reverse complement strand
TACCATCACTTCGCCCGGGGCGAATATTGACGAAACCGTTTTCCCGGGAGAGTTTGGCCTTGCTGGCTGGACAACCAAAAACACTACCCGTTTCTACAAAATTGCATTAACCCAGGAGGAATTTGAGGCCATTGACAACCCCGCATTTCTTGTTGATTCCTACTCCGAACCCGACGGAAAACGCAAGGCCAAAGAACTTGTTGCTGGCGATACCTACGCTTTCAAAATTGAGAGCGAAAGCCGTTACGGAATTTTCAGGGTTTCGGAAGTTATTGGTGAAGAAGCCGGAAGCGTAACTTTCTCCGTTGTAATTCAGGAGTAAAAATTGGTAATAATGAGAAAACTTGCATCACTGTTAACTTTCTTACTATTTTCGAACATTTTACTTGCTCAGGATTGCCTTACAGGAATTGTAGTCGACAGCAAATCGAAAGAGCCCCTAGAGGGTGCGGCCATTAGGATGAGAGGAAGCAATCTAGGAGTAACTACCGCTAATGATGGTCGTTTTACAATTTGTCCTCAAAACACAAATCAAGCGGTTTTCATCGTTAGCTTTTTAGGATACGAAACAAGAGAATTTGAATTTTCTGAGAATCAAAACATCACAATTGAACTCACAAGTTCACCCTACAAACTCGAAAGAGTTGTGGTTACAGCAACACTCACACCACAGCCAACCTGGGAGGTTCCTGCCATGGTTTCTGTTATCGACGAGGTGAACGTTAGCAACAGTCCTGCAACCAATGTCGACAATTTTTTGCGCACCATTCCGAACCTTTTCGTTGACCGCTCAAAGGGCGTTTTTTCAAAAAACGCATCGATAACCATGCGGGGGCTCGACGGCTCAAACCGGGTTCTCATCCTGTACGATGGCATGCCGCTGAACAAAACATCCTACGGTTTCATAAACTGGAGTTTGGTTTCACCCGATTTGGTCGATCAAATTGAAGTTGTTCACGGTCCATCCTCAGCACTGTTCGGCAACAACGCCATGGCAGGAGTTATAAATATTCGAACCAAGGAACCAAAAAATTTACCCCTTTACGGTTCGGTAATTGCCGAAGCTGGTGGCTTCGGGTTTATGGGTTCGCGAGCTACGGTGGGAGGAAAGTTTTCGGTTTTCGGAAAGGATGTCAGGATTATGGTTAACGGTTTCTGGCGAGAGGGTGACGGTTACGTTGCCGAGCCACCAGAAATTCGCGATTCAACCAATGTTCCTCTTTACCTTAAGGAGAAAGGACTAACCTACAAAATGCTTATTCCGTCGGCTGACAGCTCGCACTTCTACGTTAGCGGTAATGTTTACACCGATAAACGAGGAGCCGGCCGCGCCGTTTACCTCGAGGATGGAAGCTACGACTCGTACACTACCAGCAGAACGCAGGTTGGCTACAGGGGCAATGTTTCGGGATTTTCGGTTGATATGAACGCATACGTACAGTACGAAGTTTACAACCGGCAAAACGAATCGCTTAACTCTACCGGCGATAACTACCGCATTTTCCACACCGACCAGATTTCGGGCGATGTTGGGATTTGGCTTAGCGCCTCGAAACCTTTGGGGAAAACCAACCGGTTTACCTTCGGGGCTGACACAAAGCACGGCTGGATGGATGCTCACGATATTTACCGAACATCAACCGATCAGGTTGTGCGCTATGGCAAAGTTACCTTCGGTGCGCTTTTTGCGCAGGATGAGCTAACCCTTGTTGATGGTAAGTTGAAATTACTTGGCGGTTTACGTTTCGATTACGCAAAATTCTACGATGGACTGCTTGAGGTTACCGATCCTACAAAAAACACTGGGTTTAGCAGCGATACAACAGCAAATTTCCCCACAAGCGACTGGTTCTCACTTAACCCCAAAATCGGATTAAGATACATACCCAACAAATGGCTTAGCGTTTACGGATCAATCTCATCCGGTTTTATGCCCGCCAAACTCGACGACCTTTGCTCTTCGCGCAAAATTACCAAAGGCTTTAAGTTGGCCAACCCCGAGCTACAACCCGAACACCTGCTTACCTACGAAGCTGGCGGTAGCGTAAAGTTGGGAGCAAAAGTTCGTCTGGATGCCGCCCTTTTCATTTCCAATGGTACCGATTTTCAGTACTTCGTGGCAACAGGTGACTCCATCGACACCGGAGGAACCGACATTAAACCCATTGTGAAGCGCCAAAACATTTCATCAGTTCAGGTATACGGTGGTGAATTCTCGGTTAAAGCAACACCAACAAAATGGCTAATTGCCCGCGGAAGTTACTCGTTCAACCATTCAAAAATTAAAGAGTTTGAGATTAACCCCGCCCTCGACACCGACCTAACCGGAAACTTTTTGGCCGAAGTGCCAATGAACCAAGCCTCAGTAGAAGTATTCTTTACCAACAACAGGATTGCAAACCTTGGAATAATCTGGACCCGCATTGGTCCACAGTGGGGCGACGATGTGAACAGCTACAAGATTGAACCCTGGAATACATTTGATTTGCGTGTTTGGAAAGAAATATACGGAGTAAAGCTGTCCATGGATATTTTCGATCTACTCGATAATCCATACATCGACAAGAAGGGTTTGATGTCGCCCGGAAGGTATTTCCTTTTCACCGTTGGTTACAGCTTTAACTAGAGAAAGTAAAAGAAGAGAGGAACTAGATGCGCCTCTCTTCTTTGATTTCCGAAATTTTACTGTTATTAGGCTTAAAACCCAAATCGTATTCCCTGTGCCAACGGCAGGTCCTTGCTGTAGTTGATGGTATTGGTTTGTCTGCGCATGTAAATCTTCCACGAGTCGGAACCGGCTTCCCTTCCTCCGCCAGTTTCCTTCTCGCCACCAAAGGCACCACCTATCTCCGCTCCTGATGTACCAATATTCACATTTGCAATCCCACAATCGGAACCACTCTCGGAAAGGAATAATCCCGCTTCGCGCAGATTGAGTGAGAAAATGGACGAAGAGAGACCTTGAGGTACAGCATTGTTAAGTTCAATGGCTTCCTCTACGGTTTTATACTTAATAAGGTAAAGTATTGGAGCAAAAGTCTCAGCTTGCACAATAGAATAATGGTTCTCCGCCTCTACAAGAGCGGGTATTACATAGTTGCCCGATGAGTATTTTCCCCCAGAAAGCACATTACCTCCAAAAATGATTTTTCCACCCTCCTCTTTAACTCTTTCAAGGGCATTGGTAAAAGCCTTTACTGCTGAATCATCAATAAGTGGTCCAACAAGGGTATTCTTATCAAAAGGGTCTCCAATGTGCTCACTAACACTATTGTATGAAATTAGTAGTTTATCCTTTACCTTTTCGTAAATACTTTCATGTACAATTATTCGGCGAGTAGACGTACAACGCTGACCAGCAGTACCAACCGCACCAAATACAATAGATTTTACGGCCATTTCAAGGTCAGCATTTTCTGTTATAATCATAGCATTGTTTCCACCAAGTTCCATAATTGAGCGTCCTAATCGTTCGCCAATTATTGCACCAGCACGTTTCCCTACTCTTGTTGAGCCTGTAATCGAGAATAAAGGAATACGCTTATCGGCCACAAAGTTGTCGCCCAGCACCGATGATTTTGCCACAACCAAGTTGAATACACCCTCGGGAACATTATTACTCCTAAGAACTTCTTTAATAATGTTGTGGGTTGCTATAGCGGTAAGCGGGGTTTTTGAGCTGGGTTTCCATATTACCACGTCCCCAGCAATAGCTGCTATCATGGTGTTCCAGGCCCAGACTGCAACAGGGAAATTAAACGAAGTAATCAATCCAACAATTCCTAGTGGATGATACTGCTCGTACATCCTATGCTCCTTTCGCTCGGAGTGCATCGTAAGCCCGCTTAGAAGTCGCGATTGCCCCACAGCAAAGTCGCAAATATCAATCATCTCCTGCACTTCACCCAAACCCTCCTGGTAAATCTTTCCCATTTCAAGCGTAACAAGGTATGCCAAATCCTCCTTGTTACTCCTCAAGGCATCACCAATTTGTCTTACGACATCTCCTCTCTTGGGTGCAGGAATATTTTTCCACACCTTAAATGCTTCTTGTGCGCATTCCATTACATTTTCGTAATCGTTGATATCTGCATTGATTACTTGAGCAATTTGTTTCCCATCAATGGGCGAATAAGATTTTGTAACTTCTCCTTTTGCTTCTAAAAAAACGGATCCAGTTGATACACCACTATTAATATCGCTTATTCTTAGTCGTTTAAAAATTTCTTTCATTGCTTTAAATTTTTTTTGGGTTATTACTATTCCATCATGTATGGATATCTATAATCAGTACTTGGTACAAATGTTTCCTTCACGGTTCGGGGACTAATCCAGCGTACAAGGTTAAATTCTCCACCCGCCTTGTCGTTGGTCCCCGATGCTCTTGCACCGCCAAAGGGTTGAAGTCCAACAATGGCACCAGTTGGCTTATCGTTGAAGTATAGATTTCCGGCGGCATAGCGCAGCTTATCGCATATCTTGCCAATTTCAACCCTGTCCCTTCCGAAAATTGCTCCTGTTAATCCGTATGGAGATGTGTTGTCGCATAGTTCAATGGCTTGATCCAATTCTTTATCGTTATAAATGTATATTGTAAGCACAGGACCAAAGAGCTCCTCTTCCATTGTTATAAAGCGAGGATTTGCTGTTTCAATTATAGTTGGTCGAATAAAGTATCCCCCCGATTTATCGTAAGTTCCACCTGCAATAACTTTTGCATCGGATGAACTTTTAGCAAAGTCGATTTTGCTCGTTATAAAATCAAAGGATTTACTGTCAATCACTGCATTCATAAAATTTTTTGGATCTTTCACATCGCCCATTTTTATATCCTCGGCCATTCCAATCATCAAATCCTTAATTTTGGGCCAAAGCGATTTAGGTACGTACATTCTCGATGATGCCGAACACTTTTGACCCTGGTACTCGAATGATCCGCGAATGGCATTCACGGCAACATCAAGGGCATCGGCCGATGGATGAACAAAGATGAAATCCTTACCGCCCGTTTCGCCCACTAGGCGAGGATACGATTTGTAGCTATGAAGATTCTCCGATACCTTTCGCCACAAGAAATTGAAAGTATTATTTGAACCGGTAAAATGGATACCAGCTAAATGGCGTGACTTTAAAACCTCATTCCCTATTAGCGATCCGCTTCCGGGAATAAAGTTAATTACCCCTTCTGGAAGCCCTGCTTCCATAAAAATCTTCATCAGGTAGTAGTTTGAGAGCAACGAGGTTGTGGCTGGTTTCCACACCGTGGTGTTTCCCATCATTACAGGCGCCATATTCAGGTTTGAGGCAATGGCTGTAAAGTTGAACGGACTCACTGAAAACACAAAACCTTCCAGCGCTCTAAATTCCATTCTATTCAGCTGGTTAAATGCTGATTTGGGTTGAATTTGATAAATCTTGCTTGCAAACGATGCATTATATCTCAAGAAATCAACCGTTTCGCATACAGCGTCAATCTCGGCCTGGTAAATGTTCTTACTCTGCCCAAGCATGGTTGAGGCATTCATTAACGCCCGATACTTTGTTGATATCAAATCGGCTGCTTTCAGTAGAATCGAAGCACGGATGGTCCATGTTAGATTCGACCAAATTTTATGGGCGTTAAGAGCAGAATCAATAGCCATTTGTACTTCCTTCTCGGTGGCCTTATGGTAGGTTGCCAGAATTTGACGATGGTTGTGGGGCATAGAAATTTTTTCAACTTTTCCTGTCCTAACCTCTTTGCCTCCGAGAATTAGAGGAATTTCAACTTCATTTTCAGATTGCCTTTTAAGCTCTATATCCAAGTTAATACGTTCGTTACTTCCCTCCAAGTAATCAAGGATTCTCTCGTTCTCAGGAACTGGGAAGTTGTAAACTGCATTGTTCATTTTAAAAAGTTTTTTATTCGTTATGTATTTTTTTGCATATCGTTTGCAAAGAAACAAAATATACATTAATTAAAAAGATGATATTTAACATAAAAGGCTAGAAAAGATTTTGTTTTTTTAAGTTGATATCAACGGTATATAAATTTACAATAGCAAACAATGATGTACATTTGTTGTTTAATTATGGATATATGAGAAAGTACAAAAAAATAGTTGTTGCAGTAACCGGAGCTTCCGGATCGATTTACGCAGAAAAATTGCTTCAAAAACTTTCCAACTTTTCATTAGAAATTGAAGAGATTGCGCTGATAGTTTCGGAAACCGGTAAGCAGGTTTGGGAGTACGAGCTAGAAACGGAATTACCCAAATTTGATATAATTAAACAGTACGAAAACGACAGCTTTTTTGCACCTTCTGCCTCGGGAAGCGCAGGTTACGATTCCATGGTAGTAATTCCCTGCACGGTTGGAACGCTTGGCCGAATTGCCAACGGCACCAGTAACGACCTAATTGCGCGAAGCGCAGATGTGATGCTGAAGGAACGCAAACCGCTAATTCTGGTTCTCCGCGAATCGCCCTACAATCTTATCCACATCGAGAATATGCGAACGGTTACTTTAGCCGGAGGAATCATTTTCCCTGCGAGCCCATCGTTCTACAGCAAGCCAAAAAATATTGATGACCTTGTTGATACGGTTGTAAACCGAATTCTAGAAATGTTGGGTTTTGAGGTTGATGGATACAGGTGGGGAGAATAATTTAAGTTGATGCATACGCCAGCGCAGCAATACTTACCCTGCAACCTTTAACCTCCAATA
>CAZLXF010000176.1:0-6718 GCA_964563065.1 uncultured Rikenellaceae bacterium | reverse complement strand
ATTATTGACCTAAGAGGGAACAATGGCGGATACATGGATGCTGCTACAAACATTGCCAACGAATTTTTGCCCGAGGGCAAACTAATTGTTTACACACAAGGGAAAGCACGAGAGCGCCAGAATATTTATTCAAACTCAAAGGGACAATGTCTTAACACCGATGTTGCAGTACTTATAGATGAATTTTCGGCCTCAGCCAGCGAAATTTTGGCTGGTGCCATACAGGATAACGACCGTGGCGTTGTAATTGGTCGCCGTTCGTTTGGTAAAGGTTTGGTTCAGGAGCAGATCCTCTTTTCCGACGGTTCGGCTCTTCGACTTACCATTGCACGCTACCATACGCCCACTGGGCGAAGTATTCAGAAGCCATACCAACCGGGCAACGACGACTACTACTACGATATCAGCAACCGCTTTCTACACGGAGAATTTCAGGAGCAGGACAGCATTCACTTCAGCGACTCGCTTAAATATGTAACTCCAAAAGGACGAATAGTTTACGGAGGAGGAGGAATTATGCCCGACTTTTTTGTTCCATTCGATACCACAGGCGTAACCCCATACTTCAACAGAGTTGCAAACCGTAACCTTATTTACCGATTTGCATTTCAGTATACCGACCAGCACCGTAAGCAAATGTCGGCGCTAAAAGACTACAAACTTATTGAAGATTACCTGAAGCGAGAGCGTATTCTGAATCAGTTTATTGAATTTGCGAAGAAAAATGGAGTTGATCCTGATGCCCAACAAATCAATGATTCGAAAGAAATTCTGGAGACACAACTAATGGCTTACATAGCGCGGAACATGATTGAGAACGAAGGTTTCTACCCAATTATTCGCAGGGTTGATACAACCCTAAAAAAAGCCATTGAGATAATTGAGAAAGAGGATTTAAGTCAATTAATCTCGCAAGAGTCGAAGGGGAAAATTAGTTTAAAAACCATGGTTCAATCGTTATCAAACACTTCCGTAAGGAAGGATGCGATTGCTTTGGTTGCGTAATCCTTCTCCTCAACAAATCCCATATGACCCGAATTTTCCAGCCAGCACACCCTGCTGGCTGGATGTTTTTTAACAATTTCACTAGCCACATCCGAAGGAATTAGGTTGTCCTTCCTTCCAAAAATCATAAGGGTTGGCGAGGAAACCCTATCAACAACTTCGTTCCTATCCTTTCGTGAAACCATCCCCCTAAGTGCTGCAGCTACTCCAGTGGCTGAGGTTTGCAATGCAATTTGCTTCGATTTTGAAACGTAATCGGCAAAAGGTTCTACATTCTCATCGGCAAAAAGTTTAGGGATGCTTATTTCAATAATTTTTGGCAAAAAGCCCGAATTCACTCTTTCAATATCAGAAAGTCTGCTTGCTAGCTTTTCAGGAGGATCGGGGTTGGGATGAGAATGGAACAAAACCAAACCCTTAACTTTTTCGGGGAAAAGTTCGGCAAATGCAAGCGTAACGTAACCTCCCATTGAGTGCCCAACAATTACAGCATACGAAATTCCTAAGTGATTCAAAACCTCATTTACAGCGTAAGCCATCTCATCCATGCTCACAGCTTCCTTCTCCAATTTTGAAAGCCCATGTCCAGGCAAATCGACTAGCACTACTCGAAAACTTTTATAAAACCCTTCAACAAATTCCTTCCACACTTCAACTGACTCTAGGTATCCATGAAGAAAAACGATGGTATTGCCACTTCCAACCTCAAAAAAATTTACTTTCCCAACGTTTGTGTTTATTGCTGCCATATATGAAACCTTAATTGCTAACGAATTTAAAATTAACCTAGTAAATATCGTAAATTACCTATTAAAATAAAAACGTGTGCCTCACAAAATTTGCGTTGGAGTTGAGAGGGACAATATTTTATTGCAACTTAATAAGTGAGATACAAGTTATTATGCAAACAAAAGAGATTGTTTGGGTTTACCTTTAAAACTAATTTTTAAGCAATCCCAAAAATCAAACTAATACTTAAACCAACGTACATTTAAATCACTCGTTTATTCCCTCACAACTTTTTGCTAAAGCAAACAGGTAAAAATTGATGTATCGTATTTATTTAATGATTATTACAGAAACAAGTCGTTGTTGTAAAATTCAATGGCTATGTTATAGAACATAATTATTTGTTGCTCATTTTTATTTTCAAGTAATACAAAAGCATTAATTTGTTCCTCATAATAAATAAAACCTAAACCTATGAGTGGAATTTTCAGTTCATCGCTAGGCAAAAAGCTCATTATGAGCATATCGGGCCTATTCCTAATGCTTTTCCTTATTGTTCACCTAACAACGAACCTATTACTTCTGGTTGGTGACGGTGAACTATTCAACAAAGCAGCGCACACGCTAGCTACAACGCCCCTACTTAGAATTGTTGAATACCTGCTCGCATTCGGTTTTGTTTTTCACATTTTTTACGCAACCATTATCACCCTTAAAAATCGAAGTCACAGACCTATAAGCTATGCGAAGACTTCAACAAACAATGTTACAACATGGTCGTCGAGGAATATGTACATTCTGGGATTCACCATTTTTGCTTTTTTGGTGCTACACTTAATTAACTTCTTTTTAAAAATAAGAACCGGGCAAGTTCCTGTAATATCATACGATGGAGGTATCACAAACATTGATAACTCCTATCAGTTAGTTTCGGAATTTTTTATCAACTACTGGTGGTACAATATAATTTATATTATATCGGCCATACTACTGGGTTTGCACCTAGTTCACGGATTTTGGAGTGCCTTCCAAACCGTTGGGTTAAATAATGGTAAATGGATGCAAAGGCTTCAGTATGCATCGTACGTTTACGCAACAATTATGGCAATTGGCTTTACCATTATTCCTCTTTTCTTCTGGTTTATCAAGTAGAACAACAAAAAACACAAAATATGAGCACGCTAAACGCAAAAATTCCCGAAGGTCCACTAGCTGAAAAATGGACTAAACATAAAAATTCCATGAAATTAGTGAACCCTGCCAACCGTAAAAAGTTAGATGTAATTGTTGTTGGAACAGGATTGGCCGGTTCAGGGGCAGCATCCACCCTTGGCGAACTAGGATATAATGTAAAAGTTTTTTGTTACCAGGATTCTCCACGGCGCGCACATTCAGTTGCTGCTCAGGGAGGAATTAACGCTGCTAAAAACTACAAGAATGATGGTGACAGCGTTTACCGTTTATTCTACGATATGCTTAAAGGGGGCGACTACCGAGCCCGTGAAGCCAACGTTTACCGAGCAGCCGAAGTTAGTAATAACGTAATAGACCACTATACAGCAATTGGAGTACCTTTTGCCCGCGACTATGGCGGATTACTTAGCAACCGTTCATTTGGGGGAGTGCAAGTTAGCCGAACTTTTTACGCTAAGGGACAAACCGGGCAACAGTGTCTTTTAGGTGGTTATGGAGCCTTAACTCGTCAAATACAAACCGGAACGGTTACCATGTATGGTCGTCGGGAACTTCTTGACATTGTTGTAATTGAAGGCAGAGCCCGTGGAATTATTGCCCGAAACCTGATTACAGGAGAAATTGAGCGCCACTCGGCACACGCCGTTGTGCTTGCCACCGGAGGTTACGGAACAATATACTACCTTTCAACCCTTGCCGTTAATTCAAATGGATCGGCAGCATGGAAAGCACATAAACGTGGAGCGTTTTTTGCAAATCCCAGCTTCATTCAAATCCACCCAACATCAATCCCCGTTCTAAACGATTACCAAAGTAAGCTTACGCTTATGAGCGAATCGTTACGAAACGATGGCCGGGTTTGGGTTCCCAAGGAAAAAGGCGATAAGCGAAACCCCAACGAAATTCCTGACGAGGAGCGCGATTACTACCTTGAACGTCGCTATCCTGCCTTCGGCAATCTTGTGCCTCGCGATGTTGCATCACGGGCAGCCAAAGAACGCTGCGATGCGGGATACGGAGTTGGCGATTCGGGGCTTTCCGTTTACCTCGACTTCAGAGATTCAATTAAGAAACAAGGCGAAAAAGCCATTGAGGATAAGTACGGCAACCTTTTCGAAATGTACGAAAAGATTACCGGTGAATCGCCCTACAAAACCCCAATGCGAATTTACCCAGCTGGCCACTACACCATGGGAGGCTTGTGGGTTGACTACAACCTGATGACTACCGTTCCTGGACTTTTCGCCATAGGCGAATCGAACTTCTCCGACCACGGAGCCAACCGCCTTGGAGCCAGCTCGCTTATGCAGTGTTCTGGCGATGGATACTTCATACTTCCATATACAATTGCCGATTACCTTTCCGACCAAATTAAGGTTCCACGATTCGACACAAAGCTTCCTGAATTTGAAGAGACGGAGAAGGAAGCCAAGGAAAGAATTGACAAGCTGCTTGCGGTAAATGGTAAGGAAACCGTTACATCGTTCCATAAACGATTGGGAAAAATAATGTGGGACTATTGTGGGATGTACCGCAATGAGGAAGGCTTAAAGAAAGCTGTTGGTTTAATTAATGAGCTTGAGGAAGATTTCTGGAAAAATGTTAAAGTCACGGGGTCAACTGAAGGTGTAAACCAAGAGCTAGAAAAGGCGGGACGAGTAGCCGACTACTTTGAGCTGGCACGCTTACTATGCATGGATGCACTGAACCGAAAGGAAAGCTGCGGAGCTCACTTCCGCGAAGAAAGCCAAACCGAAACCGGCGAAGCAATGCGCGATGACGAAAACTACTCATACGTTGCAGCATGGGAATATAAAGGGAAAGAGAACGAACCCGTTCTCCACAAAGAGCCCCTTAACTTCGAGTTTGTAAAACCACAGGTAAGAAGCTACAAGTAGACTTAATTGATTTTGAAATAAAAACAAAACAACATGGATATTACACTCAAAATATGGAGGCAGAAAGATGCCAAAAGCAAAGGGAGGTTCGAAACCTATCCGCTAAGTAGCGTATCGCCAGAAATGTCGTTTCTTGAGATGCTGGACTATTTGAACAGCCAGCTAATTGTGAAAGGAGAGGATCCGGTTACCTACGAGCACGACTGCCGTGAAGGTATTTGTGGCAGCTGTGGACTTTACATAAACGGTCGGCCTCACGGGCTACACGGTAAAACCACAACCTGCGAATTGCACCTGAGGGAATTCAAGAATGGAAGTACAATTACCATTGAACCATGGCGAGCCGCAGCATTCCCTGTAATAAAAGATTTAATGGTTGACCGCAACGCGTTTGAGAAAATTATGCAAGCCGGTGGTTTTATTTCTGTTAATGCAGGTGCTGCACCCGAAGCCAACAGCGCTCCCGTTCCAAAAGCTGATTTCGACGAGGCTTTCGATGCTGCATCGTGCATTGGCTGTGGCGCGTGCGTAGCTGCTTGTAAAAACTCATCGGCCATGCTATTTATTGCAGCTAAGGTTTCGCAGCTTGCACTTCTTCCTCAGGGACGAGCCGAAGCAAAAGAGAGAGTTAAGAAGATGATAGCAAAAATGGACGAACTCGGTTTTGGCGGCTGTTCTAACACCAGAGCATGCGAGGCGGAATGCCCAAAAGGAATTTCAATAACTCACATTGCACGCCTTAATAGAGAATTCATTTCTGCAAAAATTCAAGACTAGAAAACTCCAAACTAATAGTAGCCCGGTGAAAATTTCATCGGGCTTTTTATTTCAAGGTAAACTAGAAACATAAAATTAATTAACTTTGCATTGGAATTGTAAAACCCTGAAAATATGAAAAAAGTAGTAATTATTACCATTGTCCTGCTTGTAATTGTTACTGTAACGTTGCAGCTACTCCGACCACGCTTTGCTAATACCGCTTTCAATGAAGGTTTAACCCTTTCTGATTCAGCACAGTTTGAACTCGCCATAAAAAAATTCGACAAAGCCATTTGGCTGAATAAAAAAGTGGCAGATTACTACCATGCACGTGGCATTGCAAAGCTGAAGCTGGAAATGGATTCCGCAGCACTAACTGATTTTACTACAGCCATTTCGATGAACGAAGGGATATCGAACTATTTTCTCGACAGAGGCGTTACGTTCAGAAAACTTAAATCGATGGAACAGGCTATGGCCGACTTAAACAAGGCCATTGAACTTAACGATTCCAACTCCCAAGCATACTACCAGCGCGGATTGCTTAAAGCCGCTCAGCTACAGTACGAAGATGCTGTTAAGGATTACAACCGAAGCATTGAACTCGACGGAAGTAACCTGGAAGCGTTCTACAGCCGTGGCGAATCGCGTGCAAACCTCGACGATTTTATGGGAGCCATTGAAGACTACGACAAGATGATTGAAAACGCTGAGGCTCCTGCCATTGCATACAAGCAACGTGGTATTTTCAAGCTAAAAATTCAGGATTACGAGGGCGCTGAAAAAGACCTAACCGAAGCTACCAAATTCGATAACAACGACAAGGAAATATTTTTCCAGCTAGGTCAAGCAAAGTATAAACTTGAGAAACTTGATGAAGCATTGGAGTACTTTGGCAAATCGCTTAGAATTGACCCTAACTTCGATTTGGCCTACGGAACCCGCGGTGGCGTTTACCTTCAATTGAAAGATTTTAACAAAGCAATTGCCGACTTCACAAAGGCCATTTCGCTGAATCAGGAATACACAAAAGCATACTACGGACGAGGTATTGCAAAGGCTCTTTCGAACGACTACAAAAGTTCCATTACCGATTTTACAAAAGTTATTGAACTCGACAAGGAGTATGCACA
>CAZLXF010000175.1:0-6867 GCA_964563065.1 uncultured Rikenellaceae bacterium | reverse complement strand
ATCTAAACCTACTCCACCAGCGCCCGTGTGATGAAGGAGAATCCTGAGTACCAGTATAATTTTAGGTGAAAAGCAATAAACATAAAAATGCATCTTTACCCAGCAGTTAATTTTTCATTTTTTAATGTAAGCAGCACAAAATAAGTGTTATATGGCACAAATTAATGTAAATGACACGGAAATTACAATAATATCTATCGAGGAAAAAGATTACATCTCTCTAACCGATATGGCTAATGCAAAGGAGAGTGAAAGCAGAGCATCCGATATTATTAAAAACTGGTTAAGAAGTCGATATACTCTCGAATTTATAGGTACATGGGAGCAAATAAATAATCCTGATTTTAAAGTGGTCGAATTTGACCACTTTAAATCTCAAGCGGGGTTGCCTAGTTTTGTTTTAAGCGCTTCAGAATGGATTGAAAAAACCAATGCTGTAGGAATAATTGTAAAGAAAGGTAAATATGGAGGAACTTTCGCCCATAAAGATATAGCATTTGAGTTTGGTTCAGCAATAAGTGTACCCTTCAAGCTATACTTGATAAATGAATTTCAACGACTTAAAGAAGAAGAACAGAAGCAACTCGGATGGTCAGCAAAGCGGGAGCTGGCCAGGTTGAATTATCACATTCACACAGATGCAATTAAACAAAAACTTATCCCCGCTGAGCTTTCAGCAGCACAGACATCAATTATTTATGCAAGCGAAGCCGATGTGCTTAATGTTGCTTTATTTGGGATAACCGCTAAGCAATGGAGGGATGCAAATCCTGATTTAAAAGGAAACATCCGCGATTATGCAACCATAAACGAGCTGATTTGTCTATCGAACATGGAGAATTTGAACGCTGTTTTTATTAACGAGGGTCAAAAACAACCCCAGCGTTTAGTTAAGCTAAACCAAATTGCAATTCAGCAAATGAGCATTCTTGAGGGAGTTAGCAATAGAAAGTACATAAGATAACTATTTTGCCATAACGCTAGCAAACTCATTAAAGAAGAGTTGAAAAAGTAATTCTCATTAACATTCTAGTTTGGTTCATTGAAACCTACCCCGCCAGCGCCCGTGTTATGAAGGAGAATCCTGAGTATCAGTTTATGTTTAAGTAAAAGATCGATGAGGCGATGAGGCGATGAGGAGGTGAAGCGTACTTTCGCATTAGCGTATAATCGCATCTGCGCTCCTGCGCATCAACGGGTAGTGTATACTCAAGAAGACAACCGATGAAGCGATAAAGCGATAATGCGATGAGGAGAGAAAGCGCATCAACGCACTTGCGCATCCGCGCATCATCGGGTAGTGTTTACTCAATCGCTCAACCGATAAGGAGATGAGGCGAAGTGCCTGCCTACCGAAGGTAGGGCGATAAGGTGCGTTTTTGCATTTTAGAAAAAGGGATCAAAGAAATATTCCTAAATTTGACAGAATGATAAGCATTAAATATGGCCAAGATAAACGTTAAAGATGCCGAGGTAACTATAATAGTTCATAACGAGATGGATTATATCTCGCTAACCGATATGGTTAGAAATATTGAGAACGGTTTGGCCCTGATTGAAAAATGGCTTAGAAATAAAAACACCATTGAATTCTTGGGTATTTGGGAAGAAATGTATAATCCGGGTTTTAATTCCACCGAATTCGAGGGAATTAAAAATCAGGCAGGATTAAACAGGTTTATTCTTTCAGTTAAACAATGGGTTGAAAAGACTAACTCCGTTCGCGCAATCTCGCAGTCCGCGACAGCAAGTCTGTAATAAACAGATCGCCAAGCACAACTTGTCCCAGCCTGCCCCGATGCTTTTTATCGGGGATGTCCTTTTTCGGGAATGTTTTTTATCGGGAGTACGCTCGTCCGCCTGAATGACAAAGTCGGGCAGGCGATGACGCAAAACCCGGAACCCGGAACTCTAAACCCTAAACATCAAACGTCAAACCCTGAACATAAACCCCCAGCCCTGCCCTTCGCGGGGTTTTTGTTTTTCTCCGTTCCTTTTCCGTCTCCGGTTTTCTCACGCAAAGCCGCAAAGCCGCCAAGGTTTTTGTTTTCGGCGTTCCACTTCCGTCTTCGGTCTTCGGTCACCCAATCAACCCTTCCTTCCAATCCTTCTTCTTCCGTGCGGCGCACCGTGGCTCTTGTTCCAATCGATAGAACTATCGTGCGCCTTAAAATGGGCTGTTTCTCTATTACCCCGACCTAAAGATCGGGGCTATCGATATATTGCCCCGCTGGGGCAAGGACTCACGCTTTGCCCTCCGCTTGTCGCTTTCATTCGTGGATCATTCGTGGATCAAAATCTGCGTTCATCCTTAAGATCAGTGTCATCTGCGTTCTCTTGCGTTCCACTTCGGTCTTCCGTCTTCCGTCTTCGGTCTTCCGACTCCCTTCAGAATCTGTGGTTAATTCTTTAGATACCAACTATTATGTGCCTACTGTGCCTATGTGATAAAATTAGTGATAATTCGTTTCTAAAAAAGTGCATTCATTATTGCAGGAGTTCATTAATTGCGTATATTTGCAAATGATACTTTAAAATATCATGCCAATTTAAAACCAAAACTACAAAATGCATGTTTATTCGCAAACAGATTTTTAATGGGCTTGGCAATGAAAGTGCATTTCTTTGGGGCGCTCGACAAACGGGGAAAAGCACTCTATTGAATTACCAGTACCCTCAATCAGTCAAATTCGACCTGCTTAAAACCGATGAGTTTGAACGCTTCCAGCGAAATCCTTCTCTCTTAAGGCAGATACTGGAAGCCGAGACTACAAGTAGGCCCGTTATTATTGATGAGGTGCAAAAAATACCCTCCTTACTTAATGAAGTTCACTGGCTAATGGAGAACTTGGGAATACAGTTCATTCTTAGCGGTTCAAGTCCCCGAAATATACTGCGCAGTGGGGTAAATTTATTGGGAGGCCGGGCGTTGCGATACGAACTTTACCCATTGGTAAGTGCTGAAATACCCAACTTTGATCTGTTAAAAGCCATAAATTTTGGGCTGTTGCCAAAAATATACCAGTCATCAAGCCCCCAGAAGCTCCTTTCGGCTTATATAGGGAGCTATTTGCGCGACGAAATAATGGCCGAAGCCAGGATTAGAAACATATCTTCGTTTAGCCAATTCCTCGAAGCAGCCGCGTTCTCAAATGGCGAAATGGTAAACTATTCCAATATTGCATCCGAATGCGGAGTGTCAAACCCAACAGTAAAGTCGTATTTTCAAATTCTTGAAGATACACTAACGGGTAGATTTGTCCCTTCCTATCAAAAGAATCCCAAACGGAGAGTTATTCTTGCCCCCAAATTCTATTTCTTTGACTTGGGAATAGCCAACTACCTGCTCAAGCGGGGCCAGATACAAATGGGGAGTGAAGCATTTGGAAAGGCATTTGAACACTTCATATATCAGGAACTCTATGCTCATAGCAGTTACACCGATTTGAACTACCCCGTTTCATACTGGCGAACGGCATCCCAACTCGAAGTAGATTTTATACTGGGAAGTAACGAGGTAGCTATTGAAGTAAAATCAACAGAGATGGCTACGCATAGACATTTTAAGGGCTTAAAAAGTTTTGCCGAGGAATATTCTGTAAAAAAGCTAATTATGGTAACAAACGATCCTTACCCACGAAAAATCAATGATATTCTAATCCTTCCCTGGAGTGTTTTTTTAGAAAAACTTTGGGGAGGAGAAATTATTTCATAATGTCCCCTGCCCTTCGCGGGATTTTATTTTTTTCCGTTCCACTTCCGTCTTCGGTCTTCGGTCTTCCGACTCCCTTCAGAATCTGTGGTTAATTCTTTAGATACCAACTCTAATGTGCCTACTGTGCCTATGTGGTAAAATTAGTGCCAATCGGTGTAATCCGTGTCTGAAAAGATCGAGACACCAATTTCCACGGATTTACACAAACTATTTGCAACCATTTGCATCTTTTTGTGGACACAAAAATCAGCTGAATCAGTCAAATCTGGTTAATCTGTGTTCCTTTTGGAATCCAATACACAAATTTTTACTGATTTGCTGTAACCAGATAATATTCTTAACTTTAACGTGAGTTCGAAATAACGACTAATATTGTATTCGCCTTATTTTTAGAGGATTATTTCGACTCTATACATCGAACTTACGTTTGTTAGTATTGAGAACTACATGCATCTCACCATCGATTTTCGTGAGCAACGATCGGGAATAGTTGATCTTGCTGCTAAGATTCCAAACCTACAGGTTGAAGTCAGGCAGATGAGGCAGGGCGATTACTGCGTAAACCACCAGGCAATATTCGAACGAAAAACAATACCCGATTTTATTGCCGCCATTAAGAGCGGTCGTTTTTTCAGGCAATCATACCTGACAATTAAACGAACAACACCATATATTCTCATACTTGAAGGAACGAGTAATGATTTAACTAACACAGAAATAAAACACGAGGCAATTCAAGGTGCCTTGGTGCATATCTCCCTTTTCCTTGGAATACCAATTCTCCGTTCACGCAATATCGAAGAAACGTTAAAACTAATGATAATTGCAGGGAATCAACTATATAAACACGACGGGAATCTCGACCCAAGAATCTACATTAATCATCAAAAAACAAACAGAAAAAATCATCAAAAAGTTAAGCAGCAGGTACTACAATCATTGCCAGGTGTGGGGCATAAGCGTGCAAAGGCATTGCTCGATCACTACAAAACGCTTAACAAATTTTTTTCATCAGGCACTAATGATTTACAGGTAATCGATGGGATAGGAAAAAGAACTGCCGCTGAATTAGTAAAGATTATTTACGAGTAGCATCGCGCAGTGTTAAGAACCCCCCTTTCGGACGAGGCTCCAGCCTAGTTTCAAAACTTTGGTTCATCGCAAAACTACCCCACAAGCGTAAAAAACATAAAGGAGGAGTCGGAGTACCAGTATAATTTTAGGTAAAAGAGAGATGAGGAGAGAGATGAGAGATGAGGTATATGCTATACATCTCGCTCGTCGTTAATAACTAATCAACAATTTTTGAATTTAAAAAACCCTCAAAAAATGGTCTGGCTCGATTACTCGAGGGATTGTTGTTATATCGACGAATCAAAGCATAAGCATTTTATGGAAGGTTAGGATGAAGTAAGAAGGATGCTAATCTCCATGATTAATACTCCTGAAAAATTCTGCAAGTAACAAGGGTTTCTCACCGCTCGCTACTCCCCGCCCAGGACAATTAACTCATTACTCATCGATCGCCGCTCACCACTCACCACTCACGCTCACTTCTGCTTCAATATCTTCCCCAATTTTTGTAGATATAGAAAATCGTTTTTTGTATTAAAATATTGTTATATTTGACAATAAAATAATACAGAATGACTTTTATTGAGTTTCAGAACACCTTTAGAGGATTTCCGATTATCTCGTTATCGGATATTGAGATAAGTTACCCCAATTTTGATAATCGAAGACTGGTTGAATGGCAACATAAGGGCTATCTGACAAAAATTAAGAACGGGTATTATATCTTTAGAAATTACGAAAAAGGTGAAAATTTTATGTTTCTTGTGGCAAATAAAATCTATAGGCCCGCATACGTTTCTCTTGAAAGTGCTTTATGGTATTACGGATTGATTCCCGAAGGTGTTTTTGCAGTTACATCCATAACAACCAACAACACGGCTACATATAACAATAAGTTGGGTCGTTTTATTTATAGACACTTCAAACCCCAGCTGTTTTTTGGTTATACGCTAATACAGCATAATGGCTATTCAATTAGTATTGCCGATCCCGAAAAAGCCCTTTTAGATTTTTTGTACTTAAACAAGTTAAACGATAACGATTCAATAAGAGAGCTTCGTATAAATTATTTGCAGATGAATGAAGTAATTGATTTCTCGAAGTTAGATGCGTATTTATCACTATTCAGCTCAAAGGCATTAAATGCAAGGGTTGCATTATTTAAAAAGATTTACGATGCTTAGCCTATCCCAAATAAAGACATTTTACCCTGAAGAACTGCACGTTTTTGAGCGTTTTATGATTAGGGAATATTTGCAGTATAAAATCCTGGAGTTGATATTCGACAGCAAGTATGCTTCAAAACTCTCTTTTTTAGGAGGAACTTGTTTGCGAATTGTTCATGGTAACAATAGGTTCTCCGAGGATCTTGATTTTGATAACTTCAACCTTACTCAGCAGGAGTTCGATTTAGTAACAAGAGATGTTGAAAGAGGTCTAGCAAAGTTAGGTTTTGGTGTAGAAATAAAAAATATTACGCGAGGGGCTTACCATTGCTACATACGATTTCCTGAATTGCTCTTTAGGGAAGGCTTATCGAGTCATACTGGTGAGAAGATATTGATTCAACTCGATTCTGAAGCACATAGTTTTCACTACAAAACCGATACACCACTAATTAACAAGTTCGATGTTTTTACTCAAATAAAAAGCACACCCCCAGAAATACTTCTGTCAATGAAGTTTTACGCTGTTATTAACCGTAAAAGAAACAAGGGTAGAGATTTTTTCGATATTGTATCTTTACTTGGTAATGGCTTTAAGCCAAACTACAAGTATTTGGAGCACAAATTAGGCATTAATACGCCAAAGCATTTAAAGGTAGAGGTGTTAAAAAAGTGCACCAACTTAAATATGAAAGAAATGGCCCTTGATGTAAAACCCTTCCTTTTTAATCCTAACGATGATAAAAGGGTGCTTTTATTCGAGAAATATCTAGAACAAGTTGATTTGTAAACCACCAAATCCGTTCGCACAAAGCCCTAGCCCATTATTCTTTCATAAAACAATACTTCTTTGGTTCATCTAAACCTACTCCACCAGCGCCCGTGTGATGAAGGAGAATCCTGAGTACCAGT
>CAZLXF010000174.1:0-6871 GCA_964563065.1 uncultured Rikenellaceae bacterium | reverse complement strand
GCCTGGCCGGTAGGCAGGGCGGGTTCGTGGCAAAAGAATTTATGTGAAATGTAATAACTTACGAATTGTCAGAAATTATATAAATATTTTATAATTAAATTATTAACACTATGAACGGGAATTTTGCTACCATTGATTATGTAATTTTTATTCTTTACGCTATACTAATCGTATCGGTGGGCCTCTGGGTTTCGCGCCGAAAAAAGGGAACCGAACGTACAGCCGAGGATTACTTCCTTGCAGGAAAATCGTTGCCCTGGTGGGCAATAGGTGCATCGCTAATTGCAGCAAATATTTCTGCAGAACAGTTCATTGGTATGTCGGGTTCGGGATTTGCAATTGGTTTAGCCATAGCCTCATACGAATGGATGGCTGCAATTACATTGATTATTGTTGGTAAATTCTTTCTTCCAATATTTATTGAAAAGAAAATTTACACAATCCCCGAATTCGTTGAGCATAGGTTTAGCACCAACCTTAAAACTATTCTTGCAGTTTTTTGGATAGCGCTTTTTATTTTTGTGAACTTAACCTCTGTCCTATTTTTAGGAGCAAAAGCCATTGACACAATTGTGGGTACTGGCGATGGAAGCCTAATGCTTACTGCAATTATTGGATTAGCGCTTTTCGCAGCAGCATATTCGCTTTGGGGCGGACTATCAGCAGTTGCATGGACCGATGTAATACAGGTTACCCTTCTTATTATTGGTGGTTTGGTAACTACTTTTATTGCTGTAACAAAGCTTACTCCTGATGGAGGAATTTTTGAGGGATTCAAGTATTTATACGAAGTAGTCCCGGAGAAATTCTCAATGATTCTTTCGAAGGGAGAAATTTTTACTCCCGATGGCCGCGATGCATGGTGGGATTTACCAGGGTTAGCAGTAATAATTGGCGGAATGTGGGTGGCAAACCTATACTACTGGGGATTTAACCAGTATATTATTCAACGAACATTGGCTGCAAAAAGCTTAAGTGAAGGACAAAAAGGGATCGTTTTTGCAGCATTCTTAAAATTGCTTATTCCTTTAATTGTTGTAGTTCCGGGAATTGTAGCTTACGTTTTAAACTTTAAAACTGGAGCAACCCTCGACCCAACCTTCGTTGGAGCTAATGGGCAAATTCTTAACGACAGCGCAGCACCTTGGTTAATAAGCCAATTCATTCCTATTGGTTTAAAGGGCTTAGTACTGGCGGCTTTAGCTGCTGCAATTGTTTCGTCGCTGGCTTCTATGCTTAACTCAACTTCCACCATTTTTACGATGGACATTTACCGACCGTACATTAACAAAAAAGCTAGCAACTCACAAACCGTTGCGGTTGGTAGAATTACTGCGGGTGTTGCGCTAGTAATTGCAATGTTTATTGCTCCACAGCTTAGTAACTTAGGACAAGTTTTTCAGTATATTCAAGAGTATACTGGAGTTGTTAGTCCCGGAATACTTGGTGTTTTTCTAATGGGACTTTTCTACAAAAAGGCTACGAATAAAGGAGCAATTTGGGCAGTGGTTCTTTCAATTCCCATAGCAATTTATTTTAAGGTTGGGCCAAATGGCTGGGCCGAAGGAACTTCAATCGAAAACCTTTTCATCACAATGCCATTTATGAAGCAGATGATGGCTACCTGTATAACAACCATTGGTTTAATAGGATTATTTAGCTACTTTGACAATAAAGGAAAAGACGACAGCAAGGGGATTCGTCTTTCTCGTCAACTTTTCGAAACTAGCAAAGGTTTTAATATAAGCTCGTTGGTGCTTATTATAATATTAATTTTTCTATACGTTGTGTTTTGGTAATAGGAATTAAAGCATGTTAAAACAAAACACCCGCCTAATTCGACGGGTGTTTTTTGTATATCAAAGTAAAAAGTTAGTTCTAGGTATTCATTGCCCCACAAACATTAATTACTTGTCCGCTTATGTAACTTGAAAGGTCGGAACCAAGGAATACGGTAGCATTTGCAACATCCTCAGGGGTTCCGCCACGATGAAGAGGAATTTTCTTAACCCAGTCTTCCCTAACTTCCTCAGGAAGTTTATGAGTCATTTCGGTAATAATAAAACCTGGCGCAATGGCGTTGCAACGGATATTCCTAGAGCCTAGCTCGCGAGCCACCGATTTGGTAAAACCAATAATACCAGCCTTCGATGCTGAGTAGTTTGCCTGTCCAGCATTACCCGAAACACCAACAACGGAACTCATGTTTATTATTGAACCCGATTTCTGCTTCAACATATACTTCTGAACGGCTTTTGTGAGGTTGAAAACCGATTTCAAATTCACGTTTATAACCAAATCCCACTGTTCTTCAGTCATGCGCATTAACAATGTATCCCTAGTAATTCCGGCATTGTTAACCAAAATATCAATGGTTCCAAAATCTTTAGCAATTTCGTCGGCAAGTGCTTGCGAAGTTTCAAATTTGCTGGCATCGGAAACATATCCCTTTGCTTTAACGCCAAGAGCGTTTAACTCCTTTTCTAAACTTAAAAAGTTTTCGTCGGAATTCATATCGGTGAATGCAACATTTGCACCATGCTGGGCAAAAGCAATGGCAATGGAACGACCAATACCACGTGCAGCACCTGTAATTAATCCGGTTTTACCTTCAAGTAGTTTCATGCTAATTTCTTTAGGTGATTAATGAGCACAAAAATATGAAAAAGAATTAAATTGATTCCAAAAAGATTTTTTGTACTCCAAAACGTTTAAAAAACAACCTCTTTCCTTGGAAGTTTTTCAGGATAATTGGCGGTTTGGTAAACTAACGTAGCAACAACCACGGCCGCTTGCTTAAGGTCGCCAAGCTGAATTCGTTCGAAGGTATCCATGTTGGTGTGGTAGGTTCTCCCGTAGTCAATTCTATCCTGAATAAAGGCGAATCCTGGTATTCCGAAGGTGTTAAACGAAAGATGATCGGAACCACCCGGTGAACGCATCGAAGTGTATTTTACTCCCAAGTCGGCTAGCGGTTCAAAAAACGAGTCGAAAATGGGCTTTAGAGCAAAGTTGTCACTCAGGAAAATTCCCCAAACTCGGCCAGTTCCGTAATCGAAGTTGTAGTATGCTGATATTTTATCGAACTCAGCCATTTTTTTGTTAACTTCAACATCGTACACATTCTTCTTAACCCAAGCCTTTGAACCATGTAAGCCCTGCTCCTCGTTTCCCCATATTGCCAAGCGAATGGTTCGTTTGGGTTTTACGCCCGATTCTTTCAGAATTCGCATAACCTCCATCATTACAATTACCCCAGAACCATTATCGTTTCCTCCTGTTCCACTGTGCCACGAATCGATGTGCGCACCAATCATTACCACTTCACTTTTCAAATCCTTATCGCTTCCGGGAATCTCAGCAATAACGTTAAGTCCCTCTCGGTGAGATGTTACAAGTTTGTTCTCAATTTCCATCTCAACTTCAACTGGAATATTTCTGTCAATTAAGCGCACCATACGAGCGTAATGCTCATGCGTCATATCAATTACAGGAATTCCCAGCGTGTCAAGAAATCGGCCATTTCTGTCGCCAACGCTCATTACCGTACCGAATGAACCCGATTTCTCAATAATCGCCAAAGCACCTTCTGCTTCACAGAACTCTTTAAAATCGATCCATGATATCTCCGATTTTACATCCTTCCCACTCAACTTCCTGTTCGATATGTGCAAATCGGGGTCAGCCCTAAACTCATTTATTTCTGCATATTTTTCAAGTTCCTCATGAGTAAAACGTTTGGCCGATGGTTCAAAAGAAACCTCCAGCTCCTTTTCGAACGGAGTTATTACAATTTTCCCTTTTATTTTGCCAGAAAACATGTGCAAATCGTCCATACTGACTGCGTCAATCATAACAACTTCAGCCTTTTCAAGTCCCGATGTTCCTCCAGTCCATGCTCTTGGAACAGCAATTAATGGCTGATAGTAAGGCTTTCGCATGGCAACATAGAATTTCTCTGTTTCCCAGCCATTTCCAAATTCACCCCAGGGTTCTACCTTGGCATTTATTCCTGCTGCATTGAGGGCTTCTGCTGCCCAATTACAGGAATTTACAAATGCTTCGGTTCCACTAAGGCGAGGACCTATTACATCGGTTAAATTAACTGCCAGTTCACGAAGCGAGGAGTTATCGAAACCCTCATCGCGAATTGCCTGGAAATCGGAGTACGAATTAACCTGAGCTAAAACTGAAATATGCAAGCCAATGCATACCAGTACAATAGATATTCTTTTGAAAATCATAATCAACTATTTTTAATAAGTTTTATAATTCTATAGATGAACAAAAACCTTATAAGTTTATTCTATGCTTTGAAAATGATACATTATAAAATTGGCAATTGTTTTTTGAATATGTAAAAATAAGGTGTATTTTCACAAATTGGATTAAAGTATAAGTTTACAATAATATACCCCATAACACCATGAAAATCCGCATGAAAATCAGGAGTAAGTTGCTCCTATCGGTAATGTTGATATCCACAATTGCTTATGCTATATCGGTTGGTTATCTTGTGTATAAGCTTCGTAACATATCTTTAAGAGACGCTTACGAATTAGCCGATGCTTACGTTCGCGAGAATGCAAATCAAATCAGAACATCTCTCAACTCCGATATGGATATAACCCGTGCCATGGCACAATCCATGAAAGACTTCAGAGAAATTCCTGAAAAGAAGAGAGTTGAAACGTTTAACCGAATAATGCACGGAATTGCCGAGGAAAACCCAAACTTCCTGTCGGTATGGGTTAGCTGGGAAGTAAATGCTCTCGACAGCACCTACAAGAAAGATTATGGAAGATACCGATTTACATACTACCGTGAGAATGGCGTACTAAAATACAAACAAGATACGCTAAACCTTGATGGCGATGCAATTGGTGGCGGTTACCACAATATAAAACTTTCGAAGCAGGAAACCATGATGGACCCCTACTGGTTCTCATATACAGAGTTTAGCCAGCAACTTCTGGAAGCCAGTACAGCGGTTCCCGTTCTTGAAAATGGAGTTTTTCGTGGACTGTTCGGTCTCGATATCGAACTGTCAAGATACCAAATAATTGGGAGTCAAATACATCCCTTCGAGGGGAGTTACGCAATTATGCTCTCGAACAACGGAACTCTTGTTTCATTTCCCGATGATGAACAGCTAGGGAAACCTTTCGCCGAAATTTTTCCAAATGAAAACGAAAAACATAACATAACCAAACGTGTTGAAGCTGGTGAGAACTTCTCATTTCTGTTAACCGACACGGTTAGTGGTAATGAGTTTTATGCAACATTCGCTTCAATTCCAATTGGGAAAACACAAAATCCATGGTCGTTTGGTATCGTTACTCCCACGGAGGTTCTTCTTACTGAAGCAAAAGATATTTCAAAAAATTCAGTTATTATAAGCATAATCGGATTAACAGTTTTAGCCCTTGTAATTCTAATTATTGCAATAAGCATTACGCGTCCGCTGGTAAAAGTTAAATCAATCCTTAGCGAGCTTGCAAAAGGAAATATAAAAAAGGATAACAAGCTGGATGTGAACACAGGCGATGAGATTGAAGACATTAGCAACTCCATGAACACTTTGATTGATGGATTGTCGAAAACGGTAAGTTTTGCCAACGAAATTGGCAAGGGACATTTAGCAGTAAACTACGAAACGCTGAGTAATAGCGATATGCTTGGACAATCGTTGCTCGAAATGAGAAAAAGCCTGCAGCTGGCAAAAGAACAGGAAGAGCTGCGTAGGAAGGAGGATGAAAAAATAAACTGGGCAACCTCAGGTATGGCAAAGTTTGCCGAAATTCTTCGGCAAAATAACGATAACATGACCGAGTTTTCGTACCAATTAATCAGCAACCTAGTAAAGTATATCGATGCCAATGTAGGCGCCATGTTCCTGATAAATGATGAGAAAAAAAGTGACATTCACTTTGAGCTGGTATCATCGTATGCATACGAAAGAAGAAAATTCATCGAAAAACGGGTTGAAATTGGCGAAGGACTTATTGGACGTTGCGCTCAGGAACGGGAAACAATCTACTTAACAGAAATCCCTGAAGACTACATTCAAATTGCATCAGGTTTAGGAGATAACAACCCCTCGTGCCTACTTATTGTTCCGCTTAAATTAAATGAGAATGTTCATGGTGTTATTGAGCTGGCCAGCTTTAGTGTTTTTGAAAAGCATGTTATTGATTTCGTAGAAAAAATTGGCGAAAGCATTGCAGCAACCGTTTCTACAGTAAAAATTAACATTAAAACGGTTAAACTGCTCGAAGAGTCGAGAATTAAATCGGAAGAGTTAAGTTCGCAGGAAGAGGAAATGCGCCAGAACATGGAGGAATTGCAGGCAACTCAGGAGGAGGCCGCCAGAAAAACTGCCGAAATGGAAAGCTTAATTAAAGCGTTGCACTCATCGAGTTTTGTGATTGAATACGATACAAAAGGAATAATAACATCGGTAAACGATGCCTACCTTGCCCTCACGAACCAAACAGCCGACCAGATAATTGGAACCCACCATTCCGATAATTTGCTAATGAACGAAAAGCAATTGAAGGACTATAACCTTTTCTGGGACAACCTTCGTAACGGAATTATTAAAAAAGAAACCAGCAGGGTTAACATGGGGAATAAGGTATTCACATTTATTGAAACCTACTCACCTATTTTCAACGAAAACTATGAGGTTGTGAAAATCCTAAAAATTGCCCACGACATTTCAGAGTTCGCAAACGTTGATGAAGAGGAAGCGATTGATGAGGAAAAGAAAAACGGCAATAACAACTAAAAAATAAGGTGGGGACAAAAATCTCCACCTTATTCTTGATTTGATTCACAAATATTACCTGAAACTTATTCCAAAACCAGC
>CAZLXF010000173.1:0-6879 GCA_964563065.1 uncultured Rikenellaceae bacterium | reverse complement strand
TTATTTCAGCCTGTGTATCAATGCCTTCAAAAATCAAATAAACCTTGTTGAACTTTCCGAAGTTTTGTTCAAACTCAAAGTCGAGCGAGTATTCCCACTCGTGCTCCTCAATCCAGCGTAGTTCATCAGGGTTGCACCCAGTGAAAGGGTTGGGAATTTTTTTGTTTAAGAATAAATCGGCATGAACTGAACCCGGAACCGAAGCGGGGAGAAGCGTATCGTTTGTGCCAGCTTTTCGAAACTTCCACCCTTCGCTCAAATCAATTCTAACTTGTGCAGAACCTTCCCAAAAAACAATTGTAGCTAGAGAAAAAAAAACGACTTTAAGAATATTTTTCATATGCTGAATCGAATGTTAATTTTCATTTCATATCGTTGAACGCTGAATACAAAGCTGAAAGTTAAACTTTTTTCCGTTTCATAATACACATAATTTTATGGTGTTTTCAGGAATAAAAGTAAATTTGTGAAGTACATTTATGTTGAAGGAGTTTAAAGCTCTAAAAATGGCGAAAATAGTTGCAGGTATTGATATAGGCGGAACAAACACAGTTATTGGCTTGGTAACAAGCCAGGGTGAGTGTATTGCTGAACGTACAATTCGAACTCGTGGCGAAGGAGGTTTTATTGCCTACGTAAACCGAATGGTTGATACAGTAAATTCTCTTTGTTCTGAACTGGGAAGTGAGTATCGGCTTGAGGCTGTGGGTATTGGCGCTCCCAACGGTTCGTACAATTTGGGTGCAATTGTTGATGCCCCAAACCTTGAGTGGAAAGGCATTCTTCCTATTTGTAGCGAGATGGAGGATAAACTCAGCGTTCCTGTTATTCTTACCAACGATGCTAACGCTGCAGCAGTTGGCGAAATGCTTTTTGGCGCAGCCAAAGGCATGAAGGATTTTATTATTATAACCCTTGGTACAGGACTAGGCAGCGGAATTGTTACCGATGGAAAACTGGTGCTGGGGCACGATGGTTTTGCTGGTGAGCTTGGGCATACAACCGTAAATCCAAACGGCAGAAAATGTGGTTGCGGAAAGTTGGGCTGCCTCGAAACCTACGTTTCGGCACCCGGAATTCGCCGAACTATTTTTGAACTGATGGCAATATCAGTTGAACCTAGCTCGTTAAGAAACTTTGCATACAACGACCTTTCCGCAAAAATTATTTCTCAAAAAGCCCTTGAGGGCGACTCAATTGCTCGCGAGGCATTTGAGCGTACCGGTGAAATATTGGGACTAAAGTTAGCCGATGCTGTTGCTACGCTTAGCCCCGAGGCCATTTTCCTTTTCGGCGGATTGAGTAAGGCTGGGGATTTAATCTTCGAGCCAACACGCCGTAGCATGGAGAAGAACCTATTCCCTATTTATAGGAATAAGGTAAAAATACTTCCATCGGGGTTACAGGATAAGAATGTTGCAGTGCTAGGGGCCGCTGCGCTTGGCTGGCAACACCTAAATCTTGAATAAAACAAACCTATTCTAAAACTCGCTGACGTCTGTCGTTGGTTTTGTAAATCTCGTAACGCCATGCCTGCCAATCGAGTAGGTTATCGTTGGCATCAAACTCTTTAATCTGTTGAATTCGGTTGTCCTTACGGTAAATAAACTCAGTTTTTTTAATTAGGTTACCATTTGCATCCATTAGCAGTTCCTGAACTTTATTTCCATTCTCATCGAACGTATATTTGTGCTGAGTGGTTTTGGACTGCTTTGATTTTTTTTGAATAGTTAGGGTTTCTGCAGCAACTCTTCCAACCGAATCGTATTGGGGCACTCGTGTAAGTAGCATTATTGAGTCAGCAGGAACGGCTTTCTTACCTTTCACTTTGCGTGAAATTTCAGTTCCTCTGTCATCGTATTTGAACTTTGTTTTAAAACCCTTTTTGCCTTTTTCGTTGTAACCTACAACGCTTTTTTTGGTTCCATCGGAGTTGTATGTGTAAACCTCTTTTACAACAACCAATGTATCGGTTGAAGTAACTCTATCAAGTGTAAATTCTGAAATATTTCCGTTGGAGTTCCACTTGTACCTTTCTATTTTCACTAATTTTTCGTTCTCAAAAAAATCGGTTCTAAACTTGGTTTTTCCATCGAAGTAGTGCCAACGATAGTTATTGGGGTAGTGGGTTTTCCAGTCGAAATCAATTTCGGTGTGCATTCTTCCCAGCGAGTCGGAAATTAGCTGCTTAACAGCAAAATAATCTTTGGTTCGTTCTCCGTCCTTAAGTACGTATCGCGATTTAACCGCAACGCGGTAAACATTCTGTGGTTCGCGATTCTGAGCAAAAGCAATATTTCCAACGAGTAGAATGCCAATTAGGCATAAAAATAGTATTTGTGAGACTCTATTTGTTTTCATAGATTGTTTTCTTCAAATTACTGTAACCTACTGTGCATTATATGCAATGTAAAAAAATTAATTAAATTCTATAGAATTTATTTTTCGTTTTTTAGAGGTTTTGTGATTATAGATTTTTTCTTATCAAAAGAAGCGGGTAGAGGCATGTAACGGAGCGTAATATTGGAAACCTCGGCATGTTTGCTCCATTCGCCATCCTGCCCAGAGTGGTCCATAACCCAGCCCATAATATGAGTAACCTGTGTGTCTGTTAAAATGTTTTCAATTGTTACAACACGGCTCTGGCCGTCCTTTAGGTACATTTTGTTTTTTATGCTTGTCCTACTTCCATGCTGCGAACCATCATCGAAGTATAAGAAGGAGGTCATTCTCGGATTTTTCGATTCATCGTCGGAGAAAACTTTAACTTCAGCGCTAATAATATAAATGCCTGTTCCTACTACAGGAATTTTAAAGTTAATGGCATGTTGTTTCCCATCTTCAGGCAAATACCACATATTTTTATCTGTCCATAAATTTGGTATGGGGTCGCTACTTGTGTCGGTATTTCCTTCAGCCGTTTTTGGACCAAGTTCGGTTTCCTTTTTTCCCAGCTCACTAATGGCTTTATCAAGAATTTCGTTCAGAACTTCAGGGTTACTTGCATAGTATTCCAACGATTTTTCAAAAGTTTCTTCGGTATAACCTAACGATTCGTATGCTTGCGCATAGTAGTTTATGGTATCCTTCTTTGAAATGGGTTGCCCCATATGGGGCGAAATGGTAGTTGCATCGGTTATAAACGTTTTAACCAGAATCATAACCATATCTTCCTCAGGAATAATGTCGCTGCTTGTACACGAAGTAAATAAAAATATAGCTGGAAACAGAATTGCAACTAATAACGATTTCATATAGGGTAACTTTTTTATTTCACAAATATAATAAAAGCAAATAATCATTTCGCAAGGTTCATTATTATAGAACGTAGCTGGGGGAAAAATATTTGCATCGCTTAATGTCTTCATTAAGAAAAACATAAGTGTTTGGGAACTTATGTTAAAGAAAGTACAAATCATTTATTCCTTTATTGTTGACTTTCAAGTTAAAACCTCTTAACTTGCTTTATTAATTCTTAACATATTCCTTAAATTTTTCTTAGTTCTTCATTGCCTTTCCAGTAAAAGTGATATTTGTAACTTAACAATATTGGGCCATGAAAAAAATTCTACTTTGCATCCTAGCATCGATGCTTTCATTAGTTGTTTTGGCACAGGTTCCTCAGGGCTTTTCTTACCAGGCAGTTTTAAGAGACTCACAGGGTCAACCAATCTTCAACCAATCAGTAGCAATTAAGGTTACTCTGCAAAACGAGGATGGAACTCTTATACATTACTCCGAAAGCCATGTGGTCAGTTCTTCTTCTACGGGCGTTATTACATTTTCGGTGGGAGAAGGAACAGTAATTACTGGCGATTTCACGCTAATTCCATGGAACGAAGGAAATATTTTCTTTAAGATTGAAGTAGACCCAGCCGGTGGTGAAAACTATGCCGAACTTGGTTTAGTTGAACTTCAGTCGGTTCCCTACGCACTTTTTGCCGCAAGCGGCAACGAGGGGCCACAGGGCGAGCCTGGAGAAGATGGGTTTTCTGCTTACGAAGTTTGGTTGGCTCAAGGTAATACTGGAAGTGAAGAAGAGTTCCTTGCTTCCTTGAAGGGTGAACCTGGCGAATCCGGCGCAAATGGCACCGATGGGCTCTCGGCCTACCAAGTTTGGCTAGCTCAGGGTAATACGGGTTCTGAAACCGACTTTATAACTTCACTAAAAGGTGAAGCTGGCATCGATGGCGACAACGGTCTATCGGCTTACCAAGTGTGGCTCGCTCAGGGCAACACAGGCTCCGAGGCCGACTTCATTGCCTCTCTGAAAGGTGAAACCGGTGAAGCCGGTGCCGACGGAACCTCGCTGGAGTGGCTAGGCTCCCTGCTATCGGCTCCTGCTAGCCCGCAAACCAACCAAGCCTACTATAACAGCACAGACGGCGTTGCCTACGTGTACAACGGAACCACATGGAGCACGCTCGCGCAGGATGGGAATGATGGTATGGGCGCATTGCCCGATGGAGTAACCGGGCAAATCCTGCTGCACGATGGTGCCGGCTGGACAGCATCCAGCGACATTCACGTAGCCTCCGGCGATGTGGGCATTGGGACAACAACGCCAGCAGCTAAACTCGACGTGGTGGGTGACATTCGCGCTAGCGGGAAGTTGGTTACCAGCAGCGTACAGGTTGGCGAACCGATACTCGACCCCGACCAGCCGCTGTTCGTGGTGCGCAACAGCAACGATGAAATTGTGTTCGCCGTGTACGAGGCGGGCGTGCGCATGTACGTGGCCAGCGATGCTGCCAAGGCTGGCAGCAAGGGTGGATTCGCCGTGGGTGGGCTAACTCAGAGCAAGGCCAGCGACGAGTACTTCCGGGTAACACCCGACAGCGTTCGCATCTACATCGACACCACATCCACTGCCGGGAAAGCCGGTAGCAAGGGCGGGTTCGCTGTGGGCGGGCTTACCCAGAGCAAGGGGAATCCGGTGGATCTGCTGCGCGTAACGGGCGACAGCACTCGCATATACATCGACACAGATCCTGCCAAGAGCGGCAGCAAAGGCGGTTTCGCCGTGGGCGGGTTAACCCAGAGTAAGTTAACTCCAAGCGAGGAGTACCTAAGGATTACGCGCGACAGTTCAAGGATTTACGTAAACACCGAACCCGTAAAGGCTGGCAGTAAGGGAGGTTTTGCCGTGGGAGGATTAACTCAGTCGAAAACCGGAGAAAATAACTTTATGTTCCTAACCCCCGATAATTACTTTATTGGTCACGAGGCTGGTAGTTCAAATACTCTTGGTATGTTCAATTCTTTTATTGGATTTCAAGCAGGTAAAAGTAATATTGAAGGGAATGAGAATATTTTTATTGGATATCAAGCTGGATTAACAAACCAATATGGAGATTGGAACACTTTTATGGGTTTTGAAGCTGGTAAAATGAATACTGGAATCAATAACACATTCATTGGTTATAAAGCAGGAAATCTACATCAGGATAAAGGGGGGAATGTTTATATTGGCAGCAGGGCTGGTGAATTGTCTACTCAAGGCGAACAGAATATTTTCATTGGCGAGTCGGCTGGCACCAACACATCCATAGGGAAAAAGAACGTTTTTATTGGATATCAAACAGGATACACTAATACCGATGGCGAATCGAACGTATTTGTTGGCGATCAGGCAGGGTACACTAATTCAACCGGTGATTTCAACGTTTTTCTGGGATTTAATGCCGGATATACAAATACTGCTAGCTATAATACATTCCTCGGTTACATGGCAGGAAAAGTTAATACTTCGGGACAGTATAACTCCTTTATTGGTCATAAAGCTGGATATTCGAACACCATTGGAACAAGCAATGTTTTCATAGGTGACTCAACAGGCTTCAGCAATATAAATGGCATCAATAATGTGATGATTGGCAAAAATGCTGGTTTAGGGAGCAATGGCAATAATAATATTTTTATTGGATTGAATGCAGGAAAGAAAACAGTTGGGAACGATAACATTTTTATTGGATTAAATGCAGGAAAGAACTTTATTTCAGGACAGCACAATATGTTTATTGGCTCGGGTGCTGGATACAACCATACTAATCAGGAGTATAACCTAATGCTAGGAACGGGTGCAGGTTTTAACTTGAATTCAGATGGGCCTTCTGGTTCATACAATACATTTATGGGGATTAATGCAGGTAATAAAATTAAATCGAGCTTAGAAAATACATTTCTCGGTACTAATGCAGGTGCAATGCTTGAGAATGGTAATTCAAACACAATTGTGGGTATAGATGCAGGAAGAAGTGGACTTTGGGATCCAGGGGTTTATCACGCTGGTTTTATCACCGAAAGAAATACAATTATTGGCTGCAAGGCAGGTTATAGCCTTGATGTGGGAAGTGGAAATATTCTTATTGGTTATATGGCTGGTTCAAATTTAGAAGGTACTGTTGGCTCTCCCATTAATAACAAACTTTATATTCAAAACTCTAGCGCAGGTTCAACGTCAGCTTTAATTTATGGTGAGTTTGACTCTGGAATTCTAAGATTCAATGCTAGTGTTGGACTAAGCAAAAACCCTGCATACAAACTCGATGTAGTTGGTGACATTAACATCAGCTCTGGTTCAAACTATAAAATAAACGGCGTAAACCTATCGGCAGCAAGTATTGGAGCTGAACCCTCTTTCACTAAAGGAGAACTACAGGTTGAAGGACCGCTTTCAATTAGTGAGATTCCGTGGGTTATTAATCCACAAGATGTAATACTTTCAATAGAAGATGCAACAACTACAGGCAAAGGTGCTGTTCAGCTTAGTAATTCTTACACAACAAATGCATCAACAAAAGCGACAACAGAAAAGGCTTTGTACGATGGTTTAGCAACAAAAGAGCCTACTTTGACAAAAGGTCTTCTATCTGGAAC
>CAZLXF010000172.1:1407-6889 GCA_964563065.1 uncultured Rikenellaceae bacterium | reverse complement strand
AAGAAAATCATAAAAACTGGCGTTAGAATGGTTCCTAGTCCAAAACCCGAAAAGAAAGTGAGAATTGCCGTAAAGAATGCTGCAAGAATAATAATAATGATTTCCATGGTTACCCTTTATTGCTTTTTATTGAAAACAGCTTGAGAAAAAAAATGTTTACATAATTGTAGAGTTTAAATTTCACCCTTTAAGAAACTTTGGCGAAGGCCCTCGGGAAACTTCTCAATTGCGTATCGAAGCATGGTTCGGGGCATCTTTTTATAGTTCTCCTTAAGAAATTCAAATTCCGATTCGAAGTTACGGTTTCCCGCCTCCCTAAGCATCCAGCCCACAGCCTTATGGATTAAGTCGTGCTTGTGGTTAAGCAGCATTTCAGCAATTCTGAAAGTGTCGTTGAACTGATTGTTTCGAATAAAATGTAGCGTTGCAATAACTGAAACTCGCTGTACCCAAAGGTTTTTTGAACTGGCAAATTCGTACAAAATTTCCCGATCGCGTTCCATTAGGTGCGGCCCAAGAATTAGGTGCGCCGACGAGTCAACCAAATCCCAGTTGTTAATTCTTTCGATGTTTCGTATGTAGGTGTCAACAATTTCCTGCTTCCTGTTCTCATCCTTCTCTTTTTGGTATTTCAGCACCAGCATAAAGGTTGCCGTAAGCCTGTACTCGTGGATTTCATCACTGAGAAGTTTTTCAATCTCATGGATTGAAATTTCCTTGTAGTGCTTTTTAGAAACTGCCCGCTGGTTTGGAACGGTAACGCCAATAAACTTATCGCCCTCTCCGTATCCACCCGGGAAAACCTGAAAGAATTTCAGCAAATCGGCGCCCCTTTTTTTATCGTTGAAACTTTGTAAGTCCTTTTTTACTAGGTCGATAGTTTTCATTCTGCTAATGTTTTGGGTACTTGTAATGACCTGTTACTTTGTATGTAAAGAGGCAATCCGAAATTTCCTGCCCGTTTCCAATGTTGTGAACTATAAGGTTTCTGCTGCCGTCTGCCGATTTCCTGTTAATTACAATTCCAATGTGAGGAACTCCACCGCCCAAATCCCAGGTAACAATATCGCCGGGTTTGTAATCGGTTGGCTTTGAGGATACAGGTAACTTCTTCCCGAATCGTTCGAAGAAAACCATCAGGTTTGGTACGCGCCGGTGATCGATATTTTTATCAGGCTTACTTAGTCCCCAGTTCTTTGGGTAAATACTAAAATTCTCCAACATATCCTCATGAACCTCCTTCTGTAGGTCGATTCCAAGTTTTCGGTAGGCTCTAATAATTACGTCGGTGCAAACTCCCTTGTCGGGAGGTACATCGCCGTTCGGATATGGAATTGTTCTGTAAGTTGGATCGTACGTTACGTTATCCTTGGTTAGTTCAATGGCTGCGTTCGAAAGTTGTTTTGCAAAAATATTATCATCCTGCGAGAAAGATAAGTCAGCAACTGTTAGAAACGTGAGCGTAGCAAGGTAACTAACTATTTTTGACCAATTCTTCATGCTTTTGTAGTTTTTATTCAAATTTCAAATTTAATGAAATGATTGCTTGCTAATACAAACGAAATTGGTTTATTTCGTAGGTTTTCAGTAAACCACGAAAACGTAAAACCAAATAGCTATGTGGAAAAAATTGCCCCTTTACATGAAAATTCTAATCGGAATGCTGCTGGGCGTTGTGGTTGGAGTGGTAGCCGTTGCAGCTGGTATTGGTTGGCTAGTAACCGATTATGTGAAACCTTTCGGTGTTATTTTTCTCAACCTGTTAAAGCTAATAGCCATGCCACTGATTTTTGCATCGCTGGTTACCGGAGTTTCTGGTTTATCGGATATTACAAAACTTTCACGCATTGGTGTAAAAACAATTTCTTACTATTTAGTTACTACAGTTTTGGCCATAACTATTGGCTTATTTCTTGTGAATGCCCTGAAACCTGGGAATTCGTTTCCCGAGGAGAAACGGGTTGAACTGCTCTCGAAGTATGCCGAGAATGTTGAGGGATCGAAGGTTGCGGTTGATAATCTGAAAAAAGGCGGCCCGCTTCAGTTTTTGGTTGATATTGTTCCGGAAAATATTGTAGGTGCTGCTTCGGAAAATAAGAACATGCTGCAAGTAATTTTCTTCGCTGTGCTTTTTGGTTTGGCGCTTGTAATTGTGAAGCATCCGCATGTGGAGATGGTAAGAACTTTCGTTTCGGGGCTAAACGAGGTAATTCTTAAAATCATCGATTTTGTAATGATGTTTGCTCCCATTGGCGTTTTTGCGCTGTTGGCAGCGCTCATTGTAGATTTTTCGGGCGATAACGTTGCCGATTCGCTTCACCTTTTCGCAACGCTTGGCTTTTACGGTTTGGTTGTAATTCTTGGGCTTCTGTTTGTTGCGCTGGTAATTTACCCAACATTTTTACGTTTTTTTGCCGGCATTCGGTTTACCGATTTCTACAAAACCATGTTCCCGGTTCATCTGGTTGCGTTCTCTACTAGTTCAAGCGCAGCAACTTTACCAGTTACCATGGAGCAGGTTGAAAAGGGGCTTGGCGTTAGCAACGAGGTTGCCAGCTTTGTGCTCCCAATTGGAGTTACCATAAATATGGATGGAACCAGCCTTTACCAAGCAGTTGCTGCCGTTTTTATTGCTCAGGTTTTTGGAATCGATTTAACGTTGGGGCAGCAGCTAACCATAATTCTTACCGCAACGTTGGCTTCAATTGGTTCCGCTGGAGTTCCAGGAGCCGGACTGGTAATGCTGATTATTGTGCTGAATTCTGTTGGGCTTCCGGTTGAAGGGTTGGCGCTAATTCTGGCCATCGACAGGCCGTTGGATATGCTTCGAACCGTGCTGAACGTTACCGGCGACGCAATGATTGCCACCATTGTGGCAAAAACCGAGAGGGATATTGATTACACTCCGGGAATGATTGACGAAGCCAACCAAAATTCTTAGCTGTAAACTAGCGCTTCTTATTTTTCGAGAAAATATTCATTACTCATATTTTAGTATGCTTGCTGGATTTGTGTTTGCAGCCTTTATGGAGTGATAAATTATGGTTAGCAGTGCAATTATGCAAACAAGAGCGCCAGAAAATATGAATATACCAATGCTCTGGCCAATGGGCGTAATGAAGTTTTGAAGCCACCGTGAAACTATCCACCACGAAACAGGGAAAGCAATAATTGTTGAAACCAAAATCATTCGCAAAAACTGCCAAACAATGAACCTGGTTACACCAGCGCTTGACGAACCCAAAACTTTCCTGATTCCTATTTCCCTAGTTCTTTTACTAATACTAAAGGCTGATAAACCAAACAGTCCAATACAGGCAATAAATATTGAGATGAAAGTGAACCCCTGAAAAAGGCTTTTAAGCCTTGCTTCCTCGGTGTAAAGTTCCTTTAAATCGTCTTTTAAAATCCTGTATGTTAACGGAGAGTTAGGTGAGTAGTTTTCCCAAAGTTTTTCAACAAAACTAATGGTTTCCTTAGTTTTATTGGGGATATAGTTAACAGTAATTAAATGTGGTCGAGTTCGGTTTACAATCATAAGTGGTTCAATGGGCTTGTGTAACGATTCAAAATGGTAATCGCTTACAACACCTACAATTCGTAATTTCATGTTATTTACAAAGTCCATTTCCATGCCAACGGGTTCATCAAACTTGTAAACTTCAACAGCTTGCTTGTTTATTAGAACTTCAAAAACCGAATCGGTTGACTGATGATTTTTAAAGGTTTTCCCTTCGAGAATATTTAAACCTAAGGTTTTGCAGTAGTTTGAGTCGGCAAGTTGAACTTTGAAGCTAACATCTTGTCCGTTAGCCATCATGCTCCAGCCCTCGGTAATGGTTCCAATAGGAGATGCGTGTAATGTTGCAGAAATAATATTTGGATTTGTCCGAAGGTCGTTCATGAAAGATTCGGTGTGAGTCAACATTTCGGGAGAAGTTTCTAGCACAAGCTTGTTTTCCTTGTCAATTCCCAAATCGCGGTTGTTAAGGTAGTTCACTTGCCGGTTCACGTGTAACGTGAAAATAATTAGTATTGTAGCAGCAGCAAATTGCGTAATTGTTAAAAACTTTCGGAACACACCTCCCTTTTCACCTCCGGTTTCTGAGCCCGAAAGAATTGTTTTTGGTGAAAACTTGCTAACGTAGAAAGCGGGGTAGGAACCAGCCAAAATTCCTAAAAGCAAAGGTCCCAGAATTATTACTGATAGGTTGTACGTATCGAGAATGTGAAAATGTAACTTCACGTTCACCAAAGTTGTCATTACATGTAGAAGTTGTTCAACAATAAGTACAGCAATTAGTATTGAAATGTATGCGGTAAGGATACTTTCGAAAAGATGCTGTTTCACAATTGATAACCGGGTTGCACCCAACGTTTTTTTAATTCCAATCTCTTTTGTTCTGTATGTTGCCTGAGCGGTGCTAAGGTTTGTAAAGTTAATTATTGCCAGCAGCAAAATAATTAACGAAACTCCCAATGCTATGGTTATGTTCGATCGTTTTCCATGTAGCAACCTATCGTTATTTTTATATGTATTGAAGTAGATGTTTGGCAGGGGAGTGAGGATAAAATCAATTTTTTCATTCTCGGGAATATCGATGTTTCTTTTTATAAGCGCTAGTAAATCAACGTTCATTTTTGCTGTGAACGTTTCTGTGTTAACATTTGGTTTTAGCAGTAGGTAAGTATGGTAGTTCCACTGGTAGAAGTTATCGAGAGCCGATGGGTTGTTGTAAATAGTTTTATGGAAATCGAATGGAACTATCGCATCGGCCTGAATGCTTGAGTTTACGGGGAAATCTTTCATTACACCTGAAACCTGCAAAGGAAATTTGTTCTCGTATACCACCGATTTGCCAACTGGGTTTTCGTTGCCAAACAAACGTTTGGCGGTAGTTTCGGAAAGAACTATCATGTCGGGATTCGACAGAACGTTGCTAGGTAACCCCGATACGAGAGGGAATGTGAACGATGAGAAGAAACTCGAATCGGCCAGCCAAACGTTTTCAACTTTTATGTTCTTTGTGTCAACTTTCATAAATCCGCCCTTGAGGGGCGAATTGCTGATCCTAATGAACGATTCAACTTCGGGGTACTGATTTTTAAGGAACGGACCAACGGGCGCTGCCATGTTGTGAATCTGTGGACGCTCAATCCTAAATATTCTAGTGGCGTTTTCATGGAATTTGTCGGTTCCCGAAATAAGCCGAACGTATAGCGATATCATAATAAAAACAGCCATACTTCCTGCCAAACCAAGAATGTTGATGGCCGAGAAAACCTTGTGTCGCTTAAGGTTTCTTAGCGCAACTATGAGAGTTTTTTTAAGCATTTTAATTTTTATTTATTTTCTTTTTTCCCTTTAACACTTCGGCAAGCATTTCGAAAAGCTCACTGTAGCACTCAGTGCAAACCTTTTAACCCTGCTTGCACCAGCCTGCCGGCTGGCAGGGCAGGCAAGCTTTTAACCTTTGAACTT
>CAZLXF010000172.1:0-1397 GCA_964563065.1 uncultured Rikenellaceae bacterium | reverse complement strand
ACATTTAACTCAGCAAAAACATGACTGATTCTGTTAATCACTTCCATGGTCGAGTCATCATTTCTTATTGCAATAACGAAATTATTCTTAAGCATTTTTACTACATTTATAATTCTTAACATTTTAACCTTGAGTCTTTTAACACTGCTTGCATCAGCCTGCCGGCTGGCAGGGCAGGCAAACTTTAACCTTTAAACTTGATACCTTTAACCTTTGATCTTGATACCTTTAACCTTTGAACTTGATACCTTTAACCTTTAAACTTGATACCTTTAACCTTTAAACTTGATACCTTTAACCTTTGATCTTGATACCTTTAACCTTGTTTCCTTACTCATACCTTAACGCTTCCACAGGATTTGCTCTGGCTGCCTTAAAAATTTGCCATGCAATGGTTAGGAATGAAATTAGAAATGTTGAAAGCAGGGCAGCAATAAAAATCCACGGTTTAATTTCAATTCGGTAAGCAAAGTCGTTGAGCCAAATTTTTGCAGCATACCAACCTACGGGTAGCGCAATAATGTTAGCTAAAAGCACCCAACGGGTTGTGTCGGTTGCAAGCAACCGAGTTAGAATTGAAATTGAAGCGCCCAAAATTTTTCTAATTCCAAGCTCTTTTGTCCTTCTCGAGATGGCGTATGCCGAGAGGGCATAAAGGCCAACCATCGATAAAATTAACGCAATTATCGATGATGAAAGAATTAGCTTAAAAACTCTCTCCTCAGCACCGTACTGCATATTAATATAATCTTCAAGAAAGCTGAACGATGAGCGATAGTTCGGATCGTGTTTCTTCAATACCGCTGAAATTTTCCGAAGCGTTTCGTCCTTGTTATTATCACTTATTCGTACTGTAATATTTTGTATGCGTGGGTTGTAGCGTGAAATAATTAGCGGGCCAATATTTTCGCGTAGCGAAGCAAAATGGTAATCCTTCACCACCCCAATTATTTTTCCTGGTTTGTTCCACATTACTACTCTTGCGCCAATTGGGTCGTTCAGCCCTAGCATTCGCGCGGCAGTTTCGTTAATGATAAACCCTTCATCGTCGGCCGGTGAGTTAGGCATAAAATCGCGACCCTGTAAAATTTCCATTCCCAGTGTTTCTAGATAGTAATCCTGAACTCGGTTTTCTCTAATGCTAAAGGCGCTGGTTTCTTCGCTTCCTTCAAGTTTCAGGTTCATCCCGCTTAAACCACCGCTGGGAAAACTTTGCGCTGCCGATATCGATAACACGTTTGGAATTGTTTTTAGCTCTTCGCTAATGGGCTGGTACTTCTGGTTTATCTCTTCGGTTATTCCGAAGAAAAGAACCACGTTCTTTTTTTCAAAACCAAGATTCTTGCTTTTAAAGAAACGAATTTGCGAGTTAATTACAATTAGTCCAAAAATTAGTA
>CAZLXF010000171.1:0-6937 GCA_964563065.1 uncultured Rikenellaceae bacterium | reverse complement strand
GATAATTTTTATTCTGTATATTCGGCAAAAACTCACTTTATTTGAAAACGCAAATTACTTGAAATAATAACTTAATTCGTAAGCATCATGAAACAAGAACTAATCCAATTATTGGTTACTCTAATTGCAGGGATTATTGTAGCAATATTCACAATCAGATTTTTTTTTAAAAAGTCAATAATGAACTACATCAGTTCATACTGGCTTGCTTCGCTAATTGTAATGATGTTGTCGGTTAATCTCAAATTTATAGTTCCTGAATACTTCCCTCCTATTGTGAGCTTTATAGTTAGCGTTGGATTCGCTGCCTTTTGCTTGTATATGGTAAAAATTCGAATAAAAAAGCCTCTTGAATCTTCTATTGCTTCACTTTCAGAACTGTCTCGTGGCGATTTGAACGTAGAAGTTGATTCAAGTTACGAAAGTAGGGATGATGAGTTAGGTACGCTAACAAGAGGTACACGAGAATTAGCAGAACAGTTAAAGCAAGTAATTGAAGGATTTTCCCAAGCATCCGAGGAAATTGAGAATACAGGTGAACAGCTAAGTGCTAGTTCTATTTCGCTCTCTCAAGCTGTAAACCAGCAGGCATCATCAATTGAAGAGATTTCTGCCACCATGGAGCAGATTGTTTCAAGCATTCAGCAGAATGCCGACAACTCCAATCAAACAGAAACCATTGTTATTAAAACAAACCAAAGCATAGAAGACGGGAATAAATCCACCGGCATTGCCCTGGATATAATGAAAGAAGTTGCCGATAAGATTACTGTAATAAATGAAATTGCGTTTCAAACCAACCTTTTAGCACTCAACGCCGCCGTTGAAGCGGCTCGTGCAGGTGAGCATGGAAAAGGGTTCGCGGTGGTTGCCGCTGAGGTTAGGCGGTTAGCCGAAAGAAGTAGCATAGCTGCCAATGAAATCATTTCTTTATCACAAAAAGGCTCTGAAGTTTCAGAAAAAGCTCGCGAGTTAATGAACAAGAATTTGCCCGAAATCCAAAAAACCTCTCACCTAATACAAGAAATAACAGCGGCAAGCCTTGAGCAGAAATCAGGTTCTATGCAGGTTAACGAATCAGTGCAACTGCTAAATAACGTAACTCAAACAAATGCTGCTTCGTCGGAAGAACTGGCATCAAACGCTGAGGAGCTAACCGCCAAAGCCAAGCATTTGAGAGAGCTTATTTCATTTTTTAAAATTTAAAGAGTCAATTAAGCTAATGCAAATCAATTAACCGCATTTGAGTTTCTGGTAAATTGGTGGAAAAATAAATTTATGCCATAGAACAATCGCGATATTGTCCTAGAAATTAACCTACTGAAGAGAAAACCAAGAAAATTTATGCCCAAAATCTGCCCGAACAAAAAAAAGACCCCTTGACAAATCAAGGGGTCTAGCATTAGTGGAGGTCTCGAGCGGATTCGAACCGCTGTACGTGGTTTTGCAGACCACTGCCTAGCCACTCGGCCACGAGACCATTGTTTTTATTGGATTGCAAAGATATAAAAAAATCTTTTACTCAAATACATGAGCTACGATTTTATCTCTTTTTTGTTCGATATTTCAGAATCCTCAGCTAATTTACTAAGGCAATCGGGACATAAGCAACCCGAAAACTCTTGGGAAATTTTTTCTAAAACCTCTGCATCAATTTTAACTTTTGTGCACCAGCATTGGTAATCGGTATTGCAGTAACAATCGAACAAATCTCCACACATGGGACAAAACTGAAAGATAATGTTCCCCATCACCTACCACGAGTAAGGGTAACGCTTACCCGCTCCATTTTTCCGCCCATGGGCGGATTCATCTTCGAGACTTTTACCGATGCCTCCTCCAACATTTCGAGCTGCTCAAAAAGCGAATCTAAAATTCTTCCACACACATGCTCCAAAAGATTTGATGTAACACCAATCTCTTTTTTCACAATTTGGTATGCATGCTGGTAGTTCAGCGCATCCTTTAACTTATCGCTCTTTTCCGCTTCGGTTGATGAAGTTTTTAGTTTGAGGTTCACAACAAACTGGTTGCCAACCACCTGCTCCTCCTTGTAGCATCCGTGGTAGGCAAAAAACTCCATGTTTTCTATCTCGATAGTTGCCAATGTTCTTATTTATTTTGTTTTTAAAAAGTCAACTTTTGGCAACAAAAGTAACCATTTTTAGATTACTCAAATGAAATTTTACCAAACGGCAAATAGCAGCTTTCGTATTAACTTGATTATTTGATGAAAAAAAAATGAGATGAAAGAAAAACTACTATTTGCCTTTTGGTTCGTTACTTACTGTGCTACTTCACTAAATCAAACCTATCGGCATTCATAACCTTAACCCATGCTTGCACAAAGTCGTTTACAAATTTCTCCTTATTGTCATCCTGAGCGTAAACCTCAACATAGGAACGAAGTATAGAGTTTGAACCGAACACTAGGTCAACTCTTGTTGCTGTCCACTTCGTTTCGCCTGTTTTCCTGTCTACAATATTGTACAGATTTTCAGAAACAGGTTGCCACGTGTAATTCATGTCAGTAAGATTCACAAAGAAATCGTTGCTTAAAACTCCTACTCTGTTGGTTAGCACGCCGTGCTTGGTTCCTCCAAAGTTTGTTCCTAACACACGCATTCCACCTATTAGAACCGTCATTTCTGGTGCCGTTAATCCCATAAGTTGGGTTCTGTCGAGCAGCAGTTCTTCGGGTTTTACCGCGTAGTCTTTTTTAAGCCAATTCCTGAAACCATCATGAATCGGTTCAAGCACATCAAACGATTCAACATCTGTCATCTCTGGGGTTGCATCACCACGGCCTGGACTGAAGGCAACGCTGATTTTAACACCAGCCTCATGGGCAGCCTTTTCAATAGCAGCGGTTCCACCTAACACAATCAAATCGGCAATGCTTACCTTTTTATCCAACCCTTTTTGAATTTCTTCTAGCTTCGATAAAACTTTCTTCAACCTTTCGGGCTCGTTGCCTTCCCAGTTAATTTGCGGAGCAAGTCGTATTCTTGCACCGTTTGCCCCTCCTCGGTAATCGGAACATCTAAAGGTACGTGCGCTGTCCCATGCTGTATTGATAAGTTCGGTACGTGTTAGTCCACAATTCAAAAGTTTTCCCTTTAACTCTTCAATTTCTGGTTCAGTTAAAGAGTAATTAACTGAAGGGATAGGATCTTGCCAAATAAGATCTTCATTTGGGACATCGGATCCAAGGTAACGGCTTTTGGGACCTAAATCGCGATGCGTAAGTTTAAACCATGCTCTGGCAAATGTTTTAGCAAAATACTCAGGATCCTTATAAAAGCGCTCAGAAATTTTTCGATATTCCGGATCCATCTTTAGCGCCATATCGGCATCGGTCATAATTGGATTTCGACGAACTCCCGGAATGTGAGCATCAAAAGGTTTATCTTCTTCTTTAATATTAATGGGTTCCCATTGCCAAGCTCCTGCCGGACTTTTTTTCAATTCCCAATCGTAATCGAGAAGCAAATGGAAATACGTGTTATTCCACTTGTTGGGGAAGGTTGTCCATGCACCTTCCAAGCCACTGGAAACTGTGTGCTCGGCATTTCCTTTTCCTTTAGGATTCATCCAGCCAAAACCTTGCTCTTCGATAGGTGCGCCTTCGGGACTTGGTCCTAATATTGATGCGTCGCCGTTGCCGTGGGTTTTACCAACTGTGTGACCTCCAGCAGTTAGCGCTACGGTTTCTTCGTCGTTCATGGCCATTCGCTTGAAGGTCATTCGTACATCTTTAGCAGTTCTTAATGGATCTGGATTCCCATCAACTCCCTCAGGATTTACGTAGATTAAACCCATTTGAACGGCTGCTAAAGGATTTTCAAGCGATTCCCGATCCTTATCGTTGTCGTATCGATTCTTGGTTGGAGCAAGCCACTCCTTCTCTGCTCCCCAGTAAATATCCTTTTCGGGATGCCAAATATCCTCCCTACCACCACCAAAACCAAAGGTTTTGAAACCCATCGATTCATAAGCCATATTACCTGCAAGAATGAACAAATCGGCCCATGAAATTTTATTCCCATACTTTTTCTTTACTGGCCATAGCAACCTGCGCGCTTTATCGAGATTAACATTATCGGGCCAACTGTTGAGAGGGGCAAAACGTTGATTTCCTGTATTACTTCCTCCTCGCCCATCGGCCGTGCGGTAGGTTCCTGCGCTGTGCCAGGCCATGCGAATCATTAAACCTCCATAGTGTCCCCAGTCGGCAGGCCACCATTCCTGACTGTCGGTCATAAGCTTTTTAAGGTCATCCTTAAGCGCTTTAAAATCGAGTTTTTTAAACTCTTCACGATAGTTATAATCCTTGCCAAAAGGATTTGTTTTTGTGTCGTGTTGATGTAATATGTCGAAGTTCAACGCATTTGGCCACCAGCTCATAACGGAACTATTGGTATCGGTATTCGCTCCATGCATTACGGGACATTTACCTTTTTTTGAGTTCTCCATAGTATTTGTTTTAGGTTAAATTATCATATCAAAAATGGTTGCATAATACTTTGTGTTATTGCATGCTAGAGTGAAAACATACAATTTAATGAATTTGTTTCAAGCCACTACCATCAATTTACAAAATTTTTATTGTATTGTTTTTTTCTTTCGGAAGTAGCTTGCAAGAAACAGTACTCCAACTAGTGCAAAGGGTATTGTGATTGAAAGGATTATTATCAAACTCAGCCCTACAGAACCATTCATCCTATAGTTATGTATAAACACCCATGGACTAGTTAAAACTCCAATAACGAAAAAAATAATTCCTCCAATAAATTCCCATTTCCATGCAACAATAAGTAAAATGATTAGAATATAGCTCGGGATTAGGTGTATCAAAAACGCTCCTATCTGCTGCCAAATAGTATGATTTGGCGAAAACGAATCGAGGGCAAACATGCTCACAAATAGAATTGCAAGAATACAAATGATTCGTGGAAGCCAATGTAAAAGTTTCGTAGTTTTCATAGTTTCAGAGTTTTAATAAGGAAACAATTTCTCTTTGATATTTAATAAAGGTACAACTCTGCAATACTTAAAATCAAACTTTTAGTTGTAATAGTATCTGGAAAAATTGTAAATTTGCACGCTTTGGACTTACCCAAAGGATTTAAACGTTAGGAAAATGACAAGCGGAAACAACAATTCAGAAGTTTTAGGAAATCCTCGGAATTTTCTGGAAGAAATTATTGAGGAAGATATCAAGTCGGGAAAACATAGTGGACGAGTTCTTACCCGATTTCCCCCGGAACCTAATGGTTACCTGCACATTGGCCACGCCAAATCCATCTGCCTTAACTTTGGGCTTGCCAAAAAATACGGTGGGCAAACCAACCTCCGCTTCGACGATACAAACCCTACTAAAGAGGATGTGGAATACGTTGATTCCATAAAAGAGGATATAAAATGGCTCGGTTTTAACTGGGCTAACGAGTTTTACGCCTCCGATTACTTTGAACAGCTGTACGTTTGGGCAGAAGAACTTATAAAGAAAAACTTAGCATACGTTGACGACCAATCGCAGGAAGAAATTCGGGTAAACCGTGGCACCGTTACCCAAGCGGGAAAAGACAGCCCCTGGCGAAATAGAAGTGCTGAGGAAAACCTCGACCTTTTCCGAAGAATGCGAGCTGGCGAATTTCCAGACGGAAGTCGTGTACTCCGCGCAAAAATCGATATGGCGCACAAAAACATGCTAATGCGCGATCCTATTCTTTACCGTATAATTCACGCTCACCATCACCGCACAGGCGATAGCTGGTGTATTTACCCAATGTACGACTACGCACACGGTCAGAGCGATTCGATTGAAAAAATAACTCACTCAATCTGTACCCTCGAGTTCGATGTTCACCGTCCGCTGTACGATTGGTTTATCGAGAAGCTTGAAATTTTCCCATCGCACCAGCATGAGTTTGCCCGCCTCAACCTTACGTACACAGTTATGAGCAAGCGTAAGCTGCTGCAACTGGTTCAGGAGGGTTTTGTTAGTGGCTGGGACGACCCTCGCATGCCAACAATTTGCGGCCTCCGCCGCAGGGGTTACACTCCCGAATCGATTCGTTTTTTTGCCGATAAAGTTGGCGTTGCAAAACGCGATAATGTAATTGACCTTTCGCTGCTTGAATTTTGCCTACGTGAAGACCTGAACAAGCGCGCCGAGCGCCGTATGGCCGTGCTCAATCCGTTGAAGGTAGTAATTACAAATTACCCCGAAGGGAAGTTCGAAGAGTTGCAAGCCACTAACAATCACGAGGATGAAACGGCCGGAAAGCGTTCTGTTCCATTTGGAAGAGAAATCTACATTGAGCGTGAAGATTTTATGGAGGATCCTCCAAAAAAATTCTTCCGTTTGGCTCCTGGCACCGAGGTTAGGTTCCGTTACGCCTACTTTGTAACGTGTAACGAAGTAATTAAGGATTCGCAGGGAAATATTACGGAACTGCGTTGTACATACGATCCCGCCTCGAAAGGAGGCAACTCGCCCGATGGGCGAAAAGTGAAGGGAACCATTCACTGGGTTTCGGCAAAACACGCCATTAAAGCAGAGATCAGGCTTTTCGACCGGTTGTTCCTAAAACAGGATCCGGACGACGTTCCCGAAGGAGTTGACTGGAAAACAGGCCTCAACCCCGATTCTTTAAAAGTGATAACCGGATACCTTGAACCTTCGCTGGAAAACCTTAAGCCTTTGGATAAATTTCAGTTCGAACGAATGGGCTACTTCAGCGTTGACTACGACAGCAAACCCGGCAAGTTAATTTTTAACAGAACAGCTACACTGAAGGATACCTGGGCAAAAATTTCAGGACAGTAGGGTTACAACGTAAACTTTTCTGTGCTATATTTGCATTCTCAAATTGTCCTGTGGTGTAATTGGCAACACGTCTGATTCTGGATCAGAAGAGTTCAGGTTCGA
>CAZLXF010000170.1:0-6970 GCA_964563065.1 uncultured Rikenellaceae bacterium | reverse complement strand
AAGAATGATGTTTCGCATGGTTATGCAAACAGAACTTCCGACCCCATTCCTCGGAATGTAACTTTAACTGCCACAAATAGTTTGGGATGTGAAAATACGGCAGCATCAATTCCGGTAACCATTTACCCCGAAATTGAAGCCGATTTCACAGTAACCCTTCCACCTGTAGAAACCTGTTCGCCCATTGATGCTAGTTTCATTAACAGCTCGCTGAACGGAACCGATTTTCTTTGGCAGTACACGCTGGGTGGAGTTACCACGCCATTCACGTTAACCGATAACGAGTACACATTTGGGAACGATACTGAAACCAACTTAACCTACGGAATTTTTCTGGCAGCAACTACCGATCATCGCGATGGTGGCGGAAACCTGCTGATAACCTGTACCGACACTTCCATTGTGCGAAGCGTAACGGTTTTGCCCGAGCTAAGTTTGGAGTACCTTGACCCGTTACCTATTTGCTCCGACGACACAATAACTTTCCAGAAAGGAACAAGCACAGGAGGTACAGCCACCTTAGCGTGGGAGTTTGGCGATGGAACCAACGCAACCTCAAGCTACGTTGATTTTGAGCATATTTTTGTAAACCTTGGCCCAGGCAATTTAGATACAATTGCTACAGTAACCGCTATACAGCCCAACGGCTGTAGAAAGTCGCAGGAAATTCCGGTGCTGGTGCATCCGCGCGTTGAATCCGATTTCTCATACACCATAGCCGATAAGTGTGCCTACCCACTACAAGTAAATTTCACCAACCTTTCGCGTAACGGTTCAAAATTTGTTTGGGACTATGGATATACTTATCAAGGTGAATACCAAAGCGATACCCTTGAAAGTAATGACCCGCATTCGTACCTTTTCTATAATCCAAATCCCAACGAGGTAGCCACATACCCGCTAAGTTTGGTTTCAACCGAGTTCCACGAAACCACTAACCTAACTTGTGAGAGTTTCCCAAAAACGCGAGAGTTGGATGTGTATCCTAGATTGGTGGCCGATTTTAGTTCAACAGCCCGTGGTTGTAATCCTTTGACTGTGAGAATTACTGACAGAAGTGCGGGTGTTGTTTCTGGTGATTACCTGTGGGATTTTGGCGACAACTCATCAACTAACGTTCAGAGCCCAGCACCAAGAATTTACGAGCATACCAATAAGGATGCATCGGAATTTTACACAATTAACCTAACGGTTACAAACCCATTGGGCTGCCAACAGCAAATTTCACGTCAGGTTGAGGTTTACCCGTTGGTTGTATCGGAATTTGTTATGGATGAAGGCATTGCGGGTTGTACTCCGCTTACCGTAAATGCGCTGAACTCATCAACTTCAGCTCAATACAATTACCAGTGGATATACGGCGATGGGCGCGATACAACCTACGGGGAGAATCCGGGAACCAATGGCGATATTACCTACACGAACGCTACAACCAATACGCCCGTAATTCAGAATTACGAACTGAAGCTGAAAACAACTTACGTTAACGATGCGCGATGTATTGATTCTACATGGAAAACGGTTACTATTTACCCTCACGTATATCCGTACTTCAGCACCGATTTTGAGGGTTGCCAACCCCACGACGTAAACTTTCAGAACCTTACCGATGTATTTAGTTCAAATACACAGTACCGTTGGGATTTTGGAAACGGAATAACATCGTCGCAGGCAGCACCACAAAATGTTAGGTTTGTAAATACAAGCCTTACCGATAATGCGAATTACACCGTGCGCCTCGATGCTACCTCGGAGCATGGCTGTACCGATTATTTCGACACAATTGTTACGGTTTACCCACGCCCTAAATCGAAAATGGAAATTATTGGCGAGTACGTTTCATGTCCGCCGTTTAACGTTGAGCTGCAGAACCAATCGCAGGGAACCAACCTAAACTTCCTTTACACTTTTGGCGATGGAACCGATTCGATTACAACTAGCAGCGCAAATATGAATCATGTGTACAACAATTTCAACGAGGAAATTGAGTCGTACATGGTAACGCTAACCGCCGAAACCGAGCATGGTTGCGACGATATTTCAAGCCAAACGGTTTACGTTTTCCCTGGTGTACGCGTTGCTTTTGATTTTAATCCCGATTCGGCCTGTAACCCGGTAACTCCGGTGATTACCAATAATACATTGGGACCAGCCTACTACTACAACTGGGATTTCGACGATAACGGAATGACTTCGTACTTGGAAGAACCCATTCACCGGTTTGTAAACCAAACCACTGAGGATATGGTGTTTGACGTATCGTTAACCGCAATGACAGTTTACGATTGCGAGGACACCGACACGGTTCCGCTAACCGTTTTTGCGGCTCCGGTTACCGATTTTGTTATCGATCCTCCGTTGCAGGTTTATCCTAATGCAACCTTCAGCTTCTTTAATCAAACCATTCCTGCTGCTGATGATTGGAGCTACACCTGGGATTTTGGCGATGGCTATGGCGATGTGGATAAGAACCCTGGAACCCACACATATGAGCATTGGGGACCAAAGGAGAGCGATTTTACTTATCCAATCACCCTGCATGTTGCCAACGCAAATTGTGAGGATACAAAAACTCACCTGCTAACCTTGTTGCCCCCAGAGCCAATTACAGCGTATACAGTTCAGGGCGATACAGCATCGTGCTCACCTCTTGAAGTTTACTTCGTAAACAATTCACTTTACGGCGACAGTTGTAGATGGAACTTTGATGATGGAACCTACTCAACCGAATGGGAACCATCCCATGTATTCACCGAAGCAGGTTTCTACAATGTAAAACTTACTGTTTATGGCGATGGAGGAGCAAACTTTTACTATAAAACCTTCAAGGTTCACCGCAATCCAGTTGCCGATTTTGAGGTAGTTCCCAATCGTGTAATGCTACCCGATGCAACCATTAGGCTTTTTAACTTAACCGATTTTGGACACAAGTATGAGTGGGATTTTGGCGATGGTTCTCTGGTTGATACGCTACCAAACCCAATTCATACATACAATGAAATGGGTGAATACAAAATCAGCCTAACGGCTTGGACTGAAGAAGGATGCGTGGATGTTGCTTCGAAATTTCCTGCTGTTTGGGTAACTGGTAAGGGACAAATACGTTTCCCAAATGCATTTGTACCAAATCCGGGCGGTCCAAGCGGAGGCTACTACGATGATGTAGATTATAAGAACGAAGTATTCCACCCTTACGCCGAAGGCGTGATGGAGTATAAACTTTATATTTTTAACCGCTGGGGTGAGCAACTTTTCACTAGCGATGATATTAAGATTGGTTGGGATGGCTACTACAACGAAAAACTTTGCCCGCAGGATGTTTACGTGTGGCGTGCAATCGGCAGTTTTGCCAACGGCAAACAGTTCGATTTGCGTGGCAACGTTACGTTGTTAAGGTAGAATAATCCGTCCGACCGCTCAAAGCGGTCAGACGGGTAAAAGTAAAAAATGGACTAATGTGCCTTTTGAACCCGTCCGACCGCTTCAAACAGTCAGACGGGGGTTAAAAAAAACAACAAAACAACAACAACCCGTCCGACCGCTCTAAGCGGTCAGACGGGGGAGAATAGTAAAAGTACTAATGTGTCTTTTGTGACTATTGTGGTATTAGAAAGAATGAAAAGAATACTCATCATACTGCTGCTACTCGTAACCGTGTATTCTGCGTATCCGCAGGATCCACAGTTTACGCAGTTCTACGCCAGCCCGCTGTACCTGTCCCCTTCGTTTGCAGGTGGAGTACCGGGGCAGCGAGTGGTTTCTAACTACCGTAACCAGTGGTCGTTTGTACCGGGCACGTTCCAAACGGTGAGCCTCTCGTACGACCACAACTTCGTGAACTTCAAGAGCGGTTTGGGCGTTATTTTTCTGGGCGATTTGGCCGGCGACGGCCACCTAGGAACCACCATGGCTGGTATCCTATACAGCTACGATATACGCCCGCACCCCGACTGGCACATCCGTCCGGGCGTTGGCTTCTACTACGTTCAGCAGTCCATCGACTACAGCCGTTTGATCTTCGGCGATCAGCTGCTCACCGACCCCACGCCACCCTCGTCGCTGCAGCCACCGGGGAAACCAGCAATTCGGGATATTGACGTGGCTACGTCAATTCTGGCCTACTCCGACAATGTTTGGGTTGGCGCCACGTGGGACCACATGCTGCGCCCCGAGCGCACATTTTACGGCGACGAGTCGCGCACGCCATTCAAGGTTTCGGTTTACGGGGGATTTCGGATTGTGCTAAAGGGAATCATTATGCGCCCCATCGAGGAGAGTATCACGGCAGCGTTCAACCTAAAATTCCAGGGCGATGCGAAGCAGGCCGACGTGGGGCTATACTGGTACCGGCAACCTGCGTATTTCGGAGTTTGGTACAGAGGTATTCCGTTGGTGAAGGAGAATCCCGGAACCGATGCAGTTGCATTTCTTGTGGGCTACAAGTACCAGCAAACCAGCTTTGCATACAGCTACGATTTCACTGTTTCGCGCCTTGGATTTGGCTCGGGCGGTTCGCACGAAATTTCGGTAATCTACACCTTCAAAATAAAAACCCGCAAGCGCTGGCGCGCAATTCCTTGCCCAACTTTCTAGGTAGAATTCAGGTTTTTGTAGCCAATTATACCACAATAATCTTCACCTCTCTTTACACTTTGGGGATTTAGATTCATGATGTAAAATACATAAGATATCATTAAGAAACTGTTTAAGTTTTAATTAATATACTGGTTTCCAGTCACCAGAGGCTATAGCCCGTGGAAGTGAAAAGGTGCATAAAATGGCTTTAGCCAAATTACAAATGGCTATTATTGGGCTGAAGCCCAGTATTCTTTTTCATACTCCCCCCCACGGGCTAAAGCCCGTAGCAAATAACAAAGTGCTTTCTTTGATAAAACTCAAACAGTTTCTAAAACTAACCAACTAATTATTTATGCGGAGAAAAAAAGTCATATTCTCCTTATTTTTGCGGCGATTATTTCGTATATTCACCGCAAAATAATAAGTAAAGCATGGCAAAATACATATACGAATTTGACTCATGGCCTGTATTTACCTGGGATGACAAGCAGATAAATCTAATTTTAGGAAAAGTTAGACACCTGCAAGGAAAAATTTTTGGACAAATGGGTGCACTTGGATTTTCTGTAAAAGAGGAAACTATTCTTTCTACTTTAACCCTTGATGTTATAAAGTCATCGGAGATAGAAGGTGAAATTCTGAACTATGAGCAAGTTCGTTCCTCAATTGCAAGAAGACTGGGAATAGAATATGCAGGCTTAATTCATTCAGATAGAAATGTTGAAGGAGTTGTGGAAATGATGCTTGACGCAACACAAAATTTCAATAAGTCACTTGATCATGAACGAATTTTTAGCTGGCAGGCATCATTATTTCCAACAGGCTGGAGCGGAATGCACAGAATCGATACTGGCACTTATCGTAATGGAGTGATGCAAGTAGTTTCGGGACCAATGGGAAAAGAAAAAATACACTTTCAAGCACCTCCTCCAAACAAGGTGAAAGATGAAATGGATGCCTTTTTAAGTTGGATTAATCAAGAAACAAAAATTGACGGAGTATTAAAAGCTGCCATTGCTCATTTTTGGTTTATCATAATTCATCCATTTGATGATGGGAACGGACGTATTGCAAGAGCAATATCAGATATGCTGCTTGCTCGTTCCGAAGAAAGTTCTCAAAGGTTTTATAGCTTGTCAAATCAAATTCTTTCTGAGAAAAAGAATTATTACGCTGTCCTTCAAAAGGTACAGCATAGTTCTGGAGATATTACAGAGTGGCTCAGCTGGTTTTTGAATTGTCTGTATCATGCAATAATGAATACCGAAGAAACATTAATAAGGGTTCTTCAAAAAGCCAACTTTTGGGAAAAACACAAGGAAACTATTTTAAATAGTAGGCAAAGGGTAATGTTGAATAAACTTCTTGAAGGTTTTGATGGGAAATTAAAAACTTCAAAATGGGCTAAAATTACCAAATGTTCAACTGACACTGCTTTAAGGGATATAAAAGACTTAATTGAAAAAGAAATACTAAAGCAGGACGAATCGAAAGGGCGAAGTACAAACTATGAATTGATACAATAACGGCTTCTTAAGCAAGAATGAACACTAAGTAAGCGAAGCAACCTACTTCATTAAGATAAGTAGATTGCTTCATACGACAAAAGATTCGTTTTGAATTGAGGTTTAGGCTACCCGTTAAATCTACTTTCAATAATTTTCCAATCTAAAAGTTTCCAAAACGCTTCAATGTAATCGGGGCGGCGGTTCTGGTAGTCGAGGTAGTAGGCGTGTTCCCAAACATCGCAGGTTAGGATTGGAGTTAGTCCGTTTCGCAGTGGGTTCCCTGCATTCGATTCCTGAACAATCTCAAGATGTCCGTATGCATCCTTTACCAGCCAAGCCCAGCCCGAACCGAAAAGCGTTGCTGCTGCCTTTGAGAATTTTTCCTTGAACTCCGAGAATGAACCAAAGTCGGTTTCAATGGCATCTGCCAACTTGCAGGTATGTAATGCATTGGGTTTCGAAGAGAATGCTTCGAAGTAGAAAGTATGATTCCAAACCTGAGCTCCGTTATTGAAAATTCCACCATCCGCTTCGCGGATAATGGTTTCTAAATCGGCATTTTCGAATTTTGTTCCTACAATCAGGTTGTTCAAATTGTTTACGTATGCCTGATGGTGTTTCCCGTAGTGAAACTCAAGAGTTTTTTTACTTATTGTAGGTTCTAGATCGTTTAGATTGAAGGGTAACTTAGGTAGTTCGAATTTCATGGCAGTATTGTTTTAAGTTAAAATGGAATACAAACAAATATACTAAAAATTTGGAAGGAAATCAAAACTTTTCGCATGCTCCAAGAACAAGAACCAAATCCCAAAACACAAATCCCAAAACACAAATCCCAAGCTCCAAATCCCAAGCTCCAAATCCCAAGCTCCAAATCCCAAGCT
>CAZLXF010000169.1:0-7039 GCA_964563065.1 uncultured Rikenellaceae bacterium | reverse complement strand
CAGCTTCATCGGCAATTTCCTGCATGCGAGCACCATCGAGCCCCTTTTTTATAAATACTTTTCGGGCTGCTTCGAGAATTACTTTTTCTGTATCTAACTTATCATCAGCCATTCAATATATTTTTTGTTATTTAACTAAACGGTTAAATCGTTTGGGCAAATGTAATACAAAAGGATAGCCAATTCCAAATATTTAACCAATTATTTTAACCATATGGTTAAATTCAAACACAATATAATCATATCAGTCTAAATATCAGAAACATGTAATAATCCTTTTTTAAATTATTAAAAAAAAAGGGTATTGCAAATTATCGCAATTACCCCATTTCAAGCTTTAACGTTTATTTACTATAAGGTATGCAAAACCATGTACAACTTTCACTAAAATTCAATTCGATAGCTAATATTGGGTACAACTACAACCATTGATGTAAATTCAACTTTTTTCTCTCTATAGTTATATACCCAATTGTACTCCGATGGTGAACCCAGCAGGTTTTTTACCTGAAGAGAGAATACATTAGCCACTCTTTTCCCATCAATTCGCCAGCTGGCAGTAAAGTCAAAGTAATAGTCGGTTGGATTCTGCTCCGAGTAGGGTTTTGCCCAATTATAAATAACCCTTTGCGCTGTGTTTGATAAATTTTCATCGATTGGTGTTACCTTATTCCCACCCGAAATGGTTAATCGTCCGTTAAGGCTTAATGTGTTTCGATTCTTTTTGTTAAATACAAATTCCTTACCACCAAGAATATTAATTACATAGCCCTTATCATAGCGTGTAGGGTACACTTTACCTGAACTTGTTTCGTATTCTGACTTGAATAGCGAAGTGGTAACAAGGTAGTAAATGCTGTTGTTGAAAAATCGTTCGAAGGTAAAATCAATACCATAGTTTCTTCCTCTGCCTTTGTTTTCGAGCGCATTATTGAAATGAAAATCTTGTTGGAAGTTTACCATGGAGTAAGCGCTATCGGCAATTACAGGGACATCGAAAAGGCTTTGGTAGTATGGCTCTACTTTTAAACGTAAGTTGCTATTAATTACCCAATCGTAGCTTGCAATAAAATGGTGTGCCTTGGTAAGTTTTAAGTTCTTATTGGGCAATTCAGAGTTCTGCTCCAAAAAGTAAACCCTCAATGGTTCCATGCTGCTGTGTAATCCATAGCCAAAGCTAACCTTATGCCCCTCCTTTAAACTGTGGCTGATTCCTAGTCGTGGTTCAACCAAAAATTCATTATTAAGTTGAAAATAAGTTGTATGTAGGCCAATATTTGCTGTTGTTTTGGAGAAAACCCTAAATTGCGATTGGGTAAAGGCCTGTATGCGATTTGTATTGCCAATTTCATCGGAAAGGGTTACAACTGGTAAACTGTTCTCCAGCGCAGCCCTATTTTCGAGTTTGAAGAATAGATTGTTAAGAATAATACCAGTCCTGTTTGTATGCACATCGCTAAACTTGTGATTGACAAATGATTTAAGGGTATATTTCCCCTCCGTATTGTTGCCATACCAATTATCATCGTAAACAAGGTTATCGTTAATGCGCTTCATATCCATAAGGAATTGATTGTATGACGCCACGAGTGATGTGTTGATAAAAGTGTTGTTTCCAAAAATCATTTTGTGCGAAAATCCCCCAGCAGCAGTATTTTGGGCAAAATCGTAGGCAATTCGGCTAAAGTCCGACACCCACTCCGTTGAGTCGTACTTCATGGGCTCAACATTTCCATCGATAGCACCAATACCCCAAATGGCAAATGTTCCATACTTTTGAGTGGGGAAATTTAGTTTGAATGATAAGTCCTGATATTTAGGCACTTGGTTGGATGGAATTAATGGAGCAACCAACCCTAATGTGGAGTACCTATAGTTAACAAGGTATGACGAGTTTCCTCCGTCAACAAAAGGTCCCTCGGCAGCAAAATCAATTCCAATAGCTCCTGCCTGAAAAGTATATTCCCGTTTTTGAACGTTACCCGAGCGAAGTTTCATATCGAAAACGCCCGAGAGCACATTCCCATACTCAGCTGCAAAAGCACCAGTGTAGAAATCGGAATTGGATAGCAGCTGATTGCTAAATATGGTTACAAATCCACCTCCAATAACATTGATGCTCGAAAAATGATTGGGATTGGGAATCTCTACTCCCTCAAGATGCCAGCTAATGTACTTGGGGTTATTACCTCTAATAATTATTGCATTATCCTGAAGGTTTCCAGTGCTCACGCCCGCAAATGCTGAGACTAACCGTGCTGGGTCGTCAAGACCACCTGCGTAGCGGCGGGTTTCCTCAACAGAAAACGTGCGTCCGCTGATTATGCTCATGGAGTTTACCGTTTCATTTGTAATATTCTTAGCCTTAATGGTAACTCCTTCAATGCTTAAGGGCTCTTCAACAAGTGAAAAGTTCAGCTCAACTTGTTTACCTGCCCCAAGCAAAACATTGGGTCGTTTTACTGTTTGGTAACCAACAAATTGTGCAACTACACTATGTCGGCCAATTGGGATTTTTGAAAGAATGTACTCACCTTTCTCATTAGTGGTGGTACCAATAAGGGGTGATGTACCCTCAATATAAATTGCAACTCCAGGCATTGTGATGCCCGATTGCCTATCGGTTACTACACCTCTTAGGGTTTGGGTTACTTGTGCATTTACAAATGCAGAAGAAAGAATAAGCAATGTGGAAAAAAATGTGATTTTCATTGTCGTAAATTTTTAAGTTAAAACTTCACGACAAAGGAAAATGAAATTGAAAGGCCAGTCGTCTCACTTTAGTTTTACAGGGTACACCTTTACGCAAACCCCTAATAATAAGAGACTATGAATAAGTACCACTTTGCGCAAACTCGGAAGGTGGCACTCCAATGTGCTTTTTGTAGGCGCGGTTAAAGGCAGATTTTGAGCTGAAACCACAATCGAAGGCAATTGCTAGTATGGTGAAGTTTCTGGTATCGCCCCTTTCGATTCTCTTATTGAACTCATTTATTCGGTATGAGTTGATAAAATCGAAGAAATTCATGCCATACCTGCTATTAATAATAAATGATAGTTGCCGTTGGGGGATATTAATCTGTTTAGAAAGCTGAGCAATGGTAATTCGTTCACTTAAAAATGGTTTGTTTTCAAGCATATGAATTTCAAGGGATTGAACCTGTTGCTCATCAACAAGTGAGTTTAAATGAATAATTTTAGTTTCCTCCTCTACTGTAATATCAACATCTTGCTCCTCAATACTATTATCATCTATAACATCCTTAAAAGTATTAGTATTCTTAATGCCATAAAATGCAAGCGTAAATACGAACAGAAAAATTAGGACATTCGCAAGTATTGAGAACATCTCAATTGAATTTAACTGCCAAAATTTAAGCAGTAGAAAACCCAAAGGGATACCAAACAGTAGCATTAAACTGCTATTTACAATAAACCTTAGCCATCTGAACTCTATTTTTTCGATATTGGAGAAACAGTTTTTTATCCTTTTTGAATACTTGCTAATTTTAATACTTGCCAAAATTGTAATTACGGCAGACATCCCGATTTTCACAAAGTAATAGGCTGAGATAACCAATGGGTTGGCCTGCGTAACGATTTCCCTTTCCGAAATAATAATATTGGAAATAAGAATCACTACTGATGGGATAAAAAGAAGAATTACAACCCTTTTTGATGGCCCTTTGCTCGATATTAAAGAAACCATGTACAGATACAAAAAAGCTGCAGCCAAAGGCACCGTAATACTGCCAAAACGGAAAAATGGATAGTAAGAAGGTAGCAACTCCCAGAGCAAATCGTTTAGCACGCCAAGGGCTATGCTAAGAAAAAAGGCCATAAGATATTTGTCTGCCTTAATTTTCTTGCTTTTAGTGTAAAGCATAAAAGCAAGAATGGTCAGTATAGTAACAATTATTGAAGAAGGAACTACCATAAGAAATTTTTACAAATATAAAAAAAGGGCTACCGTTTTGAGATAGCCCCTTGTGAAAATCTTACATATTATTTCCCTGCGGGTCCGTTGTATTTTGCATCGCCAAATGCAAGAATTGGCCAAAAAATAAAACCAAGGAAAATAAGACCAAGCGTAAAGCCAACACCTTTTCCAAAACTTATGGATAGTAGGTTAATCATCCAAATACCAAATACTAGGTTAACTCCAGGAATTAAAAACAGAAGTAACCACCACCAGGGTTTTCCAACTATTTCAAGCATAACAATAATGTTATAGATTGGAATAATTGCAGCCCAGCCTGGTTTATCTGCTTTAGTAAAAACAACCCACATCGAAGCGATGTAAAGAACAAAAATAATTAATGATAGTAAAGAGCTCATAGTAGTTTAGGTTTAGTTTTTCCTACTCGTAAGGCTTTTCGGCTTCGCCCTTACACTTTTACCTGTATAAGAAGGTTAATATTTAGGGTGATAAAATTTGAATTACATTGCTAAAATAGTAAAAAAAAGAATTTAACTAGCTATTTTAAGAATATTGCAACTTCGCTTTCTCCATTTTCTTTCGCAAATGCACGGAACATGCCCGATGTATTAAAAGAGAGGTGAACGTTTCCTTTTCTATCAACTGCAATTACTCCACCCCTTCCTTCAACGTTAACCAATTTATTTTGAATTACCTCATCAACAGCCTGGGCTAAGGTTAAGTTTCTATATTCCATCAGTGCAGAAATATCGTGGGCAACCGTGTAACGAATAAAAAACTCTCCATGACCTGTTGCCGAAACGGCACAAGTGCTATTATTTGCGTAGGTTCCCGCACCAATAATGGGAACATCGCCTACTCTTCCATAGCGTTTGTTGGTCATTCCTCCGGTGGAAGTTGCAGCGGCCAGATTTCCGTGTTTATCAAGCGCAACGCAGCCAACAGTTCCCATCTTTTTATCCCTTTCGAGTGAACGTTGCAACGACTGCCAACTTTTCTCAGTAAAAAAGTAGCTACTGTCAACTATTTCGGCACCATTTTGCTTAGCAAATAATGAAGCACCCTTGCCAACCATAAGAACGTGAGGCGATTTCTCCATAACCATACGGGCTGTGGAAATTGGATTCTTAATGTTTCCAACCCCGGCAACTGCTCCCGCATTTAAATCTTTCCCATCCATTATTGCAGCATCCAGCTCATTCTTGCCATCGTGGGTGAAAACGGCTCCTTTTCCAGCATTGAAAAGTGGGCAATCCTCCATATAACGAACAACTTGTTCCACAGCTTCAAGGCTAGTTCCGCCATTCTCAAGAATTTTTATTCCAATTTCAAGGGCTCTTGAAAGCTCTCTCTCAAAAATTTCAACCTCTTCCTTCGAATAGTTATCGGGTGTCATGCTTCCTGCACCGCCGTGAAGGGCAATAGACCAAGTTTGCTCGATTTTTTGTTGCTTTTCACAACCCCAGAAAAAAATTATAAAAGTGGCAGCTATTGCCAGTAAAAAAGTGTTCTTTATCATTTTATATGGCTTTAGGTGTTTTATAGAAGTTTTTTAAAATGGAAATTCCTCCATGTCCGATTCTTGGGGTTTGTCGTCATATTTTTCAGGCAGTTCGGCCACTTGATGTTCAACGTTACCATTTACGTAAATAGCTTTGTACGGTTTTGTTGGACAAGCATACTCGCAAGCACCACAGCCAATGCAAATTTCTTCACGCACTTCTGGTAGGAAAAGTCCTTTGTAAGGAACCATATGAACTGCTTTGGTTGGACAATGCTCAGAGCATGCACCACAGTCGGTTCCATCGACATGAACTATACAGTTTGCCTTGTGAAAACGGGCAATACCAGTTTGGGTACGTTGTTTAGTTTTAATTTGTAGCGGACGAATTGCCCCGGTGGGGCAAACTTCGCCACAAAGTGTACAGTCGAAATTACAGAAACCTGAGTGAAAATCCATATGAGGTTGCAGCAACCCGAAAAACCCGTACTCCTTTAAAGAAGGCTGAATAACGTGCGTAGGACAAACAGAAACGCAAAGGTGACAGGCTGTACACGCATCGAGGAACTGATTTAGGGAGTATGAACCTGGAGGAGTTATGGGCGCTGAACGTTCATTATAAACAGCCCCAGCAACCCTTTTTTCGCTTGTTTTTCCCATTCCCTCACTTTTTACAGCAGCAAGCGAACTAACAGTTTTTCCAACAAGAGATGTTCCAACCACCATTCCAACTGAGGCAGTTAGAAAACTCCTTCGGGAATTTTCAGTTGATTCTATTTCAGATACATTCACCTTTTTATAGGCAAATTTGTATCCAATGCCTCCCTCCTTACAGCTATCAACACAATTATAGCAAGCAACACAGCGGGAAAAATCAATTTTCTGATTCTTAATATCTATGCAGCTTGCTTTACAATCTCTTACGCATCGGTTACAAAGCGTACAGGCATTTTTGTTGATTTGTAGTTTGAATAATGAAAACCTAGAAACAAGGCTAAGAACTGCGCCTACAGGACATAACGAATTACAGAATAACCTACCCCAACGTGAAACCACAATAAGAAGGGAAAGCGTTAGTAAACCAGTAATGAGAATACCTTGCCATGGAATGCCCTTAAAAGGAACGTTATGTAAAGCGTAGCTATTAAATAACCCCAGTATTTTAACCATTAAATTATTTGCTCCAAAGTAAACAGGACGAATTAAATCGGAGAATATTCTTCCTGCAAAGCTGTAGGGGTCGAGCAAATAGAGTAAAAAGAGGGAGCCAAAAATAGCTAGAATAACCACCAACCCAAGAGTTGTATAACGAATTATATTCCATGGTTTTAGGTATTTATAGCGTGCCTTTTTGGCTCGAATGCGAGCCATTATGTCCTGAATAATACCCAGAGGACAAATAACAGAACAGTAAACCCTCCCAAATAAAAAGGTAAGAATTAACACAACCAAAAAACCTGTGGCCAGCCAGCCTCCTACTTTTATGAACTTAAGAACTGAAGGCGTAAATTGTAGGTAAATCAGCCCGTTAAGAATTTTTGAAGAGAAAGCATTTGAAAAATCAATAAATGCAAAAACGAAAAGGAGAAAGTAAATGG
>CAZLXF010000168.1:0-7058 GCA_964563065.1 uncultured Rikenellaceae bacterium | reverse complement strand
CATGATCAACATGCCCGTGAACATGGCGACGCACGGACGGCTTTTATCATCATCTGTACTCTTATATTGAACTGCAATAGCATACTTTGAACCATCTTGAGCTGGGTGATTGTCATTAATTGAAGGATCTGTAGCACTGGGGTTAAATGCCATGAATGCAAATGCTGTACCCTCTCCATCAAAGTCGAAATCTTCAGAACTGTATGTATCGCCATCTGAAAGTTGAACAGTCGTCCATGGAGATAAATCAGTTGTGAAATCAGCAAAATCTTCAAAACTTTCAGAAAGAGTAGTTGGAAGCTCCTTGCTGGTAACTTTGGTCATTACGATTGAACCTGCTTCTCCTGGTGTAGCCCCGTCGGTAATGGAACCCGTTAGGTAAACTTTATGGGTTTCAGGATCGAATCCTTCAAGATCGGTAATATCAACGTTGAAAGTAACGTTGAAGGTTTCACCTTCCTCTGCAATAACAGGGAAAATAGCAATATCAGCATCAAGACCAAGATCAAAAACTGGAGCCCAAACTCCGTCGGCGTCTTGAACAAGTGCAAGTGCACCTTCAGCGCCATCACCTTGTTTCGAAGAAACGTTTGCGAAGTCATATGCGTCTAACTCCCAGGCATTTAATCCAGAAACATCTGCGCCCATTATGAAATCAGCCTCAACGGTAACTGGTTCGTCGAAAGTAACAGTGAAAGCATCGTCAAAACTTTCGCTTGCTGTAATATCCGCAAAACTAACTGTTTTTGAACCTAGAACGTCACCAACAGAACCTGTTGAGTAGTCCCAAATTGTGAATACAACTTCACCTTCGGTTCCAAGTTTTTTTCCAATCCAGAAAATACCACCGCTAATTTCGTAGGTTTCTGCTATCTGGAAAATTTGCCCGTACGCAAGGTCTCCATATGAATTAATTCCAAATATACTACCTACATTAGTTCCGTCATCTGACCAGTTATAGGTTGTTGCGCCCGTTGCATTTTCCCAGTTACCTGGTACCAGGTAAGTTTTTGAGGATTTGCTCAAATCGGGTAATTGGAATTGTTTGGTTGCTACTACATCACGCTGTGCGAATGATGTAAAAACCATCGATACAAAAAGTAGAGTAAAAATTTTTCTCATAGTAGATAAATTTAGGTTAAACAATTAATGACTTTTTTTAGGACTTTCACGATGCAATTTAAGTAAAAAAAAATCAATAACGATGGGCAAATAAAAGAAAAATTATAAAAAAATGTTAACATTTTTTCCTTTTGATAATCAAATTACGAGCTTAATATGCTGTAATTGCTACATATTTAGGAAAGTAAATATATTTATCGATTCCATTAGCTAGGGTAAAAAAATGTCGATAATTATTGAATTTTTAACACTTCAATAAGGATATATAAAACCTAGTTTGCAGAATCTTTTATGTTTTACAGCTTCACGCAAACGTTTTCCTTAAGTTTTAATAATGGTTACAATCAAAAGTATTATTTTCGTTGGCAATATTTTCATTATTTAATGGAAAATGATTACATAACATTTTGTTGTTAAGTTTTTTAAACCATTTTAGTAACCTAAAAACTCAATTGATTCATGAAAAAAGTTCTTATTCTCGGAGCTGGTATGGTTGTAAAACCCATTGTTCAATACCTTTTAAATAATGAGGTTAAGGTAACCGTGGCAACCAGAACAAAATCGAAAGCCGATGATATGATTGCTGGTCATCCTAACGGAACCTCCGTTGCTTGGACTGTTGAAGACGAAGATACGCTCGATAAAATGATTGCAGAGCACGATCTGTCGGTTAGTCTTCTTCCTTATGCGTACCACCTCACAGTGGCCAAGCATTGCTTAAAGCACAAGAAGAATATGGTGACAACATCATACGTAAAACCCGAAATGCGTGCGCTTGATGCTGAAGCAAAGCAGGCCGGTATTATTATTTTAAATGAGCTTGGCCTCGATCCGGGCATCGATCATATGTCGGCAATGAGAATTATCGACAATGTTCATGGAAAGGGTGGCAGTATTGATGAATTCTACTCGTTTTGCGGCGCGTTGGTTGCACCTGAAGTTGAAAAAAATCCTTTTAACTATAAGTTTACCTGGGCTCCTAAAGGTGTGGTAATGGCAGGAAACAACGATGGTAAGTATTTACGCAACGGAAATATTGTTGACGTTCCAACCCAGAATTTATTTAAAAATCCAATTAAAGTGGATTTTGATAAGGTTGGTATGCTCGAGGTTTACCCAAACCGCGATTCGCTGCCATACGTTGAACTGTATGGAATTCCTGAAACAAAAACTATGTTTCGTGGTACATTCCGCTACACGAAGTGGTGCGAAGTGCTGGATGCAATGAAGAAGGTTGGACTCATTTCGTTCGACAAGTTCGATATGACTGGAATGACGCTAGCACATATGGTTGCAAAGCTTGTAGGAACAACCGATATTGATAATATAAAGAAGAAAACAGCGGAATTCCTTGGCATAGCTGAGAATTCAAATCCTGTGGTTGCAATGGAGTGGTTAGGCCTTTTTAAAACTACACCTATTAATAAAGGTATGGAGTCGCCATTCGAGGTTGTTTCTGATATTATGATTGAGAAGATGATGATAAAGGGAGATGAGCGCGACATGGTTGTAATGCAGCACACATTTGTTGCCAGCTATCCTGATGGAAAGAAAGAGGTTATTCGCTCAAGAATGCTTGACTTCGGAACGCTGAAAACCGATACCTCTGTTGCACGTACTGTTGCTTTACCAGCTGCGGTTGGTGTTAAAATGATTCTTGAAGGTAAAATTACGGCAAAGGGTGTTCACATTCCTGTAATTCCTGAGATATATAACCCGATTCTCGATTCGCTTGAGACTTTGGATATTAGAATGGAGGAGGAGTATGGTTTACCTCTTAGCGAAAATATTAAGTAGTTTAATCAATTAAAGGCAAAACTTCCCTGTACATTGTGCAGGGAAGTTTTTTTTTGAAAGTAATACTGGTTGAAGAACTTGAAAAGATTGCTTCGGCTTGATAAAAAATGAGATGATTTTTTCAAGAGTATTTATTGTATTTTACAACCTCGTCAAGAGGTTTTCTTCGTTTTTCTCGAATCTCCTGCTTGGCAGGGTAGCCAAGAGTAATAATTAGCACGGGGCGTTTGTTTTTAGGGATATCAAGCAACTTTTTTACTTTTGGTTCATCGAACCAACCAATCATGCACGAGCCAAGTCCTTCAGCAGTGGCCGCCAGGCAAATATGCTCTGCTGCAATGCCAATATCAATAAGCGGGAAATGTTTCCGTTTTACCATGCTTCCAAAGCTCGACGATAGGTTCGCACTTTCCATAACAATAACAATATGAACGGGCGCTTGCTTAGTGAAGTGATTCATTCCAAGAACTTTGCTCGAAGTTGTATCGGCAAGCTTATCCTTTAGTTCGGTACTTTCAACAACAATAAATTTCCAGGGCTGAGCATTACACGCCGATGGGGATATCCTGGCCGATTCAAGAATTCGTTCTAGTTTTTCCTTTTCAACGCGTTTTTCAATGTAGCCTCTGTCACTCTGGCGATTTTGTATAATTTTGTAAAACAATTCGTTGCTTTCCATGTGGAAGTTTTTTATTGTTAAAATGCTAATGGGTGATTCGTTATTTTTCCTCACTAAAAATTTTTAATGTGTTCGATTCTGCAATTATGGTACCTTGTCCCATACGGGTTAAGTTTATCATTGCTTTGGCTACGTGGTTTGCTTGAACACCGCGGTATTTTGAAAGAGGACCAACAAAAATGAAACGGAAAACTGAATATAGAATTTTTCCAACATCTTCGCCAAATCGCTTTTCGTTCCGTTTCCCTAGTAGCAACGAAGGACGAACAATTACCAACCGCTCGAATCCAATATTCTTAATTTCATCCTCCATTTGTCCCTTTGTTCGCAGATAGAAGTTGCTCGATTTTGGGTTCGCACCAATGGAGCTAACCACCGCAAGCCTATTAATGCCAGCCTCTTTGGCTTTACTTGCAAAATTTGTTGCCATTTTCAAATCAACTTCCAGGAAGGCTTCTTTTGAACCTGCTTTCTTCATGGTTGTTCCCAATGCACAGAATGCAGCATCGGTATTTGAAGGCATGTTGTAGTTCCCCGAATCAAACGGAATGTGAATTACTTTTGGTGAAGTTTTCTCGGGCTTGCTTCTCGAAACGCTATACACAGTTTTAACCTGTTCGTTGCCGCTGAGAACTTCCAGTAGATTAGTGCCAATTAGCCCTGTTGAACCTATTACAATTACATTTTCCATTCTGCAAAAGTTAAAATTTCTTGTTGTTAACAAGTAAAAAATCAATCATTAAAAGGAAGAGTAGGAAGAAATCGGCTTCCTGCCAACCCAATAGATTGAATGTAAGCGATACAATCATAATTAACAGAATAACAAAGCGATACTTTTCAACACTGTTGAGGGTGCTCCATTTTTTCTTAATAATATTGCTTAGCCTGTAGGCTAAAAAAGGGGCAAACGAAATGTAAAACAGAACAATCCCAGCTGTGTAGCTAAACTGACGGAGTAGGCCAGAAAGTAGAATTAACGATGCTGTAAAAAGAATGACTCTTCTCTCTGAGAAGTTTTTTATTCCCATTCCCAATGAATTTAATGACAAAAGTATGCCGATAATTCAATAACTAAAAGTTTTTTCATAGATTTAACCAATCAATGTTTGAAGAAATAATTTTAAATAATTTAGGTAATGAAAAGTAGAAGCAACCTCTCGAAGGATGAGATAAACGAAATTATAAACAAGTGCGAAGTTTGCGTTGTTGGAATGGTTGATGGTGAAAACGGTCCATATGTTTTACCTTTCAACTTCGGGTACAAGAACGATAGGTTATACATTCACTCGGGTCCTGAAGGGAAAAAAATAAAACTGTGGGAGAACGATCCGAGAGTGTGCGTTTCATTTAGTACCGATTACCAAATGCGAATTCAGAATGAGAGCGTTGCCTGCTCATACTCAATGCGCTACAAAAGTGTGCTTTTTTACGGAAAGGTTGTGCAGATAATCGACATCAAAGAGAAAGAAGAGGCGCTTAATGTAGTTATGGAAAAATATTCTGGTCGTACCGATTTCAGCTACAGCCAACCAGCATTGGTGAATGTGAGCGTTTTTGAAATTCTTCCCGAAAAAATTGAGTCAAGATCATACGGCTACTAGTATGTTCAGCCTCTTTTTAAATTGCTTGTTAATAGATACTATTGAGATTTAAAATGTAAATTTTTAAAAAACACACATATTACTTGTTTTTTTGTATTAAAATAGCATATATTTATTTACTAATAGTTTAATATTAGAAATCGTTTGCGTTAACTAAAAAAAGATTTATTGATGGCCAATATTCGTGATATAAAGAAGGATATAAACTCCATGGTAGAAAAATTCATTCAGGAGTGTTACACTCACTTGGCTTATTCACCGCCGCTTAACCAGGAGAATGTGCTTGACATTATTTCTGATGCTGTGGTACTTAAAAAGGAAACCATTCATAAGGTTAATAATTTGCCAAAATTGACTGATAAAAAAGAAATTAGACTTTACTACAAAAAACTTATCGGTAATTTCTATGATAGCATTGTTGAGCTAACCGAACGATTAAACTCCCTGCACTACTAGTTTGTTAATCCCAAAAATTTACCATGAGTTTTATTTCAATAGCAAAAAAACGTTACTCGTGTAGAAGCTACAGTTCGCAACCTGTACCAAACGAAACAATTGAGCAGGTTCTTGAGGCTGCACGAATAGCACCATCAGCTGTAAATGCACAGCCATTCCGTTTAATAGTAATAACGGATGTTTCGCTTCGCGAAGAAATATCAAGCTGCTACAGCAGGCCGTGGCTTAAAACTGCACCAGTAATTATTGTGGCATGTGGCGATCATTCCGTTTCGTGGCGTAGAGCCGACGGTAAGGATCATTGCGATATTGATGTGGCAATTGCTGTTGATCATATTACCCTTGCTGCTGCCGATTTGGGGCTTGGAACATGCTGGATTTGTAAGTTCGATGCTATGAAATGTTCCGAGATTCTTAAGTTACCTGCCCATGTTAGTCCCATTGCATTAATTCCGCTGGGTTATCCTGCCGATAGCAACGAAAATACAGAAAGGCATACAAAACGTAAACCTCTTAACGACTTGGTTCGCTGGAACAAGTTTTAGTTAAATTCCTGTACGGTATTTTTTAATCCTGGCGGCTAGCTCCTTTGGTTTTCCTGTAATTTTATCGAGATAGTTCCAAAAATCTTTACCATGGTTTTTATGGATGGTATGGGTTAGTTCATGCAGAATTACGTAATCAATTAGTTCATCCGGAAGTTTCATAAGGTAGATGCTAAGGTTGATATTGTTTTTTGCAGAACAGCTTCCCCATCGCGATTTAATATTCTTAATCGATAAATTGTTGTATGAAAAACCTTCTTGCTTTGCAAGAAAAGCAACCCGTTCGGGAAGTAACTGCTTGGCTTCTTTTCGGTAAGCCATTATAATTCCTTTTCTTGCTGCTTCCTGTACTAAAGAATCATTAACGTTAAGTTCCTGAGGATACTGAACCATTATTTCGGAATCGGTAAGCTGAACAAGCAGGTTTTTTCTTGGCTGTGGGGAAAAGCGCAGTCTGTGGCTGCGTGTGCAAAAGTTCGACTCGTTACTGAAAACGCTTTTCTTCGTTTCAATTTCGTTTACCTTTTGGGTAATCCAGTCTTTTTTTGTTTCAACAAAATCCTGAGCGGCTCTGAAAGGAAGTAGCCCCGGAATAGTTACTCTAACACCAGTGCTTGGCCTTATTGATATGGTTAGTCTTTTTGCCCTAAAATTCCGTTGGAATTTAATTTGGCCAACTCCCTCCATATTCCAGATGGCCGATTTGACAAGGCGTTTACTCATTCTCTTTATTTAGCAACCAAACATTAGGATACTGCATTTTAAACTGATCCATTGCTTTTAGCGCATCTTGCCTGGTTGAGTACGATCCAAGAGTAACAGCATGCATTCCTGATGATTGAACAATTACATTTGATT
>CAZLXF010000167.1:0-7068 GCA_964563065.1 uncultured Rikenellaceae bacterium | reverse complement strand
ATCAAATTAGGCTAATAAAAAGATTCACCCCAAATATTACCGTTATTTACGATGGCGACCCAGCAGGAATAAAGGCTTCGCTGCGCGGAATCGATTTGATTCTGGAAGAAGGTTTGAACGTTAAAGTTGTACTTATGCCGGAGGGAGAGGATCCCGATAGCTTTGCCAGGGCTCATAATTCTACCGAGGTGCTTAACTTTATTGCCGAGAATGAAACCGATTTCATCCATTTCAAAACCAAGCTGCTACTTGAAAGCGCCAAGTCCGATCCCATTCAACGGGCCAACCTAATTACCGATATTGTAAAAACCATTGCCGTAATTCCCGATCATATAATTCGTACCGTTTACCTAAAGGAATGCACAAAAATTCTCGATATCGACGAGGCAGTGCTTTACGCTGAGGTTGGTAAACAGCGCCGCAAAAGGATGGAGCAAGTGCTGGGCAAGAATCAGTTTCAAGAGCAACAGTTTGCCTCAAGGCCACAAACCCCAACCCTCCCAGCTTTCGTTAAGGAAGTTTTCTGCGAGGAGCAGGAAAAAGAAATTCTTTACTTCCTGCTTAAGCATGGTAACGAACCTTTTTTTGAAGTTGCCGACCCTGAAGATCCTGAAAAAAAGGAAGTGGTAACTGTTGGACAACATATTATTAACGAGATTCTTGATGACGATTTGGATTTTAAAAACTTGATGTACAAAAAGGTTTTTGACGAGTACCGGCGCTTAAACGAACTTTCCGCTGAAATTGACAACCGTACCTTCCTAAACAACCCCGACAGCGAAATTAGCAAGGTTGCGGTTGATCTGCTATCGTCGCCACACACCCTTAGTAAAATTTGGGCAAAGCACCATTCGCTCGTAGCCGAGGAGGATGACTTTCTGGCGCATGCCGTTCCCAAGGTAATTCTTGTATACAAAAGCAAGGTAATGCAAATTGCCATTCAAAAATTCCACGATGAGTTGAAACACCTCGACCCTAAAAGTCAACCCGAGGATGTAACAAGCATTCTAACAAAACTGGTTACCCTTAACGAGCTGAAGAAAATTATCTCGAAGGAGCTAGATAGAATTATTATGTAGCTTTTTTTGAATGGTAAATCCCAGCCGTGCAATCATAAAAAACCTTCTACATTAAAGAGCCAATGAGACAGTATGTATTTTTTATCCTTATGCTCGTTGCATCAATCCAAGCCGAAGGAGAAACAATTCAAGGTAGCGTAATAAATTCTTTAACAGGAGAGCCCTTAGAATATGTAAACATTGGCATTGTTGGTTTTCCGGTTGGAACCGTAACAAATGCTTCAGGCAATTTTACCCTTAATGTCACAAACCAATCTCCCGAAAGTATTGTAAGGATTTCGATGATTGGTTTTAAACCTGTAAGTTTCACAATTAGAGAACTTGCTGATCGAAGCGCTCAAATTGAACTAACCGAAGAAGCCTACGAGCTGGAAGCAGTGATAATTTCCCCAAAAGGGAAAATTCGTGATGTTGGTGTAAAAAACCGGGCGCTTTTAAAAGTTTGCGGATGGGGAGGAACTCAACGAGGGAAAGGGCATGAAATTGGATTAAAAATTGACCTTGGGGAATCTCCTGTTAAATTAAAGAGTTTGCATCTTCGACTCCACAGCCAATCGTTTGATAGCTCTCTATTCCGATTGCATATCAGAACCATAAACAATAATATTCCTGATAAAGAGTTGCTAAAAGAAAACATATTTATTGGGGTAAGTGAAGAAAAGGGATGGGTTGAAATTGATTTAAGTAAATACGAAATTATTCTAAATGGAGAAATTGCTCTTTCTTTGGAATGGTTAAATGTATTTGGATTGAACAACGATAAACTTTCACGTGTTAATAAGGGGAAAAAACCAACCGCAAATGTTCTTTTCTGCGTTAGCAACAAAAAAGGTTGGGTTTTTACGCGTTGGGGAAGCGAAGCCGAATGGAAAGCACACATTAGCAACAGTCCCAACTTCTACTTAACCGTAAATGAATAGATGAATTTCTCATTTACATTTTAATGTACAGAATAGGAGAAAAAAACAATCCATTGTTACCTTCTCCAAACAATTTTGCTTAAATTTGCTTTTATTAATTGTTTTACTTGCGTTAACAAGGAAGCCAACTAAATTAAATAATAACCCAACCTATTAAAGCCATGACAACCAAAAAGATCACTGCCATTTTAGCTGTACTTGCTATCGCTCTTTTCTCAGTTAGCTGCGGTGGAGGAGCAAAACAAGCAGAGGATGCCGAAGAAACACATGTAACCAAAGAGGAAGCGTTTAAAAGCGTAACCAAGTATCCGTTACCCACTGCTTTTGAGGTTACTAAAATGCTAAACAAAGCTGGTGCCAGCTATATTTTAAGCCTTAACAATCCTGTTGAAAATGTTGATAAGTACTTCACCGAGAAGAGCAAAGCGCTAAACCTTGGCATTTATGGTGCAAACTTAAGCTATGCAAGCACATACCAAATGAAGCAGGAAACCATGAACTACCTTAAGGTTTCGAAAAGGCTAATTGATGAACTGCAAATAACAACGGCATTCAACAAACAATTTGCCGATAGAATTGAAGCAAACATTGATAACAAGGACTCGCTAATTCACATCATTTCCGACTCTTTCTACGATACCTACGATTTCCTAAACCAAAACGGAAAGGATAACATTTCTTTACTTGTAATGGCAGGTAGCTGGATTGAGGGTTTGTACATTACTACCCAAATTGCAATTATTAGCAAGAACAACGAAGATTTCATGAAAATAATTGCCAACCAGAAGGATCCACTCAACAAACTTCTAGAACTAATGGAACCTGCTTCCACAGATTCTGGCGTTACTGAAGTTAAAGAAATGCTTACGCCCCTACATGAAGCTTTCAAAAAAGTTGAAGGTGAAGAGCTAACCACCGAGCAGTTTAACGAGATTTCCGATGCTGTAGCAAAAGTACGTGCTGAAATTATTTAACTTTCTACAATATAATTTTAACCTGCCAATGGATTATGTTGGCAGGTTTTTTTATTTTATCCTGTAACATTTTACCTTTGTAAGAGTCATATGTAAGGTTACTAGTTTAATTATTATTTCTTACGGCCGATGAGTGAATCGATACTTAATGCTCTTATGCAGCTGTTTGCCCTAATGGCCTTCACCTCTGGTGAAAACTCAAAGGGTGAAAATGTTGTAGCAGCCTTTCTTGAGCAGCATCTTAGCCCTCGATTCGTTTCCGACTTTTTAGAACTTTTTCACAACTACCTCGACTTTTTCAATCGCGATATACACCACTCAAACACGGAGAATAGTGAAGGACACACTGCCCTCCTATCATACACCGATAAGGTTTGCCTACAAATTAGAAAGGGTTTGCCCCAAGCCGACAGAATTATCGTTTACATAAAGTTGCTTGAATATGTAATTGAAGATAATATAGTTACTGAAGTTGAAAAGGAAGTTCTCGACAAAATTTCCGAATGCTTCAATATTGATGAAAGCGAAGCTAAAGACCTAAAGTATTTCGTTTTCCACACCGATTGTCAGGAAATCAACCCCGAAAGGTTACTTACTATTGAGAATAAACAACCATTCCGCGAGGATGTGCTTGAGGGCTTGTGGGTTGAACAGAACAAACCCGAATGGCTTGAGCAACAAAACTCTATCCTAAACGAAAGCATTGAAGGCAAGTTAAGCTTATTGTACATAGCATCAACTGGTAACTTTTTGCTTCGCTACTTCGGCACAGCCGAACTGTACCTCGATGGAATGCTCATTGTGTCAGGAGTTTCCTACTTTGTAGAGGTTGGTGCAATTATTCGTGGGCCTAGCATTTCCCCCATCTACTTCAACGATTTGGTTACCCATGTACACAAAACCTCTCGCAGGCATAACATAGTTTTTACTGCTGATGAGGTTGAATTCTATTTCCGAAACTCTAATACGGGCGTTCAAAAGTTTTCCTTCTCCGAAGAATCGGGGCAACTTATTGGTATTATGGGTGGAAGCGGTGTAGGAAAATCAACTTTACTTAACCTGCTAACCGGGAAAATAGCACCCAAATCGGGAAATGTTTTAATAAATGGTTACGACATCCATAACGATAAAAGAGCGGTTGAAGGCATAATTGGTTACGTTCCTCAGGACGATTTGCTGTTTGAGGATTTAACCGTATACCAAAACCTTTACTACAACGCGAAGCTCTGCTTCAGCAATTTCACCGAGTTTAAAATACGATACAGCGTAAAGCAGATACTTGTTGATTTAGACCTGTGGGAGATAAGAAACCTTCGGGTTGGTTCGCCGCTAAATAAAATGATTAGCGGAGGACAAAGGAAACGATTGAACATTGGTCTGGAACTTATGCGTGAACCGGGAATCCTTTTTGTTGACGAGCCAACCAGCGGTCTTTCCTCAAGCGATTCGCTAATGGTAATGCGGCTTCTGAAAGAACAAGCCAACAAAGGCCGGCTGGTAATAGTTAACATCCATCAACCTTCATCGAAAGTTTTTCGCCTGCTCGATAAACTTTGGGTGCTCGACAAAGGAGGCTACCCCATTTACTCTGGGAACCCTGCCGATGCCATTGTTTACTTTAAAACCATGAGCACGCAGGTGAACTCCACCGAAAGCGGTTGTCCGCTTTGCGGAACATTAAACCCCGATCAAATTCTGGAAATTATTGAGGCTAAAATTGTTGACGAAAACGGGAAGCTAACCTACCAACGCCAAAAAACGCCAAAAGAGTGGTACGAACTCTATCATAAACATATCCAAAGTAAGGTTGTACCCAAAAAACATCGCGATATTCTCCCTAAAAACTACTTCAACATACCTAACATTGAAGTGCAGTTTAAAGTGTTTAGCATCCGCAACCTGCTCTCAAAAATTTCGAACAAGCAGTACGTAATAATCAACATTATTGAAGCTCCGCTGCTTGCTTTTATTTTAGCATACTTCACAAAATATTTTGTTGGGAATGAGTACGTTTTTGCCAATAACAAGAACCTGCCTGCGTACCTATTTATGAGCATTGTTGTAGCCATGTTTATTGGGCTAATAGTTAGCGCAGAGGAAATTATAAACGACAAGAAAATACTCGAACGCGAATCGTTCCTCAACCTAAGCCGGTTCAGCTACCTTAACTCCAAACTTTTTTACCTTTTTGCCCTGTCGGCGCTGCAAATGTTTCTATTCGTTGTTGTTGGAAACTCAATTCTTGAAATCCACGGAATGACTCTAAATTTTTGGCTCATTCTCTTTTCTACTGCGTGCTTCGCAAATATGGTGGGGCTAAACATAAGTTCGGGCCTCAACTCGGTGGTTTCAATTTACATTACAATTCCATTTATTCTTGTTCCACAAATTCTTTTAAGCGGAACCATTGTTCGTTTCGACGACCTGCACCCAAGCCTTACGAAGCGCATTTACACACCTGCTGTTGGCGATGTAATGGTTTCACGTTGGGCCTACGAGGCAATGGCTGTAACCCAGTTCAAGGAGAATGCATTCGACAAGCATTTCTTTGCCTTTGAGCAAAAAATTTCCCAGTCGCATTTCCGCTCTGCGTTTCTTGTTCCGCGCCTGCAAACTCTGCTTGAAGAGTGTACTCGAATGGTAGTAAGCGAGATGGTTGAAAAATCAAAGTTGGAGCGTAACCTTCGAATTATCCGAAACGAGCTAGTGGAATTGCAGGAACTTGAGGTTGTTCCACCCTTTGAGTTTGTTGATATGCTTACCCTGAACGATTTCACCGAAGAAATTTCAGACGAACTTACGGGCTACCTCTTTTTTATTCGTATGAACCTTGCTGAAATGGGCGATGTTGCCCGCCAGCAAAAGGATAGTATTTATACGAATCTGGTTGATAGCATAGGAGTTGATGCTGTATTTCGGCTCCAACAACAGAACCATAACAAGGCGCTCGCCGATTGGGTTCTCAATGCAACCGAAGTTAACAAGTACCTTGAAACCGACAGCCGGGTTATTCAAAAACTCGATCCAATTTATACAAATCCCAGCCATAATTGGGGAAGAGCACATTTTTACGCACCATTCAAAAAATTTAATAACCAGTATGTTGATACTATCTGGTTCAACCTTGCTGTAATATGGATGGGGTCGCTTGCTCTGTTTGTTTCTCTTCAAATGAACCTACTTGGCCGGTTTATTTCCTACATTGAAAACCTTCGCATTAGCAAGAAAACCAAGAAACAGGAACAAGTTCACGGAACACTTTTTGTTCAAAATGAGCAGCTGAATTAGCATTTATCTTCCCCGTATTATTATTTTTGAGGGCAGGTGTTAAACCTTGGGGTTTAAATTTTGAAACTACTTGTGTTCATTGTTCTCATTTATTTTTGTGTGAATTTGTGGGTATAAATTGATGTGAAATAAAATGAAAAAACTTGTTGTACTTACCGGAGCTGGTATTTCTGCCGAAAGCGGAATACGAACTTTCCGCGATATGGGTGGTTTATGGGAAGAGTACGATGTAATGGAGGTTGCCAGTCCCGAAGCATGGCGCAGTAACCCCGAACTAGTTCTGAAATTCTACAACGACCGACGTAAACAGCTGGGAACAGTAAAACCCAACGCTGGCCATATTGCCTTAGCCGAAGCCGAAAAGGAGTTCGATGTTCACATTATCACCCAGAATGTGGACAACCTACACGAGCGTGCTGGCAGCACAAACATTCTGCATCTTCACGGCGAGTTAACAAAAGTGCGGTCGACACGATACTCTGACCTAATTTACGATATTGGTTACAAAGAACTTAAAATGGGAGAAACCTGCGAGGAAGGTTCGCAGCTCCGCCCGCATATTGTTTGGTTTGGCGAGGCTGTTCCGGCCATAACCGAAGCAGCAGAGATTGCAGCGCAGGCCGATATTTTTGCCGTGGTTGGAACTTCACTAAACGTTTATCCGGCAGCCGGTCTGCTCGATTATGCTCCCAAGGGAATCCCAATATTTTTGGTCGACCCCAACGATGTGCCAGTGTACTCACGGTTCGATGTTACCTTTATTAAGGCGCCAGCATCAACAGGAGTTCTAAAAATGATGGAGATGAT
>CAZLXF010000166.1:0-7118 GCA_964563065.1 uncultured Rikenellaceae bacterium | reverse complement strand
TTTTTTGCATTCCACTTCTTCCACTTTGGTGTGGCCCATGGTTTCATATAACGAAGAATATGGTCGTCGAGTGGTTTTTCGCTAACGTACTTAAAATCTTCTTCAACAACTTTACTTCGTTCGTTGGTTGTTCCTCCATAGAAGGCTTCAACGTGTCTGAATTTTACGATGAAGGTTCCAAATGAGGCCATTGTGTTTGGTTCAAGTTTAATTGTTACGGGGCTCGATAATGCAAAATGCTGACGTACATGGTATGGCAAGTTCTCGTATGGAGCATACCTTGTTAAATCGTCATCACCCGTTTTGCTTCGGTATTCATCAAGTTTGTCAAAATCGGTGTAAACGTGGTAAAAACCGGTAAGGGTATATTCACCTGCTGGCAAGTTTTCAGCGTAGTAAATATTTGTGATATCTGCTCCTGAGTCGAAGTTGCGAAATGGGATTTCTTCACCATTTGGACCTTTAACAGCAGGTGCCCAGCCGCTCCAAGCAACATTGTTCGCCATAATTATTTTTCCATCTTCTTCCTGGCCAAATTCAATTGCTATCAAACTCATGTCATCAGATGTTGGCTTGTCAACCTTTGGGAATAGTTGCGCAAAGCTGAATGCTGATGCCAGCATTAATGCACTTAAAATCATCGCTCTTTTCATAGTAATTCTCCTTTTAATTTAGTTAATGGTTTATTATTCTGTTGTTTAAACTATTGATTGTTCACTAAGAAAATCCAGTATTATTTTGTCGTTTCCTGCCGCCACTGGTAAAGCCTCTGAGTTGCTCAGCGTTACGAATGCATTACACCTTACAAAACTTTTTAGCTGCTTTACATTTACCAAATGGTTTTGGTGTATGCGTATAAATTCGTGTTGCTGCAACACCTCTTCAATTTGGTTTAAGGCAAGGTTAGTGCTTACATACTGTTTATTCGGAAGTATCAGGTTTGTTTCATTGGTAATTTGTTCAACTCTAATTATTTCTGCTATTTCAACCGGGATAAAATCTTCGTTTTTTTGCAAAATTTCAATGTTTTTGTCGTCATAATCGGCTAGTGGATGCCAGTTATTCCATGTTAAAATTGGTAAATCGATTATATTTAAGTTAGTAGGCTCAAACCATGTAACAATATCATTCCCATATTTATTTATTGAGGCGGTTTCTATTTTGCTACTCAATAATATTAGTACTTTTGGCATGTTACGTTTTTTTGCTAAAATATTGTTTAGCATTTATTAATAAAAGGTATAGTTAGCAAATACATGTTGCTAGCTATTATTCGGTTGGCTATATTTATTAACTGTAGTGTTCAAGTTTTCAAGAAAGAAGTGAGGTGTGTTAGTATGAAAAATCAATTCCCCTATATTATAACGAAAGTAGAAAGCAAAGCTAAAAAGGCAATTTATGGCTACAATTTAATAGAAAAGGGTGACGGAGTGCTTGTTGGAATTTCTGGGGGAAAGGACAGCTTTGCATTGCTCGATGTTTTGGTTAGCCTGAGAAAATCTTTACCCGTAAAATTTCGCATTGAGGCTTGTCATGTAGTTGCAAACGATATGCCCTACAAAGCCGATGAGGATTTTATGAAAAATTATTGCCAGCAAAATAAGGTGAATCTTCACTTTCGTGAAATTGAGGTTGAGTACGATGAGAGTAAACGCCAGCCTGCATGCTTTATTTGCAGCTGGAAAAGGCGAAAAGAACTTTTTAAACTTGCTCGTGAGCTGAAATGTGAAAAAGTTGCGCTGGGTCATCACCTCGACGATGCAATTGAAACCCTTATGCTTAATATGATTCATCACTCATCCATTAGTTCCATCCCTCCAATGTTAAGCATGTTCGATGGCGATATTAAAATAATACGACCACTAATTCTGGTTTTAAATAGTGAATTAAAGAAGTATTCAGAATTTAAAGGATTTCCAAGTGAAATTGAAGTTTGTCGGTATAATGATGAAACCCACCGTGAGTCGGTGCGACAGTTAATTTATCAAACTACGAAGTTGAATAGGGCCGCTCGCGAAAATATTTTCCGATCGATGGGAAATATTCTCTCCGACTACATTGTACCAACCCTCGAAAAAAAGAAAAACCTCCCTGATGATGAATACAGAGAGGTTGTATAGTATAGGAAGTTGATTACTATTTCCCTTCAATTTGCTTTACAGCAAAATTTAGTGCATCCTGAAGCATCTCCTCGGGTGGGTCGGAAATAAATCCTTCTTTACAAAGCGAATGTGTTAGCGAGCGCGAGTACTCAATATCTTTCTTCGCTATTTCGTAAGCTTCTTCCCAGGTAACTTTACGGCGAGCAACACCATCCTTAATTGCTTGCATTGCAACATCGGCCGCTTCAACCGGGAAAACGTCGGCTTCGTCCATAGTTGGAACAATATTCTCAGGATCAATACCTCTCTTTTCAGCGTAGTTCGCCAGCGAGTGTGCAGCAGCAATGGCCATGTTATCGGTAATTTTTTGTGCACGCACAATAAGCGCACCTTTCAGAATTCCAGGGAAACCAATGGAGTTGTTCACTTGGTTAGGGAAATCGCCACGCCCCGTGGCAACTATGTGTGCACCTGCTTCTTTGGCTGCGTAAGGGTAAATTTCGGGAACCGGGTTGGCGCACGCAAACACAACCGATTTGCTGGCCATTTTGCTAACCCATTCTTTTTTAATGGTATCGGGACCCGGGGTTGAAAGAGAAATTAACACGTCGGCATCCTTCATGGCCTCTTCCATGGTGGAAATTTTGTTGGGGTTTGTGCTTTGGCACAGTTCCCACTTACGGTAGAAACGAGGATCGGACTTTATGTCCTCCCTGTCTGAATGGAGCGAACCTTTGGTATCGAACATAACCATATTTTTGGGGTCGCCACCATCAGTTATTATTAAACGGGCAATGGTTGTGTTGGAAGCGCCTGCTCCGAAGAAAACAATTTTAGCTTCGCTAATTTTTTTACCCACAAGTTTTAGTGCGTTAAGCAAACCAGCTAGGGTAACACAGGCAGTACCTTGAGCGTCGTCGTGCCAAACAGGAATGTCACATTCTTCACGTAGCACATCGAGCACCCTGTAGCAGTTGGGTTGCGAAATATCTTCAAGGTTAATGGCGCCAAAGCTGTGCTGGCACATTTTTACGAATTCAATAATTTTTTCAGGATCGTTCTTTCCATCCTTACCTCGGCTATCAACACAAAGTGCAACTCCATCAACGCCACCAAGGTACTTCATTAGGAAGGCTTTGCCTTCCATTACTCCTAAGCCGCCTGGAGGTGTGCAGTCGCCATCGCCAAGCACACGGGTTGAGTCGCTCACTACGGCAACCAAATTTCCACGGTTACTGAGCTCAAACGATGCGTCGTTGTTATCCCTAATATTTGTGGAAACTTTCGATACGCCGGGAGTGTACCAAACGTTAAACCAGTTAAACCCGGGAACAGGAACTTTTGGAACTACTTGAATTTTCCCGCTGTAGTGCTTGTGCGAAAGTTCGGCTAAACGTTTAAGGAAAAGAGTTTTTCCTTTCGCTTTCTGTTCTTCGGTCCAGTTGTCAGGAAAAATTTTCCCTAAGTTGTTAAGTTTAATACTAACTTTTTCCATGTTTTAGGTTGATTTATAGGTTTTGGTAAATTAAGCATACGTATAAGCAACCAATTTACAAAAAATATGAGCGATAGCACAAAGGGAATAGATGTGTGTTATTTGAGTTTAAAGGAATAAGTAGATTTAGTGTTTGTTAAGTTGCAAATAAACAGATAGATAGTATTTTATTGCTTATTGTTTTTTATGGTATAAAACATGTTTTATGACTTTTGTCATAGATTGAAAACGATAGTTCGGCTTTGGAAAGAATATCTTGAGAAGAAATCAAATTATCAGAAACTGTTTAAATTTTGTCATAAAAGATTTCTCACCCCAAAAAACGGGGTTCGAAATGACATTTTCTTAAATAAGTTAATGTGGGTGGGCGGAAAAGGGGAATGTTGGTAAACTTAAAAATACCAACATTCCCCTTTTCCGCCCACCCACTATATTCAATAATATTACCATTGTCATTTCGAACGAAGTGAGAAATCTTTTTTTATTTAGCTTTATGGCATTATAATAAAAAAAAATTAAACAGTTTCTCAATAATTATTATCGAATAATAGCTAAAGGAAGACGAATTATTGATTTGTGTTTTTGCATATAATTTTTAGTTATATATTTGTTATAAATCGGAACTATTTTTTTAACCTTAAACTATAAACAATATGAAAAAACTTCTTTTATTGTTAGTTGCAGTAACTCTATTTGTGAGTTGCGGACAAGATGGACAAGATGGTGATGTATTCATTCGTTTTGATTGGGATTGGTACGTTGATGCTTTTGAAGATAATAATCCTGATACACCTTCTTCTATAAGTAAAAACGTTGATTATTTAACTGAACCCGGTAAGTACACTTTTACTTTTTGGTGCTCAGATTTTTACGATGAATGGACATGGGAAGGAACCTACACGTTAACTGCAAATGAAGGTGAAACCGCCAGTTTATTTGCCGATGGTGCCGATGGAGAGGACAAGTATTTTCTTCTAAATATGGAAGGTTTAACCGGAGCATCACTTACTTTAACCGATATTGTTAAGGAAGATCTACATTTTTTGAAGTCGAAACCTGCATCATATAACGAAGAGTATGTTAAAACTCCTGTTGGTGAGGTGATTGAGGAGGTTTTTTACTCAAAGGATGCTAAAATGGTTGTTAAAAAGCAGAAATTCATGTTAAAGAAAAAGTAGTTTTTTAAATATTTTTAAGAAACTTAAAGGAAAACCTCAATTTTATTGAGGTTTTTTTTATGTGTTATAGTCTGCTTTTTAGGATTCTCTGTTTTATTTCAGCCAAAAAATGATTAGGTTTGAACATCAAAATACAACTTTAAATTCAATAGCAATGAGTGTACTAGTAAATAAAAACTCACGAATTATAGTTCAGGGATTTACGGGCAGCGAGGGAACTTTTCATGCAACCCAAATGCTTGAGTATGGGACCAACGTTGTTGGTGGCGTTACACCCGGAAAAGGTGGACAAACGCACCTGAACCTTCCGGTGTTCAACACCGTTTCCGAAGCTGTGGAATCTACTCGCGCCGATGTATCAATTATTTTTGTACCACCAGCATTTGCTGCCGACGCCATCCTTGAGGCTGCTAACGCAGGAATTAAAGTTATTGTTTGTATTTCGGAGGGAATTCCAATTGCCGATATGGTTAAAGTAAACCAGTATTTAAAGGAGTTACCCAATGTAAAACTTATTGGTCCAAACTGTCCCGGAATTATTACTCCCGACGAAGCAAAGGTTGGAATTATGCCAGGGTTTATTCATAAAAAGGGTACAATTGGCGTTGTTTCACGCTCGGGTACATTAACCTACGAAGCGGTTGATCAACTTACAAAAGTTGGGTTAGGACAAAGCACCTGTATTGGTATTGGAGGCGATCCAATTATTGGCACAACAACCCTCGATGCGATAAAACTATTTGCTAACGATTCTGAAACCCAAGGAATTGTTATGATTGGTGAAATTGGAGGAAACATGGAGGCCGATGCTGCCTACTGGATTAAGGATAATTGTAAAAAACCGGTTGTTGGTTTTATTGCCGGTCAAACTGCCCCAAAGGGCAGAAGAATGGGCCATGCCGGAGCCATTATTGGTGGAGCCGACGATACAGCTGCTGCCAAAATGAGAATAATGAGCGAGTGTGGAATTCATGTAGTTGAGTCGCCTGCTGATATTGGTACTACAATGTTCAACGCTTTGAAGTAATAGATAATTTCTTTTTTTTATGCAGGAACAAAACGAAAGGTTGTTCCTGCTTTTTTGTTTAAAAAATAGATATATCCGTCATTCCATTAATAGCATTTGTCAAAAATAAAAAATGTATATTAACAGCCTCAATGTGTAGGTTCTATGTGTAGTTGAACCGTTTTTTTTGTTTTTTTTTAATAACTTACTGTTGATTTATTAGTTTGCTTCGGTTACATTTGCTCGTATGCATTTATGCAACAATGTACACCCTGTTATAATTAAACCTAAATGATTTTTTTTAGAAAACATATTGGTTTGATTACTTTTGGATGTTTGTTTTTTCTGGCATCATTCAACTCCTTTGCCCAATCGTACCGTTTCGAATTTCATAAAATTTCTAAAGAACAGGGGCTTTCCCAAAGCACTGTTTACAGCATTACCCAGGATACATTGGGCTACATGTGGTTTGGCACTGAGGATGGTCTAAACCGTTACGATGGTTTCGAATTCACAACTTTTCTAAACAACCCTCACGATTCAACTTCAATTTCCAATAACCGAATAATGGCTTTATACGAGGATTCAAATGCCAGATTATGGATTGGAACCCTTGGAGGAGGATTGAACCTTTTTAACCGAAACGATGAAACTTTCTCTTCTTTCAGAAATATACCCGGAAACCAACGCAGTTTAAGCAGCGATATTGTAATGTCCATAGCCGAGGATGCTGATGGAAATATTTGGGTAGGAACCGCTGGGGGCGGGTTAAATATTCTTGACATTAATTCGAATTCCTTCAAAAACTTTAAGTACAAGGAGTTCGATGATTCGAGTTTACCAGGGAACCTTGTAAGATCGATTAAGCAAAGTTCAACCGGTAAAATGCTACTTGGAACCGACAAGGGCCTTTGTATTTTTAACCAGGATAAAAATACATTTACACATATCTCTGAACTTCTGAAAAGTTCAGATAAAGATTTGTTTAAGCTAGTTGTTGATATTACCGAAGCCAGAAATGGCGATTTATGGTTATCGGTTGAGGACTTGGGTATAGTTGTAGTTAACCTAAAAGAGAATACTTTTACCAAATATACCGATTCAACAAAATCGCCGCTTCAAGTTCTTAGCCGATCGGTACTTTCTATTCTTGAAGATGAAAAAAGCAACTTTTGGATTGCTACCTATAATGGTTTACAGCTATACAATCCAGAAAAAGGCGTAACAGTTTCCTACCAAAATAACCCGCTTGATCCGCAAAGCATAAGTTGTAACACAATAAGATGCTTATACGAAAGCCGATCGGGTGTTATGTGGATTGGAACCTATCGCGATGG
>CAZLXF010000165.1:0-7149 GCA_964563065.1 uncultured Rikenellaceae bacterium | reverse complement strand
TTGTAAACAGTATTCATCTTTTTAATTCCTCTCCCAATTGCGATTGAGTAATCGCCTGTTGCCTTCGAGTAGCGACCAAATGCAAGTGAGTAAGCCCCTTCTGCTTCACCAATATTTAGCGCTAACGACTTGTCACCTAAGGCTTTTGAAGAAACCCCAAGCGCCATTGCACCATCTCCAACGGCAGAACTCAAAACACCTAGCGCCGTTGATCCAACTCCTGTTGCGCTTGCTCCCATACCTATAGCAAAGGAATAGTTGCCTGCGGCAGTGGTTGGGTCACTAAGTGGTGCAAATGTTAACGTGTCGCGACCAAACGAACCGAAAGCAAAGCTACCAATACCATCGGCGGTTGCTCCTGAACCAAATGCGTAGGAATCGAGCTGATTGGCGCTGGCTCCATCGCCAAAAGCGAAAGTGTTGTCGGTGTTCGCCAAGGCATTCTTTCCAAATGCGCTTGAGTACTGGCCTAATGCCTGCGACTGGTAGCCGAAAGCCTGTGAGTAGTTGCCTTTGGCAATATTCTTGTAACCCATGGACATTGAATTCTCGCCAACATCAGTAGCACTGCTAATGTTCACCAAACCAGCCATAAATGCATTTTTCAAGGGGTACCACAGTATTCTTGGTTCGTTGGTAATTGTCTCAACAGGGTTGGTAGAAACGTTGAAAAAATTTGCGCGAGAATCATTTATTTTATTTTGAGTTAAACCTCCAACGGCAAAGCCTCCTTTGCTGCCTGCCTTTGCAACATTATCGTTTACGTAAATTCTTGAACTATCGCGGGTAATTCGGAGAAACTCCTCTCCCCATTCCTTCGACTGGGTTAAGCCACCTACGGCAAAACCACCCTTGCTTCCAACTTTCCCTTCGTCGGTAGAAGTGTCGATATAAACTCTAACACTGTCGGGTGTTACCCGAAAGTATTCTGCCCCAACCTTACTCTGTGTTAAACCTCCAACCGCAAAACCACCCTTGCTGGCTTTTGAACCATCATCGCTAGCAACGTACATGCGCACGCCCTCCTCGTAAACGGCAAATACAACTTCGTTGTTACTGTTGCGAACAACAAACAGCGGAGCATCAGGATCGGATACAGGTTCACCAACCTGAACGCTGGTTCCAATAATTGAACCCGACGATTTTATATCGCCAACAACATGCAACTTAGCTGAGGGAGATGTAGTTCCAACTCCAACATTATTTGAATTAATATGTATTGCACTTGAGGCAGCCCACTCCGAACCATTATTAACAAGAATTTGACCAGAATTCCCAGCAACCAAAGGACCTTCGGGACCCTGCGGTCCAACAAGCGAAACTCCGATTGTTGGCCAAGCACCACTGGCCTTTGGTCCAAAAATTTCATTTGTTGAAGTGTTAAGATAGAAATCACCATCAACACCCACATCGGAAGTTGGATTAACCGTTCCATTTAGAATGGTTTTACCATCAATTCCGGGTTCACCCTGAGGCCCAGCTTCACCGGCTTCGCCTTTTATAGCTGCCAGAAAATCCGCTTCGGTACCCTCGTTTCCTTCTGCAAGCCACAGCTCGTAGGCTGAAAGACCATCGGCACCGGTTTCCCCTTGTGGACCAGGTTCTCCCTGAGGACCCTGATTGCCGTCGGCGGCAAAAAGCGCTAAAGGAACCGATTGAAGTTTGGTTGTTCCCAGCTCAACATAGCTTTCATCACCCGTTAAATCAACTTCAACTTTTAGAAATAGTTCTCCCGACCAAGGAATGGCCTCAAAATCACCTTCGGCTACGGTTCCCTCACCAACTACCAATGAAACTATTCCCTGTGGAGAAGTTGAAGTATTGTGGATTTCGGAGTAAAAGTTATTGGTTGCTTCAGCATCCTGAATTGTTATCAGAATTCCAATTTGCTGATTACTTACAGGCTCACCATCGGTATTCCGAACCACAGCCTGATAGCTGAAACCTTTTGTGTTTTGAGCCCAAAGGTTTGTAATAAGCAAAAATGTTGTTAGAAATAGTAGTACTTTTTTCATATATCAAGAATTTAAAATTTAAACCAAAACAGACTATAAATATACAATAAACCTATAAATTAGTTACTTAAAATGGGTTTAAATTATGTTATAGCAGAAAAAGTTTGCTTGAAAAAAGCCTTCCAAACTGGATTATTTAATGTTGATTTTGACAAATATTATACCAACTTTCTGAAACCCAAACTATGTTGTTGATATAAAAATAAGGCTGGAGGCCTTAAATGAAACCCATATTTTTTTCCCAAGAATAATATTCAAATAATTTACCGAGTCGGGGGTTACTGTTGCATGAACGGTTACGCCAATGTCAACAGCAATGGTAACGCCATATCGCTGGGAATATATATCAACAACAGTTCCTAAAAATGAGTTATGAGCGCTTGAGGTAGCAGATTGATCGGAAACTGTAACTGAATTTTCTGGGAATAAAACGTACCCGTTTCCAGCTTTTTGTTCAAGAACAAAAAATGAAACCGCATCGGTTACTTTTGCAACCATAATATCCTTATGATCAGAGGGTATTAGACCGGCTTTAAAAAAATTTCGAATTCCACCCAAACTTGCCACGAACGATGACGCAGGCTTTGAGAAAACTTCTTCGGGGATTCCCGACTGCTCAATTTTACCATTATGCATAACAGCAATTTTACTTCCAAGGGAAATAGCTTCCTCGTAATCGTGGGTTACGTGCACAATGGTTTGCCCGCTTCGGTTAAGTTCCCGAAGGATTTTCCGTGCTTCAGTTTTCAGCTCCACATCGAGCGATGCCAATGGCTCATCGAGCAAAAGTACTTTTGGATTTTTTGCAAGGGTTCGGGCAAGTGCAACCCGCTGCTGCTCTCCTCCAGAGAGCGTTTTTGGGAAACGATGTAGCAAATGTGATATTGAGAACTGTTCTGCCAGCTCATTTACTCGTTTTACTAATTCAGTATACGGCAACCCGTTTTGCCTAATTGGGAAAGCAATATTCTGCTTAACAGTCATATGCGGGAAAAGAGCCAAATCCTGAAAAACTAATCCAACGCTCCTATCCTGAATTGAAAGGTTTGAAATTTCTTGCTCAGCTAAAAACATCTCCCCTGAATCGCTCTTCTCTAACCCGGCAATAACCTCAAGCAGAACCGATTTACCAGCACCCGAAGGGCCAAGCAGAATGAAGTAGTCGCCCGCAGTGATTTCTAACGAAATATTCTGCAACGTGAATTCGCCCAGCCTTTTTGATAAATTCGCAAGTTTAAGCATTCTCTTTGTTTTTAGAAGATAACAACCGAACAATAACAAAAAGCGCCAGGCTTACCAAAATGAAAAGCAGGGCTACGGGTCGTGCGTATTTTAAGCCGAACGAGTTGAACCTATCGAAAATAAGAACCGGAGCAACCATAGGATGGTAGGCCACAATTACAACCGCTCCAAACTCGCTCATTCCTCGGGCAAACATCATAACCAAACCCGACACAATGCTTCGCCAAGCAAGTGGCAACGAAACTGAGAAGAAAACCCTAATGGGCGAAGCGCCCAAATTTAGCGCCGCTTTTTCCAACCTTACCGGAACTGACGCAAATCCGTCGCGGGCAGCATTAATGAGGAACGGGATACTTACAAACGCCATGGCGAATGCAATGGCTAACGGACTTCCCACCAGATTTAAACCAAAGAAACCGGCAAACTTTCCCAGCACCGAATCGCGGCTAATGAAACCCAGAATTGCTATTCCTGCCGCCGAATGCGGAATAACAATGGGCAAATCGATAATTCCAACAACAACTTTTTTTAAGGGAAACTGCTTTCGAGCCAAAAGGTAAGCAAGTGGAATTGCTAGTATTGAAAAGCCTAACGTTGCCAGCAACGAAACCCAAACTGTAAGCCCAATGCTTTGCTGAACTTCTGCCTCGGCAGCTGTTGAAAAGAATGAGGCCAACGGAGTTGCAAAGGCCATCCCAAGCATGGGCGCAATAATGAACAGCAGCAAAACTCCGCCCAGAAAAGCGAAAATATGTTTTACTCCCAAAAATTTTCTACTCATTTCCCTTTACAATTTTCAAAATTGAAGCAGGAACGGAAATCTCATTCTTTACAACCAGTGGCGAAAGAACTGGCATTCCACTCTCCTCAACCAATTTAAGCCCTTTTCCCTTTTCAAGGAAAAAATTTGCAAATCGATTGGCTAACTCCTTGTTTGGAGCATTTTTAATTATTGTAAATCCGTAAACCATGGGTTCACCCTTAATAAGCAAAGTGTCGCCGGGCGAAGAACCTCTAATTTTAAGTGAAGCAGTTGCATAATTCTCCTCCATGGATGCTGAGCCAAGGTTAATCTCGTCGGGAAGTCGCAAGTAATTAAGCCCGTGCTGAATGGCCACCGAACGGTAAAGAAAAATGTAATCGATTGCCCCGGTTTCGAGAAGGGCAATTAGGTCGACCTCTTTGGGACGAATAAACCGGTTATCCTTAGTCTCAAATCTGGCCGTAAGACCAGGAGAATTGTAGAACCGCTCGGCCAGCTGAAGGGTAAGAAGAGTTCTGTAACCACACGGATCGGAGTTGGGGTCGCTACGCCCAAAATATACTTCAGGATTTAGAAGAATTTCAATCCAGTTCTGCTGATTTATTTCGTTGGCAAACCTCGATTTGGGAGTGTAAACCAACGTTAATTCGTTGCCTGCAAACAGTATGTTCCAGTTGGCAAACTCAGGAATAAGCAGCTCATCAATCACTTTATAATCGGCGGAGAACATTAAATCGCACTCTCTGCCCAGCTCGGTAATTTTTCGGGCGCACTCAACGCTACCGGCGGCTTCTAGCAAAACCTTCACCTCTGGATTTTCGACCATAAAGCTATCGGCAATTGCCTTCAGCGGTTTCGAAAGGCTACCAGCATGGAATATGGTTATTGCATTGCTTTCACCTACTTTATTGCTTCCTGTACAGCCAAAAAAAAGAACGGTTGATAAAAGAATAAAAACTTTTTTAACGCGCATGGGTAAATTTTTGGTTATGTAAAAAAATCATATCGCAAAAAATAAATTCGACTCAAAAATATACTTTGGGACAAATAACTAATCGTTTATTTTATTCCAGAATTCTTTTGCGGCATCGTGCATTAGAGTTTCGATTTGTGCCAGAAACTCACGGTAAGCATCTATCAGCTTTTTGCCTTCGGCATTGAGTATTGTTTTTCCCCCTTCCTTTCCCCCTCTATGCTTTTCAACAACTGAAAATCCGAGCCTCTGCTCAATTTCCCGAATATTCCCCCAAGCTTTTCGGTAGCTAATACCCAACTTCTCAGCCGAAGCTGTAATGGACTGGGTTTCCTCAATTGAAAGGAGAAGATCGAACTTTCCGCCTCCAACAATATCCTCACCGTTAATATTCTCGAGCCAAACCTTATGCTTTAGAAAAATATCGTAGTACTTACTACCCTTTCTTCCTGCCATAGCATCAATATTTTCAACGAAGATACAAAAATCGCAATTCGACAGCAATGGCTAACCTACAGTTTTTCAATTTTGTTGATCAAGATTAATAAATATGTTCATAAGCATTTGCTATTCCTTCGGGTTTTTTTAATAGTTTTGTGATGAAAAAAATACTTGCAACCATGAAATTTCAAGCAGAAATAAACGTAATGCCCCTGAAAGCGCTTCTCGATCCGCAGGGAAAAGCAGTTGGAATGACCATGCACAACATCGGTTTTAACGAGGTTTCCAATGTTCGCATTGGCAAACACATTACTTTTGAAATTGAAGCCCCAACCAAAGAGGCTGCTCTTGAACGGGTTAACGAGGCTTGTGCAAAAGTTCTAACCAACCCGGTAATGGAGGGTTACGATTATAAAGTGGAAGAAATTAAGTAGGAATTTACTTCTCTTCGGAAGTATTTTGCTCACCCAAAATATCGGCCTGCTTACGGATTGATTCCTTGTGAACAAGACGTAGCAGGCTTTTTACATACTCGTCGTCGAGCCCCAGCGATTTACCAAATTCAACCCGTGTACGAATCATAGTTTCCCACCGGCGCAGCTGCATTACAGCAACATTATTCCTTTTCTTGAATTCGCCAATTTGCTTTATAATATCCATGCGCTGAGCCAGCAACTCAAGAAGCTGCTGATCGAGCGAGTCGATTTTTTCCCTGCTAGCCTCCAAAAAATCGATGAACGATGGGCTTGTTGGTGATTCTTTCCGAAAAACCAGATTATCAAGAAGTTTTTCCAGCTGTGCTGGAGTTATCTGCTGCTTGGCATCGCTTAGTGCAACCCCCGGATTTATGTGTGTTTCAATCATCAGCCCATCCATGGAAAGGTCGAGCGCTTTCTGCGCAATTTCAGGGATTAATGCCGGACGTCCCGATATGTGGCTGGGATCGCAAATTACTGGCAACGTTGGAATGTAGCTCTTCAAGTCGATGGGAACTTCCCACTTTGGTTGATTGCGGTAAGCCGATTTTTGGAAGGGAGAAAATCCGCGGTGAATTGCTCCCAACTTTTTTATTCCAACCCGCTCAAAACGTTCAATGGTACCAACCCATAGCTCAAAATCGGGGTTTACCGGATTTTTTACTAGAATTGGAACTTCTACTCCGCGTAGCGCATCGGCCAGCTGGTCAACAGAAAAAGGATTTGACGATGTTCGGGCACCAATCCATAAAATATCAACTCCATACTTGAGCGCCAGCTCAATATGCTGCGCAGTGGCAACCTCAACGGCAAGTTTGAGTCCCGTTTTCTGTTTAGCTTCAACAAGCCACTCCAGCGCTTTTTCACCTGCCCCCTCAAAACTTCCAGGACGCGAGCGAGGCTTCCAAACTCCAGCCCGAAAAACATGAACCCTTTTAAGTTTGGCAATTTCTGTGGCAGTTTCCACAACCTGCTGCCTGTTTTCAGCGCTGCACGGACCCGCAATTAATAACGGTTGCTTAACCGTTTCGGAAAACCACGATGAAATTGGCAGAATACTCATTTACACAATTATTTCTCTGCAAAGTTACCACTTTCGGAATAAGAAGTACCACTGTTAATTAAGAAAAAGGTAGTGTCTCAAAAGTTCACTGTGCGACTCAGTAAAGGACTCTGTGAAACTCTGTGGAATTTATTAAGGTATTTTACCACAGTGTGTCACAATGGAAACACAGAGTT
>CAZLXF010000164.1:0-7176 GCA_964563065.1 uncultured Rikenellaceae bacterium | reverse complement strand
CTTGACAAAATCCCTCTTTTTTTGTACCTTTGCATGCACTTCCTTATAAATTGATGGAATTAGTAGGAAGTATATAATATTCACGCCGGAAAACTACTTGTTGCTTACAAAAGTTATAATACTCCCAAAGCAATATTTCTGGCAGCAAATAATTCAAGACAATGACTTACTATCCAGATAAAATTGCCCTTTCGGCTAAATCGCTTACTCTTCTTCGTAAGTTGCTTCGAGAAAACCCCAACCTTGTTGAAATTTTCAAATGCTCAGAGAATCTAGATCAGTTTCGATTAAATATTAAGGAATTGGCAAAAAAGGTTCTTGCAGAGAACCCCGATGCTGTAGACTACTACAATGGAGTTACTACCGGTCGGCAGGGTTACGAGAAGCTACGCTGGCAGGATTTTGCTGCTATTCGTATTCTCGACTACGCAAATAATTCGGGACGTGAGTTTAAGAATCCATACCGAAACAATCAGCTTACCAAGTCGGAACCTTTTCGTATACTTTGGCTTGGCGTAAAGAAAGGAACTGGCGGAGCGAAACCGCTTTTCTTCGAGGATATGATACAGCTATTTAGGCAGCTAAACAGTAAACTTTCTCAGGAAAAACCAACCAAGAAGGAACTAACAGAGTGGATGAACAGGTGGACTGACGGGCTGGAACCACACGTAATTAAAACCAGGCAGGAGAATAAGAACAGAATCATTGATATTCTGGTTGATAACATTACCAGCTGCGAAGTTGGTGATACAAAATTCTGTTTCGATGATGGACTAACACATGAGCAGAAACTGAAAAAAATGCACGAATGGTGGGACGATTACAAGTTTCACCTCCGTTTTGCGGTTCGCTCGCCTGCATTGTTGAATAAGTTGCTCGACTACTCGCTCGATTTAGATACACAAAAACTTCTGGAGAAGGCCGAGGAGAAAGGAATTCCATTCTTTGTAAATCCGTACTACCTTTCACTTCTTAACACCAAAATTGATGATTTTTCGGTGGGAACCGATTTGGCTATTCGCCATTATGTTATTTATAGCAAGCCTCTTATCGATCATTTTGGGAATATAACTGCCTGGGAGAAAGAGGATAAAGTTGAGCACGGAAAACCAAATGCAGCGGGTTGGCTGCTACCTTCGGCTCGTTGCGTGCACCGGCGCTACCCCGAAGTTGCAATTCTTATCCCCGATACCATGGGTCGCGCTTGCGGTGGTTTGTGCGTTTCGTGCCAACGTATGTACGATTTTCAGCGTGGGAACCTAAACTTCAACCTCGATAAGTTGAAACCAAAGGAAACGTGGGAGGAGAAGTTGTTGAGGCTGCTTGGCTACTGGGAAAACGACACGCAACTTCGTGACATCCTAATTACTGGTGGCGATGCGCTTATGAGCCGAACTAAAACCCTACAGAACATTCTCGATAAGGTTTACGAAATGGCTATTCGAAAACGTTACGCCAACGAGCATAGAAAGGATGGTGAAAAGTACGCCGAGATTGTTCGGATACGGTTGGGAACCCGATTACCAGCCTACCTGCCACAACGAGTAAATCCAGAACTGGTTAAGGTTCTGTCCGATTTTCGTAAGAAAGCCTCAGAGATTGGAATAAAGCAGTTCGTAATTCAAACCCACTTCGAATCGCCCATGGAGATTACTCCCGAATCGAAGCAGGCTGTGGAACGATTGATAAGCGCTGGCTGGATTGTAAACAATCAGCTGGTATTCACTTCGGCAGCATCGCGCCGTGGGCACACGGCAAAGTTACGTAAAGTGTTGAACGATATAGGAGTAATAACATACTACACATTTTCGGTAAAAGGTTTTCAGGAGAATACTTTTAACTACGCCACCAATGCACGGGCCGTGCAGGAGGAGATTGAAGAGAAAACATTTGGTACCATCCCCGATGAGTACCTTGAGGAAATAAAGGGTTACACGCTCGATGCCAGCACGGTTGTTGACAAGTTGAAGAATTTACGAGAAAAAACTGACATCCCATTTCTGGCTACTGACAGGAATGTAATAAACCTCCCAGGTGTTGGAAAAAGTTTAACCTTCAGAACCATTGGAATAACACGCTGGGGAAGACGAATACTGGAGTTCGACCACGACCACACCCGGTGGCACAGTCCAATAATTAACAAAATGGGGAAGGTGGTAATTATCGAATCAAAACCCATTGGCGAATATTTACATCAACTTGAGGAAATGGGCGAGGATAGGAAGGAGTACTCCAGCGTTTGGGGCTACTCCATTGGAGAAACCGAACCACGTTTCCCAATATTTGAGTACCCAAGTTTCGATTTTAAGGTAACCAGCGAGATGACAAACCTTGAGATTTAGAGATTTTTGTTGATTTCAACTTTTTTCCATTTTTATTGTTAACTACTTGAATTCGCTCCATTTTTTGAGTAAATTTAGTTATTAATCTTTAGTATCACTCATCTAAAACTGAAAACCATGGCAAATCTTACCACAAACTACATGGGTTTAACCCTCAAAAATCCGATTATTGCATCAAGTTCAGGATTAACAGGAACATTAAAGAATATTATTGCTTTGGAAGAAGCAGGTATTGGGGCTGTTGTAATTAAGTCGATATTTGAGGAGGAGATTATTGCTGATACACACGATAACTTAAACAGGATGCAGGCTTCGGGATTCATTTACCCAGAAACCATGGAGTACTTCGATTTTGATGAGATGTCCGACCCGGTTTCGAACTACCTGAAGCTAATTAGCGACGCAAAGAAAAAAGTAAAAATACCAATTATTGCCAGCATTAACTGCGTTACTGCTGATGGATGGCCAACATTTGCCCGTAGGGCAGAGGAGGCTGGTGCCGATGGAATTGAACTGAATATTTTTGCGCTCCCCTCGGATATAAACAGAACTGAAGCCGATAACGAGAAGCTTTACTTCGACATAGTAAAGAATGTGGCCGATAATACAAAACTTCCCATAGCTATAAAAATAGGAAGCTACAATTCCGCTTTAGCCCGTTTTATTAAACAATTGAGCGAAACCAAGGTTAGCTCCATAGTTCTTTTTAACCGCTCCTACAACCCCGATTTTGATATTTATACTTTCGACCATAACGCTTCGCATGTTCTTAGCACATCCTCCGATTTAGGAATTTCTCTACGTTGGATTGCTTTAATGTCGGGCAGAATTAAAAAAGATTTAGCCGCTTCTACAGGCGTTCATAGTGGTGATGCTGTTGTAAAACAGCTGCTTGCCGGCGCCAAGGCTGTTCAGGTTTGTTCTGTTCTTTACCGAAATGGTTTCGGCCAGGTTAAAACAATGCTTTCCCATTTAGAGGACTGGATGCAGGAGAAGAGCTACAAATCTATTGAGGAATTTCGAGGTAAAATGAGTCAGGAAAAATCATACAATCCTGCGGCTTACGAGCGAGTTCAGTTCATGAAGTATTTTAAGGACAGAGAAAGCGATTTCTAGTAGCATTCCATTGGTTTTTGTTGATATTTTATTTCAGTTGTTAATAATAACGCATGCTCCCTTTGCATAAAAAAGGGATAATTGTGTTATGTTTGCGGCATAATTGTAATTTTTATGAGGGAAGAAGGCGATTTTATGTTTGGTGATGAGGAGACTATGGAAGCGGTTCAGAAATTTGAGGATTCGCTACGTAGCAGGAGGAGGATATTTCTTGATGTTGTTGATTTTGAAAGTGTTATTGGTTACTACCTGAACGCTGACGATTATAAAAAAGCATCGGAGGCAGTAAATGAATCTTTGAAAATATATCCCAACTCAATTGAGTTGCAGGTTTGCAAGGCAGAAGTGCTAATTATGGGAAAGCGCTTTACCGAAGCTGTTGAAATGTTACAGCTACTTACTAAGTTCGATGCGTTTAACGGCGAAATATATTTCCTGTTGGGGCAAGCATCGCTTGAAATGATGGATGCTGATGCAGCAAAAAAATATTTTAACAGAGCAATTAGTTTAACCGCTTTCGATAAGGATAACCTTTATTATCGTATTGCCGGTTTATATCAGTATAGCGAAAACTACCACGAGGCGGTGAAGTATTTAGGTATGGCATTTGAAATGAACCCTGAATCGTTGAACATCATTTTTGATTTGGCCTTCGGTTACGAGCAGATTGACGATTTGGAAAATGCTGAATTTTATTATAATAAGTACCTTGATATCAATCCATTCTCATCGAATGTTTGGTATAATCTTGGAATTCTTTACTCCTACAAAGATAATAACGAAAAAGCCATAGAAGCATTCGACTTTTCCATTGCCATTGACCCCAACAACAGTTCTGCATACTTCAATAAAGCCAATACTCTTGCCAATAACGAGAGTTACCAGGCTGCAATAAATTGTTTTAACGATTTGGTAAAATTGGAGCCCGAAAATCCAAAGATTTATTGTTCCATTGGAGAGTGCTACGAGAAAATGAAGAACTACGATAACGCTCTTAAAGCGTATCGTAAAAGTTTGAGCATAAATCCTGCAACTGCCGAGGCGTACTATGGAATTGGCGTGGTAATGCTCGAAACCAAGCAGTACAACATGGCACTCGATTTAATTGCCAAGGCAAAAGCCCTCGATCCTGAAAACTACGATTTTTGGCTAGGACTAGCCAAGGTAAAATACGAACTTAATAATGCCGATGAGGCAATTGATGCCTACCATCAAGCAATTTCGTTAAATCCCGATGAACCCGATGCTTACCTCGGAATTGCCGAAATTCTTCTTTACCAGGATCGGTTGGACGATGTAGAACTTTTTTATAACCGAATTGCCCTTAAGTTTCCAAATATTCCAATGCTGAAAGTAATTCGTGCAGCCGCCCTTTACATGTCGAACAAACAAACCGAGGCGCTCGATACGCTACGTATGGCAAAAATGATGGATCCACTATCCGTTACCGATTTTTTGTCGATAGTGCCCGCCGAGAAAGACATTGAGTTCCTACGAAGGGTTAGTACCCTCTAGAGCATTTATAGAAATTTCCCAAGCATTTTTTCCTACAATTTCATGGGTAACTCCAAATGTGTTACTTTTGGGGTTTAATCAAGTTTTGAACCTAAAAAAAAATAGATGGCATATTTTAATTTACCTTTTATTCCCGAAAGGGAAAGTAAACCTAGGAAAACAGGTTTAACAATGGTTATGGACAAAGGATTAAGCGTTCGTGAGGCCGAGGATATGGTTAGCATAGCTGGCGATTACATCGATTTTGTGAAGTTTGGATTCGGGACTTCGGCTATTACTAAACCACTTAAGGAGAAAATTGCCATTTACAAGCAAGCCAATATTCGACCATACTTTGGCGGAACACTTTTTGAAGTTTTCCTTGCTCGGGGAATGTTCAACGAGTTCAGGAAACTTTTGGATGAATATAGCCTCGATTTGGCCGAAATTTCAGACGGAACCCTGCCCATTGAGCATGGCGAAAAGTGCAACTACATTCAGCAGCTATCGAACCAGCTAACCGTAATTTCCGAGGTGGGGTCAAAGTTGGCAAATGTTGAAATACCAAACGACCAATGGATTGCCATGATGAAAGCCGAACTTGAGGCTGGTTCGTGGAAGGTAATTGCCGAAGCCCGCGAGAGTGGAAATATCGGGATTTATAATAGCGACCACACAGCCAACACGGAGCTGATTGACGGAATTACCCATAACGTTAAGAATGAGAATGTGATTTGGGAAGCCCCAATTAAAAGCCAGCAGGCTTGGTTCATTAAATTGCTGGGCGCAAACGTAAACCTTGGAAACATTGCTCCAACCGAAGTTATCTCACTTGAAACCTTACGACTCGGATTGCGCGGCGATACTTTTTTCCAGTACTTGCCAAAAGAGTAAAACCTTAAAGCACAAAAAAAGCATGGTTGTTGAGCCTGTCGAAACAACCATGCTTTTTTATTTGAAGTTGGGCTATAACTTACCTTTTAATCATCTTCTTAACAACCCTGCTGCCATCGTTGGCAATTATGCTTATTAAGTATATTCCAGAATGTAGGTTTGTTTCTAACTTTTGGGTTGATGATTGAGCTAGTGAAATATCCATTACCACTTCGCCAATAATATTGCTAATAATTACCCGCCTAACATTTTCGGCATTTGCAATATTTATCTCATTTGTGAATGGATTTGGGAACACCGAGATATTTGCTAGCATATTTTCACTAAGCCCCACGTGAACCAAAGTCACCTCTTCATCAACATCAGCTCCATCCACAGTAACAGAACCTTCGAGCGTAATGTAGTTTGATGCGGAAACCGAGTAGGAGTAGACTCCATTTTCCAACTCAATTGTTGCAACACCACTTGCGTCTGTTGTTAGCGATTGTTCGTTGATGTTAATGGTTGCACCTTCAACAGCCCCATCGTTATCAGTTACGGTGAAAGTTACGGTGAAAGTTTCCGGAGGAATCTCCTCGAAGTACGCAGTAAGCGTAACATTCTCAGCAGGCATGGTGAAGGTGGTGTTGGCTTCGGTACTCACTTCGGTGCCTTCGAGAGCCTCAGGCACCGTATATGTCCACTTCACGAAAACGTTGCCTTCAGCTGGTGTGGCAGTGATAGTAACTTCTTCGCCTTCCTCGTAGCTGCCCGCTCCGGTAACGGTTCCGGTTTCTTCGGAGTTAACAACAAGCGTTAAAGTGTAGGTAACTGCTGAAATTGTGGCGGTTGTGGTTGGAGCGCCAATAATTGACAGTGTGTAATTATCCATATCATCGCCATCCAGCTCGGCAGCGGTAATGCTTACAATAATATTCTCACCAATTGTTTCACTTTCAAACTCAGCCACAACATTTATAAGCGAAACATCATCGCCAGCAACAGGAGTTACAAGCGAAAGTTCGTTGTTAGCAATTGTTGCTGCTGTGGTTCCATCGTATGTTTTATCCTCAGCCGTGAATGTTCCACCAATGGTAAGCTCAAGCGCAGTAATGTCTGCCGTTAAAGTAGTTGGCTGAACCAAAGTGTAGTTTCCAGCATCGGCACCGGCAATTGTCATAGCAGTGGTTATAGCTACATCTTCACCAACATTTGCCTGCGCAAATACACCGGAGGTGTGGTTGCCTAATGATACAACCTCATCGCCAACAACCCCGCTGAGCTCAGTACTAGTGATTATTGCATTGGTGTTTCCATCGTAAACTTTATCGGAAGCAACCGCATTCACAAC
>CAZLXF010000163.1:0-7185 GCA_964563065.1 uncultured Rikenellaceae bacterium | reverse complement strand
AATTTGTGGTTCAGTTTTATGCATCATACCACTTTCTCGTCGGAGAGCAAGGAAAATTGTCTCCAAAAAATCAACAGTAACTTACAAGAGTCAAACAAATTTTGGGAGAAAACTGAAATTCTAGCCATCACATTCGGCACTGCAAGGGTATACATACATAAAGGGATGGAGAATCCTGTGGCAAACTGCCACAAAATTCCTGCAAAGGAATTCGATCATAAACTTCTAACAGTAAACGAAATATTTGATTACTGGAGTGAAATTCTTGAAGAAATTTTTGTTTCAAAACCAAACCTAAAAGTTCTGTTTACTGTTAGCCCAATTCGCCATTGGAAGGATGGAGCGGAGGGAAATCAGGTTAGCAAATCAACGCTAATTTTGGCTGTGCATAAGTTAGCGCAACAATTTCCCGAAAATATTTTCTACTTCCCCGCCTACGAAATTATGATGGATGAGCTGCGCGATTACCGATTCTACAAGGACGACATGCTGCATCCTTCCGATTTGGCGATCAACTACATATGGGGAAAATTTAAAGAAGTATTAATTGATTCAGCTGATCAAAAACTTTCGAAAGAAATTGAAAAAATTGTGCTGAATGCCGAGCATAAACCAATTAAAGTGAATACAAAGGAGCATCGGTTGTTTGTAGACAACACACTTCAACAGATTAGTAGGATTCAAAAAACAAACCCCGAGTTAAATTTTTCTGCTGAGATAAAGTTGCTACAACAAAGTATTTCATAATTTTACTTCGCAAAATGAAACATTATTTCCTCCCATGGAATACGAACTAAACGACATACTAATTGCTTTTGGTCTTACACTTTTTGCCGGTTTATCAACCGGAATTGGAAGTACAATCGCTTTTTTCGCCAAGCATACAAATACAAAATTTTTGTCGGTAGCTTTGGGATTTTCGGCTGGAGTTATGATTTACGTTTCGTTCGTTGAAATTTTCTTCAAGGCCAAGGAGTCATTGATTGAAGCAGTTGGCTACATGGCAGGATCGTGGATCACTGTCGCATCGTTTTTTGGAGGTATCGCAATTATTGCAATTATTGATAAGTTGATTCCATCGGAAGAAAACCCCCATGAAATTAAGCTTTTAGAAGAGGATGAGCCCAGAACAAAAAAAAATAGAAAGCTAATGCGTATGGGAATGTTCACTGCGCTTGCCATCGCCATCCATAATTTTCCAGAGGGTTTGGCCACGTTTACGGCTGCACTTACCGATCCTGCTTTGGGTATTGCCATTGCAGTTGCCATTGCCATTCACAACATTCCTGAGGGAATTGCGGTTTCGGTTCCAATTTTTTACGCCACAGGGAATAAACGAAAAGCTTTCACTCTCTCGTTCCTTTCGGGCTTGGCCGAACCAGTAGGAGCCCTTGTGGGTTACCTGATACTTCTCCCCTTTCTTACCGAACTAACTTTTGGAATACTGTTTGCCGGTGTTGCCGGCATAATGGTTTTCATATCAATTGACGAGCTGCTTCCCGCTGCGCGTGAATATGGCGAACATCACCTTTCCATTTACGGGTTAATTGCAGGAATGGTTGTTATGTCCATTAGCCTGCTGATGTTCATTTAGGTTCCTTTGGGAAAAGCACTTTCATTCTGCACTCTTTGCAATCGAACTTCAGAGGATACGAACGGTTATTGTCGCGAAGGAAAAGTTTTTTACCTGCCAACTTATTATTCCTATTCCCATCGCAGTAACCCAATTCATGAAGCATGCAGTAACGCGTAACTATTAACTGCTCGCCAGCATGGTTCGATTTTAGCTCGAAAGCCTTATCCATATTCTCAACACCGTGACGTTTGTAAAACTTTTCGGCCAACGGGTTGGCAATATTCGCCTTGAAATCAAGGATATTTTCGGGATAAGGAATAGTATTGGGAACTATTTTTACATCGGGTCGTAAATGATTTTTCAACCTTGCTTTTTCATGTAATGAAAAAAGTTCGCGGCGCCAGCCGTTAATCTGCGAAATTGCGAAGAATGGTATCTCTGGATTCTGGAATTCTACCGACACTTTGCTTACCGACAAAAAACTATCTCCCGATTTAATTATCTGATTTTTAATGTTTTCGGAAACTGCTTCGGGATTCTTCGCCAATGTAAATTCGTACGGAACAGAATGATTTGTTTCAACTCCATCCTCATCAGTAAGTGAAAGATTGCAATTTGATTCACTAACTTTTACAACAATTTCACAATCAATCTGTCGGATGGAAGTTGTTGAATTCAGTGTTTGGTTGAATGCCTTATCGAAATTACGGTATACGGTTGCATTTTTGAAAATACCATTCATCTTGAGGGGAAAAATACGTTCACCTTCAGCCCTGTTCGCTTTTATTCCGGTAAGAATTCCTTTCTTATCGAAGAAGCAAAGTCCATCGCCATTAATAACCGCTTCATTGGTTTTCAACGAAAACCAGTTTTCACCAACAGTACTGACAATTCCCAGCGGTTTCCCAACCGATTTTTGGGTGTTGAACGAAGATTGATTTTTTTCTCTTCCCTTGGCAAAGTAACTGGTGTACCCACGGTTAAAAGTGCGCTCGGGATCGGGTTCGAATAGAATTTCTGTTTTTCCTGACGACGATCTGCTCAAATCGTTCCTTCGCTCAATAATCGAATCCAACAATTTGCGATAGTGAGCGGTAATGTTTTTTACGTAATCTAAATCCTTTAGCCGTCCTTCAATTTTAAACGAGGAAACCCCCGCATCGATCAGCGCTTCAATATTTTCCGTTTGATTGTTGTCGCGAAGCGATAAAAGGTGTTTGCTTTTTACAATCACGTTTCCGTCCTCATCAACCAAATCGTACGACGAACGGCAGGGTTGGGCACAGGCTCCGCGGTTTGCGCTTCTTCCGATAATTGCCTGACTAAAGTAGCACTGCCCGCTATATGATACGCAGAGCGCTCCATGAACGAATGCTTCAAGTTCAATTTTTGTTTGTTTTCTGATGCTGAAAATCTCGTCAACAGAAAGTTCTCTTGCCAGAATTACACGTTGAATTCCAATATCTTCAAAAAACTTAACTTTTTTAGCATCAACATTATTTGCCTGCGTGCTAGCATGAATTGGTATGGGCGGTAAATCCATTTCAAGAATTCCCATATCCTGAATTATTAGGGCATCAGCGCCCATTTGGTAAAGCCTGTGAATTAACTTTTCGGCTACCGGAATTTCATCTTCAAAAATTATTGTATTGATTGTTACATAAACTTTTGCGTGAAAGAGATGCGCAAAATCTATCAACTTCTCAATTTCAGAAAGTTCGTTCCCGGCGGCTTCTCTGGCGCCAAACTGGCTATACCCCACGTACACAGCATCGGCGCCATGGTTAATGGCAGCAATTCCAGTTTCAAGATTTTTTGCTGGCGCAAGTAGTTCGAGGCTTTTCTTTTTCACTTAGGTAAAATTTCTTCTGCAAACGTACCAAAAAAAGAAAGCCGGCAAAAAAGCCGGCTTCAAAATATGCTGTAAAAAAACTAGTTGCACTTTAACACCTCTTTCATTTGGTACTCAGCAGCTGCTTTGTATGATCCAGAAAGAGCCTTGCTGAACGATTCGCATGCCTCTGCGTTGCTCCCTTTTCCTTGGTATGCTACTCCAAGCTGGTAGTAAACGCCTGCGCTGTCAATAGTTCCATTACCCTTTTCAACAGCAATGTTCGCATTCTCAATAGCTTTATCCCAATTCTTCAAAGAATTGTAGTTGATTGCCAAAACGTAGTAAATTGAACCATCGTTCTCATCGAATTCGAGAACTCGTGAGAAATATTTAACTGCATCATCGAATTTTTCAGCTTTCTGAGCCTCATCACCATTTCTCATAAGGTACCCTTTTGCTTTCTTCAGCGCATCTTCTGCCTTACCATTATCGTTGGTTTTCTTAGCCACTTCAATGGTTTTTGCTAAATACTCTAACATTTTTTCGTAGTCTTCCATCTTCTCGTACGAAAGTGCTAAGCCAAGAATTGGATCGGAGAATCCACCGTTAAACTGAATTGCCTTGTTGTAGTACTCAATGGCTTTCTCAAACTCGTCCGCTTTGTAGTGGTTTACTCCCATTGCATAGTAAAGTTTTGGGATTGTTTTTTCAACTTTTTGTTGAGTTTTTGCATCACCAAACTTAACTGCTGTTTCCTCGGCTTTTTCAAGTTGCTCAAGGGTTTCTACACTTTTCTTTTGCTTGTAAAGATTCATTGCAAACTCAAAGTGAACGCCAGGAATCAAACTTTCGGCCAAAACTTTTGTTTCCTCGCCCTCTTCGCCAAGCTGTTCGCTAATTGTTATTGCTTCGTAAAGCTTATCAAGTGCTCCCTGAGGGTTTTCCTTAATCATGGTTGCTCCACTGTTGTAAGCATCTACCGCCTCCTTCTTGGTTTGTGCAATGGTTGCAAAAGGAAGTGCAACAGCAAGCACGGAAAAAATAAATTTATTAATCTTCATAGTTCTGATATTTGTTTATGGTTAGTAATTTTTATAATCTCAATTTATATTTATTGTTGTGTTACCTTTTTATAAATCTAACATTCTCATTAATTTTATTTCCAGCAAATTAACACACACAAAAAGTGGTTAGTTTTTCAAAACTCACAAAAATAAAAAAGTTAGCAACATATAGTAAGGTGTTTAAGTAGTTTAGAAACATTCTAAATATCACATCTGTTCATTCGTTACCTTTTCGCTCTAAAAAAAGTTTTCATCAAAATCGAAGCCTCTTCATCCATAACTCCTGCTAACTGCTTCGTTTTGGGGTGTAATAATTTTTGCTTCACCAAAGAAAATCCCCTTTTGGGGTCGTCGGCTCCGTAAACAAGTGTACCTAGCTGACTCCAGTACAAAGCACCTGCGCACATTACGCAAGGCTCAAGAGTAACATAAAGCGTGCATTCATTTAAATACTTCCCTCCTAAATATGCGAAAGCAGAAGTAACTGCCTGCATCTCGGCATGGGCAGTTGGATCGGTTAAGGTCTCTGTTAGGTTGTGAGCCCGGGCTATTATGTTATTGTTGCATACAACAACAGCACCCACCGGAACCTCTCCCTTTTTTAGAGCAAACTCGGCTTCCTTTAAAGCCTCTCTCATAAATTTGGTATGGTCAACTTTTTCTGTCACTCAAGTAAAATATTTAGTTGATTTTTGTTAAAACAAAAAAGATGCCATCTATTGGGAGCGTATTTTTTTCTTTATACCTTCGCAGGTTCAAAAAACTTAGAAATATGTACAGAACACATAACTGCGGCGAGCTTATAGCCGCAAATATTGGGCAAAATGTAACTTTGAGTGGTTGGGTTCAGCGCATCAGAAATTTTGGTGGGATGACCTTTATCGATCTCCGCGATAGGTACGGAATTACCCAACTTGTTACCGAAGAGGATTGCGATCCGGAAACAATAAAAACCGTTGAAAGTTTAGGACGAGAATTCGTGATAAAATGCGAAGGAAAAGTTGTTGAACGTTCAAGCAAGAATTCAAAAATTCCTACCGGTGACGTTGAGGTTGTTATTGACCATATAAAAGTACTTAACAAATCCGAAACCCCTCCATTCACCATTGAGGACGAAACCGATGGTGGCGATGAGCTTCGCATGAAGTACCGTTACCTCGATCTCCGTCGGAACCCTGTAAAAAATGCTATTTTGCTTCGACATAGGGTTGCTCAGGAAACTCGGAAGTATCTCGACAGCCAGAATTTTGTTGAAATTGAAACGCCATTCCTCATAAAATCAACTCCTGAAGGAGCACGCGATTTTGTGGTTCCTTCACGAATGAATTCTGGCGAATTTTACGCACTTCCACAATCGCCTCAAACCTTTAAGCAGCTACTTATGGTTGCCGGATTTGATAGATACTTCCAAATAGTAAAATGCTTTAGGGATGAGGATCTGCGAGCCGACAGGCAACCCGAGTTCACGCAAATCGATTGCGAAATGTCGTTCGTGGAACGCGAGGATGTTCTCCATACCTTTGAAGGACTAACAAAACACCTATTCAAAAACGTTAAAGGAATTGAGTTCAATGAACCCTTCCGGCACATGTCGTTTGCCGATGCCATGAGCCTTTACGGCTCGGATAAACCCGACCTGCGATTTGACATGAAAATTAGAAACATAACCGATATTGCCAAAGGCAAAGGTTTCGTAGTTTTTGATGATGCTGAATTTGTTGGGGGAATTACAGCGCAAGGATGTGCCAGCTACACGCGCAAGCAGCTCGATGAACTTACTGAGTTTGTAAAAAAACCACAGGTTGGTGCTAAAGGATTGGTTTACGTTAAACTCGACGAGGACGGAACCGTAAAATCATCGGTAGACAAATTTTTCTCGCCCGACCAGCTAACGGAGTGGGCAACCTTTATGGGTGCAAAAGCTGGCGATTTACTGCTGATTCTGGCAGGAGAAAGGAAAAAGATGCTAGAGGCACTTGGTACTTTGCGTCTCGAAATGGGAACCCGCCTCAACCTTCGCTCACCAGAAAAGTACGTTCCACTGTGGGTTGTTGATTTCCCGCTGCTTGAGTGGGATGAAGAAACCAAACGTTTCTACGCTATGCACCACCCTTTTACCTCTCCGGTAATTGAGGATGTTCACCTTTTCGATTCGGAACCTGCATTAATTCGCGCAAATGCTTACGACTTGGTGATTAACGGTGTTGAAATCGGGGGTGGTTCCATTCGAATTTTCGACCGTGGATTACAACAAAAAATGTTTAAAGCCCTTGGCTTTACTGAAACGGAAGCCGAGGAGCAGTTTGGATTTCTGTTAAATGCTTTTAAATACGGAGCCCCTCCTCACGGTGGAGTTGCCTTTGGTTTCGACAGGTTATGTGCAATTTTCGGAGGGTCCGATTCAATTCGCGATTATATTGCTTTCCCAAAAAATAATTCGGGACGCGACGTTATGATAAATTCTCCTTCCTCCATTTCCATTGAGCAACTCGAGGAGCTGGGAATTGAAATTAAGCCAAACGAAACTAAAAAGTAATTTTCTGACAACGATTATTAACGAAAAAAAGTTTACCTGAATCAGGTAAACTTTTTTTCGTTAATTAAAACTTTTAAAGCGTGTTACTCAGCAGCAGGAGTTTCAACAACAGTTGTATCTTGAACAACTGCAGCGGTATCTTGTACTGCTTCTTCAACTTGCTCGGTAACTGGCT
>CAZLXF010000162.1:3571-7256 GCA_964563065.1 uncultured Rikenellaceae bacterium | reverse complement strand
ATCGAAAGCCTCAAAAATCATCCCGTTGGGATGAAGTGGTAAACTTTCATCGGGTTTCCACAATATTTCAGCATCGTTTGGAAGAAAAGCTTTTTTAACTGCTAAATCGGTATGGTGTCCTTTGCCAGTTAACGCTAAACTTCCGTAGAGGGAAACCCTAAACCGATGCAGGTCAGGATACTTACTCATGAATATTTCTGCGGCCCTAACGGGTCCAATGGTATGACTGCTTGAAGGCCCGTATCCAATTTTATAAATTTCCCTGATTGATTGCATGCGCCATATTTATTTAAGCTGCAAAATTATTTTTTCTGCCGATACTAATCTAATTTTTAGGAATAAAAAAAGTCGTTTGGAAATTCCCAAACGACTTTAGTTCGGTTCCAATAAAATTTTAGGTGAAAATAATTTGTGTTCCTTCACCAGCAGCTAACTCGTAAAACTGGCCAATGGTGATAATATCCTTAACGTGTTCGCTGAAATCTTCCTTTTTAAGTCCGAACATTTCAACGGCAAGCTTACATGCAAATATTTCACCGCCTCCAGCGGTAATAAGCTCCAGAAACTCGTCAACAGGAGGAATGTCTAGCTTCTCCATCTGGCTCTTCATCATTGCCGAAACTCCTGCTTCAACCCCGGGAAGCATTCCCAAAATTGTAGGGAAAGGTAGTCCACCAGGCATACGTAACCCAGGATTTCCAACAGTTCCGGTATGAAGCTTTTTCATCTGCTTCTTTGTAATCGCGTCGAGCCCAAAGAAGGTAAAGAAAACTTTTGCTTCAATTCCTTCCATAACGGCTCCGTTGGCCATAACTAGCGAGGCATAAACATCTTCGATGCTTGCCTTTGCGCAAATTATCATGACCTTTTTTATTGGGTGCTCAATGTTTGCCATGTTCTTATAATTTTAATGATTAAACGCAGCTCGACGGTTTTGCAATACCTGCAATCCGTGTAGCTTTCTTTAAAGGAGCACCGGGAAATAGTTCGTAGAAACCTTTGGTGTCAATAATTCCCGATTTTCCAATGGAACGGATTGTTAGCGATTCTCCCTTGGCTGTTTTTTCACGTATGAAATCAATAACTTCTACGTGTTTGTCGGTTAGTGAAATTCCCTCTTCCTGAGCAATTTCTGCTGCAATTTCTTTTGTCCACTGACTGGGGTCGGTCATGTAACCATCATCAGTTACCGATACCGATTTACCTGCATAAGTTTTTTCTGCCATAGCTATTATTGTTTATTATTAATTGGTTAAACTTTGTTTTTACCTAATTCGGAAAGTATACGAAGCATGAACGAAAGGCTTTTTCGAACCTCTGGCTTATTCATTTCTCGTACAAGTTTAAACAGCGACTTGTTGTCGATTTTCTCATCAATTTGCATTGTTGCAAGCATTTGGGTAAGTTGCTGTGCCGACGTCAGAACCTCTGGTTGGGTTAGATTCCTAACAATTGCTCCTATTGCAGGCAAATTTTCGCGTAACCTTTCCAAATCATTTTCTGTTACTACGTTTTTCAGCTCCCCAGCAATACTTCCCAACTGTTTAATGTACGAGAAGTAACCTTCGGCCTCAAGTGTGCCTAATGATTTTGTTACTGCAATGCCCGCATCCTTTACAATTGGACCCGCATCGTTAACAAAATCCATTACGCTTTCAAGCGTATCCATTAGCTCACCAAAAACTTTTATGTTTCGAAGGAATTTGAAAATTAGGTATTTAATGTCTTCTCCATCAACCCTAATGTTTTGGATTGACAGTTCGTCAACTGCGGTTTGAAATGCATCTTTACCTACAATCGATAAATCTTCAACCAAATCCTGCATTGCCTCCGATTGCTGACTTTGTTTGCTCATTATTTCGAGCATCAAATCAACTTTTCTGTTTAGCTCATCTATTTGAATTTGAATGCTATTCTCTGTCATAGTTCCCTGTTTTACTGTTCTTTGCCTGCCATTGTCATTTGCGACTCAAGCGGTAGCTCTTTCCCTTTCAGCAGCATGTGCCAGTAAATCCATCGAAACAGAACCTTTCCATAGTGGTTTATTCGAGTATTTTTTAGTAGTCCAAAAGGCCCAACTCCTGGTAGTGGGTAGGTTCCGGGTAGCGGTTCAGTTTCGTAGTTAAAGTCGATTAGCGAACCTTTGCCAAAACCCGTTTCGATGTAGCAATTTGAGTGGCCATCGAATTTTGCGTGCAAAGGCCTTCCCTCAATTGCCGACAGAATGTTTTCGAACAATATTTCCGAAGCAAAGTGAACCACTGAGCCTGCTTTTGATGTTGGAATGTTTGAAGCATCGCCCAGCACAAAAATATTTTCCCACTTTTCCGATCGTAGCGTGAACTTATCGGTAGGAACGTAGTTTAAATCGTCGCCCATTCCGCTGCGGGCAATAAACTCGGCACCCATGTTTACTGGTACAATGCTTAACAAATCGAAAGGAATTTCTCGCCCATCGTACGATACAATTTTTTTCTCCTCATCATCAACCCGTTCAAGGTAAAAATCGGGAACAACCTTTATATTCTTCTCTTCTAAAAGTTCACCTAACATTTTTGTAGCCTTTGGTTTGGTGAACGCTCCCGAGAGTGGCGTTGAAAAAATAATGTTTACTTTATCCCTCATTCCCTTTTTAACAAAGAACTCATCGGCTAGGAATGCAAACTCCAAGGGAGCAACTGGGCACTTAAATGGTAACTCTGCAATGTTTATCACCATATTGCCTCCTTCCCATGTTTTCAGAAAATTTTGAAGAGCCACGGCTCCATCGGGAGTGTAAAAGTCGAAAATACTTTTTCGCCACTCTTTACCAACCAACCCGGGAGTTTCTTCCGGACTGATATGGGTTCCTGTTGCTACAATCAAAAAATCGTAGTTTAAAATTTGTCCGCCTTTGAGGAATACAGTGTTCGACTCGGGATCAACCTTATCAATTTCATTAAACACAACCTTTACTCCAGCCGGAATAAAGGATGACTTGGGTTTCACCACATCGTGCTTTGTATATATTCCGAACGGAATAAAAAGGAAGCCAGGCTGGTAGTAATGGTTAGGCTCCTTGTCAACCAAGGTTATTTCCCATTCATCTCTTTCCAGCACCTTTCTTAACTTATTTGACATTATTGTTCCGCCGGTTCCAGCGCCTAGAATTACAATTCTTTTCATTTTTTTAAGTATTATTGAACTTTTTGCAAAGTTTACGTTTTAACTTAAAATAGTTACCTTTACTAGGCTTGTTAAATATCAAGATTGATAAATATCAACCCGCTAATTCAATGCAAATAGCTTGCTACGGAGAGGCTTGTGGTGAGTGTGGATTCCGCTCTACCATCTTTAATTGTTTGTCCAACGAGCAGCTCGACTTGCTCTCGGAGAGCAAAAAAATTATCAAAGCAAAAAAGGGGGAAGTTGTTGTACGTCAGGGCGAAAAAATTCAAAGTTTCGTATTCCTTCGGGTTGGGCTAGCCAAGTTAACCCGTTTAACCCACGACGGTAAAGAGCAAATTGTTGGCATTGCACGTCCACGCGATTTTGTTGGGTTGCTCAGTCTTTTTTCCTCAAAGGAACACCAGTACTCAATTACTACTATTGAAGAATCGGAATTTTGTTTGGTTGACTACCAACGAATTTTTGAACTTACCAACGTTAACGGTAAGTTGGCGCATAGCTTGCTCGAAAAGATTAG
>CAZLXF010000162.1:0-3471 GCA_964563065.1 uncultured Rikenellaceae bacterium | reverse complement strand
TACATAATCCCTTTAATTTTTCGGGCAAGCTTTGAAGCAAACACAAAATCGTTAAACTCCTTATTTTCGCTATTCAACACATCCTCCTTGGTGCCTTCCCACCACTTCTCTCCCTGATGAATAAAGATAATGTTATCGCCAATACCCATAACCGAATTCATGTCGTGGGTGTTAACAATGGTTGTAATATCGTACTCTTCAGTAATTTCTTTAATAAGATTATCGATTACAATTGAAGTTTTTGGATCGAGACCCGAGTTGGGCTCATCGCAGAAAAGAAACCTTGGATTTAGAGCAATGGCACGCGCAATGGCAACTCTTTTCTTCATTCCACCACTTATTTCCGAAGGAAATAGATTGTTGGCATTCTCAATGTTTACACGCTTTAGGCAGAAGTTTACCCGTTCAATTTTTTCCTCGTAGGTTTTTTCAGTAAACATATCCAGCGGATACATTACATTTTCTTCAACCGTTGCAGAGTCAAAAAGTGCTCCACCCTGAAAAAGCATCCCAACCTGTTGCCTAAGTTTCTTCTTCCCTTTACTATCTAGCGCAATAAAGTCTTGATCGTTGTAGTAAATCTCTCCCTGGTCAACATCATGTAAACCAACGATAGATTTCATAAGAACAGTTTTCCCCGAACCGCTTTGCCCGATAATTAGGTTGGTTTTCCCCTTGTTAAAAGTAGCGGTTATGCCCTTTAAAACGGGCCTTTCGGCAAACGATTTCCAAACATTCACAACCTTTATCATGACAAGAGAAGCTGAGTAAGGATAAGATTAAAAAGAAGTACAACCACGCTGCTGTAAACAACAGCCTTAGTGCTTGAGCGGCCAACCTCTAAAGATCCGCCATCAACGTAGTAACCGTAGAACGATGAAACGCTGGTAATTATAAAGGCAAATACAACCGTTTTAATAATTGCGTAGGTTATGTAGTAAGGGTAAAAAACGTATTGAATTCCATCAATATACTCCTGTGTTGTAATAACTCCAGCGTACACACCTACAATCCAACCACCAAAAATTCCCACAGCAATACTTAGGATTGTTAAAAAGGGATTAAACAATACCAATGCAGTAATTTTGGGAAGCACCATGAAATTTGCGGAGTTTACTCCCATAATTTCAAGTGCATCAATTTGTTCGGATACTCGCATGGTACCAATTTCCGAGGCAATATTACTTCCAACCTTACCCGCCAGTATAAGCGCAACAATTGTTGATGAGAATTCGAGAAGAATACTATCACGGGCAGCAACGCCAATTAAATATGTTGGTAGTAACGGGTTTTCGGTGTTATAGGCAGTTTGAATGGTAATTACTGCGCCCATAAAAAATGATATTATTGCAATAATACCAATTGAGTTTACACCAAGTTTATCGATTTCTTTTACCGTTTCGCGGTAAAAAATCCATCTTTTTTCGGGCTTTGAAAACACTTTGCCCAAAAAAATGAAGTACAACCCTATTGTATGAAAAAGCTGCATGGCTGCAAAGTTAATAAATATTCCGACTAAGTGTTTTTTATGTTTACACTTATTGTTATGTTTGCTACCTTTGTAAATATAAAAAAAACATATAAACATTAAAAGTAAGGAAATGCTTGAGAGAAACGATATTTTTTGCGTTATAATGGCTGGTGGTGTAGGAAGTCGTTTTTGGCCTTTAAGCCGCCAAACAATGCCAAAACAGTTCCTTGACATTCTGGGAACTGGAAGCTCGTTAATTCAACAAACATTTGCCAGAGTCACTAATTTTTGTCCCCCCGAAAATGTTTATATCGTAACAGGAACGCAGTATAAAGATATTGTGCTACAGCAAATTCCAAACTTAACTTCTGATCAAATTATTCTTGAGCCAATGCGAAGGAATACAGCACCGTGTATTGCTTTTGCAAACGAAAAAATTCGAAAACGCAACCCCAACGCAATGGTAGTGGTTGCTCCCAGCGATCATCTAATCCTCGATCAGGTAAGTTTTATTCGTACTATTGAAACATCGCTTTCATTTGCGAAATCACACGAGGCATTAGTTACCATTGGAATAAAACCTAGTAGGCCCGAAACAGGATACGGTTATATACAAGTTAAAAAGCAAATTGATAAAAGTATTCCCAACCTGTTTAAAGTAAAAACCTTTACTGAGAAACCCAACCTAGAGATGGCAAATCTCTTCCTCGAAACAGGTGAGTTTTTCTGGAATTCTGGTGTTTTTATTTGGTCGTTAGAAGCTATAAACAGTGCTTTTGCCAAGTATCTACCAGAGGTTAAAACCCTTTTCTCGGAATCATCGCAGCATTTTGGTACTCCAAACGAGTCGCAGGTAGTGTACGACTTATATTCTGAATGTAAAAATATTTCTATTGACTACGGAATAATGGAGAAGGCCGATAATGTTTATGTAATTTGCTCGGAGTTCGGTTGGTCCGACCTAGGAACCTGGGGCTCACTCTACCAGAATAGCACAAAAGATGATCAGGGGAATGCAATTACTGGTTCAAATGTTATGCACTACGATGTTTCTAACTCACTAATAAATGTTCCAAAGAACAAACTGGTGGTAGTACAGGGTCTTAAAGATTATATTCTGGTTGAGAAAGACAATATTTTGCTAATTTGTCAAAAGAAGAATGAGCAAGAAATAAAACAGTACCTTAACAATGTAATTATTGAAAAGGGCGATGAATTTATTTAAGTAAAAGGTTTTTTTAATGCAAAATTGGGGTTACTTTTTAAAAGCAACCCCAATTTTGTTTATGGTAGAATAAGATCTAGTATTCCCAGAGATCATGCTCAAGGTTAAACAGTTCCATCTTAATTCGTTCAGATTCTTGCATGTTTGGAATTCCACCAAATGTGTATTCGTTTATCCTTCGGTTATTATAAACGTTGGTTTCTTTTACTATAAATGAGTTGAAACGGCGCTTAAAGAATATATCATCAAACGAGTTACGTTGCGCATCATTAAACTCATTGAAAACAGCAGTATTTGCCAGAACAGCACGTGCATGAGGGTAGTAAATCCAGAAAAGCTGCATCCACTGAAGTTCGCCTCCAATATCGTCATCATCGGCGGTTTGAACCGTTCTTACAAAAGCTCTTAAAGGACAAATGCCAAGAATTCTAACTTGCATGGTGGAATGTTTTTTGTCAAAAAACCATTCCTCTTTAATAAGAAGTTGCTTAACTTCTTGCCAGCGGATTTCACCAGGAATAATAATGGTTGTATCCCTGCCATCAGGAAGGGTTCTTACATCTTCTTTGTCAAGAGCATCAAAACGGGCTAGAACTTGATCGTAGGACATAAGAGTTGTAAACTCATCATCAACAATATCATAAGCGTTAATCTCGTTAAACTTTATGGCATCAACAAGCCTTTGAACAAGACTAATCCTATCGTGCATTCTAACAGTAGGATAGTAAAGAGGGTGGTTAACCTTTTCTCTTAAATCAATCCTACGCCAAACCCT
>CAZLXF010000161.1:0-7260 GCA_964563065.1 uncultured Rikenellaceae bacterium | reverse complement strand
TTAGTGCAGCCTAATTCCAATGAGGTGCATAAACTCCTCACGGGTTTTAATTTCGGACAGAAAAATTCCCGTAAAGGCGGAAGTTGTTGTTACAGAGTTCTGTTTCTGAACGCCACGCATCTGCATGCACATGTGTCCGGCCTCAATAACAACAGCAACTCCCAGCGGGTTAAGTGTTTGGTGAATGCAATCGCGAATTTGCATGGTTAAACGCTCCTGTAGCTGCAAACGGCGGGCATACGCCTCAACAACTCTGGCAATTTTGCTTAAGCCAGTAATGTAACCATTTGGGATGTATGCTACATGGGCTTTCCCATAGAAAGGAATCATGTGATGCTCGCACATGGAGTAAAGTTCAATATCCTTTACAATTACCATTTGGCGGTAATCCTCCTTAAACTTAGCCGATTTAATAATCTCTGCGGGATCGAGGTTATTTCCTTGCGTTAAAAACTGTATTGCCTTAGCAACCCTCATTGGGGTTGCAATCAATCCCTCACGGGAAGTATCCTCGCCTAGTAACTCAAGTATTGCTTTGTAGTGAACTGCCAGCTGATTGGTAACTTCCTTATTCCAACGCTCAACTTTTTCGTAACCCTCTGTATCGTTACGGCTTATTCCATCATTTATTGTTTCCATTACAAGTATTTAGTTTCCAAAAAAACAGTTCGCAAAGTTAAAAATTATTTCCTTTTAGATTCGGAAAAATTTTTAGCCAAAATAATCAACATAATTATTCTCTGTTTCCTGGATTCGAATTTGGTGGAGCTGTGCCCCCAAATTTTCTATGAGGTTTTTTAAAACGTTCCAAATTTCAACGGATAAATTCTCGGTTGAGGTTGCCTTGCCCTTCATGAAATCAACATCAAGGTTCAGGTTTCTATGGTCGAGCTTATCAATAACATTCTCTTTAATAATTTGGCTCAACTTTTTGAGGTTTACAACATAACCTGTTTTGGGGTCAATCTCACCCTTTATGGTTACGAATAGTATGTAGTTGTGACCATGCCAATTTGGGTGAGAACACTGCCCGTAAAGTTCAAGATTCTCCTCATCAGAGGCTTCCGGGTTAAAAAGTCTGTGGGCAGCAGAGAAACGTTCACGACGGGTTAGGTAAGCTGTTGGCATTTCGTTTTCAGTTTTCTTCTTTCAAAGATATTAATTATTGTAAATTAACAACATGGCTAACAGCTAAAAAAACGGTTAAAATACGTTTGCTTTAACTCAAATTAACCCTTTGCAGCAAGCATACCGCAGGCAGCATCGATATCGAAACCTCGAGGTTGGCGAAACGTAGCCGAAACTCCAATGCTATTCAACAGTTTTTGAAACTCCTTGGCAGCAATACTCGACATTGCATCTTTTTGAAGGGAATTGTATGGAATTACGTTAACATGAGCGTTTAGCTCCTTCAGAAGTTCGGCTACCCCTCTTGCATTTTGCGAAGAATCGTTAACACCTCTAATTACCAAGTATTCAAACGATAAACGTAATGGTTTTTTAACAGGATTATTCCGAAGGAATTCTACTACACTGGAAATTGTGTTCAACCTTTCCGATGGCATTAGCTTTGCCCGCTGCTCACTATACGGACTATGAAGGCTAACCGCAACGTTGCACTTTTTCATTGCAATAAGCGTTTCCAAATGGGGAAATATTCCAACCGTTGAAAGAGTAATGTGCGATGCTCCAAAAGCCAAACCCCAACTAGAAGTTAAAATGTGAAGGGCTTTAAAAGTTTCCACGTAATTGTCGAGCGGCTCACCCATTCCCATAATTACAATACGGTTTACTTTGTAAACTTGAGAAACACTCAAAACCTGGCCAACTATTTCACCTGCATTAAGATTCTCTCTAAATCCCATTGAACCTGTATGACAAAAACTGCACCCCATACGGCAACCCGATTGAGTGGAAATACACAAGGTGCTTCTTTTACTTGTTGGCATGTAAGCCGCTTCGAATGAATTTCCTGAAGGTGTTTTAAAGAGAAACTTTTCGGTTCCATCAGCGGAACAAACATTTTTTAAGGGAGAAACTACTGAAATAACAAACTGTGAACTTAAGCGCACTCTGAATTGCTTTGGAATGTCAAGCATTTCATCAAATGACTTGGCTCTCTTTTTATAAACCCACGTACATACTTTCCTAGCCATTTCATGGGAAAAACCATACTCAACAATATCGTTTGGCGTGCAACCTATAATAGTTCTCCTACTCATTCTCAAACCCACATATTTACTGGCATCGTTAATATCGAACATACTTTAGCCAAATATAACCCAAATATTTTTTAATTTAGCAAGAAAACAAATACCCTATGAGATTTTGCAAAATGCTCTTTTACAGGCATATATTTTTCACATGCTTTATTCTTTCCCTTGTTTTCACCGTTGCTTCGTGCTCGCAATCAACAACCAAAAGTAAATACCAAAAAAGTGCAAAACCCTGCAAATGTGATAAACGAAAAAGAACAATTTTTGAAACAAAGAGTGTAGCTGAAAAGACAATTATTTATTTAAATAACTAAATAGCATGAACAAACTACTGGTAAACTTAAAAAACCTGTACGAAATAGTTCCACAGGAAAAAGTTGTGGAGTACAAAGAAAAAGTAAGCAAAAGTATTGAGCTGGCAAACAATCGTACAGGTAAAGGAAGCGATTTTCTTGGATGGCTTAACCTTCCATCGGAAATAAGCAGTAGTCAGCTTGATGAGATTGAAGAAACCGCCTCACAAATCAGGAAGAACAGCGAGCTTGTGGTTGTTATTGGTATTGGGGGATCGTACCTGGGTGCAAAAGCGGTTATTGAAGCGCTTAACCATACTTTCCCTGCTTTTGAACCAAAAGGCAATCCGTTGGTTGTTTTTGCTGGTCATAATATTTGCGAGGATTACCATAGCGAACTTCTACAGATTCTCGAAAAGCGTTCATACTCAATTGTTGTAATCTCAAAATCGGGAACAACCACCGAACCAGCCATCGCCTTTCGGTTACTGAAGAAACATTTGGAAGAAAAAGTTGGAAAAGCTGAAGCATCGAAAAGAATAGTAGCCATAACGGATCAAAGCAAAGGTGCTTTGCGCAAGCTTGCCACCCAGGAGGGTTACAAAACATTTGTAATTCCCGATGATGTTGGAGGTCGATACTCGGTACTTACACCAGTTGGTTTACTTCCAATTGCCATCGCAGGTTTCAACATTCGCAGCCTGGTTTCCGGGGCAGCTGACGCTGCAAAAGAGAACAAGCCAAACGTTCCGTTTGAGAAGAATAATGCGTTAATTTACGCTGCAGCACGAAATGCACTGTACAACAGTGGTTACAAGGTAGAAGTAATGGTAAACTACACGCCAAAACTTCATTTCCTAACCGAATGGTGGAAACAGCTTTACGGAGAGAGCGAGGGAAAAGAGAACAAAGGCATTTTCCCTGCGGGAGTTGATTTTACAACCGACTTGCATTCGCTTGGACAGTACATTCAAGAAGGCGAACGTTTCCTTTTCGAAACCATAATTAGCGTAGAAAAACCAAAGAATCAACTTACAATTCCAAGCGATGAGAACAATCTCGATGAGCTGAACTACATTGCTGGTAAAAGGCTGTCGGAGGTTAACCAAATGGCACAAATTGGAACTACACTTGCACATGTTGACGGGAAAGTTCCAAACATTTGCATTCAAATTCCTGAAATATCGGAGTACTGGATTGGTTACCTGATATACTTTTTCGAAATTGCTTGCGCTATAAGTGGCTACACCCTAGGCGTTAATCCTTTCGATCAGCCCGGTGTTGAAGCCTACAAAAAGAACATGTTTGCCCTGCTGGGCAAGGAAGGCTTTCAAGCCCAAGGCGAAGCCCTTAGGAAACGTATTGAGCATTAAAAAAATCTTAAGAAACTCCACGATAATAGTAGTAAGAAGAAACAAGTGGAGTTCTTGATTTTTTTAGTATCTTGCATTCTTGCGCATAAAACATAGGCCTATGAAACACAACTATCAAACCACAATTCTATTAGCAGTAGTTATTGTGTTTGGTCTATTTTCCACTATCTCTTTACAAGCAAAGAACTACCAAAAGCTTGTTAAAGATGTTGCTGTTGGAATGGACTCAGCAATGGTTGTTGATGTTGCAGGGGCGCCTACAAAATCCATTCCCGTAAAAAGGTTAATTTACGAAACAGACGAAGTGGTAATCTCTGAGGGTGAGGTTGTTGACATTCGCATTGGGAACAAAAGCCACAAGGTTCAAATTAAGAGGCTTGCTCAGGAGAAAGGAAAAAACAGCTTGCATAAAGTTTCGCTGCTTCGGATTGGGATGAACTACAGCGAAGTAGTTTCAATAGCAGGCCCCCCTTCGCATGCTGAAGAAGGTTACGATTTATACTACAGTAACCGACATAGAGTTGAACTCTCCAACGGAAAAGTTTTTAAGGTTGATATGCACCTGAAAAAAGGGCTTGATATCCTTGACTGGATTCGGTTAAATTTCAGCAGCGGAGGTTTACTGTTTATGAATATTACGCTGGCGTTCATTATGTTTGGCGTTGCACTGGGAATAAAAGTTGAGCATTTCAAACAAATTGTAAACAACCCAAAATCGGCTCTTGTTGGTGTGTTTTCTCAGTTTATTGCACTACCTGCGCTAACCTTTGTTTTAATTCTAATAATTCAACCCTCGCCAAGCGTTGCCATGGGAATGATTTTGGTGGCTGCATGTCCCGGGGGAAATATTTCAAATTTCATTTCGTCGCTAGCAAAAGGTAATGTTGCACTTTCCGTAAGCCTCACGGCTTTCGCCACGCTTGCGGCAATAGTTTTAACTCCCATAAACTTTGCCCTTTGGGGCAAACTATACTCTGGAACAGCCAACCTGGTTATTCCCATTGAAATTGATGCCTGGGAAATGATGAAAACCGTTTTCATTCTGCTTGGAATTCCTATTATTGTTGGGATATGGTTCTCAAACAAATTCCCAAAAGCAACCGAAAAAATTAAGAAACCAATCAGCATTTTTTCGGTAGTTGCATTCCTTGGGTTCATTGCTGCTGCTTTTGCATCAAACTTTAAGTTTTTTCTTGAATACATCCACCTTGTATTTATAATTGTGCTAATTCATAATATAGTTGCCCTTGCAACAGGTTTTTCGCTGGCAACCCTTTTCCGGCTACCTCGCCCCGACCGAAGAACACTTTCCATTGAAACAGGGATACAAAACTCGGGTTTGGGATTAGTGCTTATATTCAACCCAAACCTTTTCGATGGGCTTGGAGGTATGGCTTTTATTGCTGCCTGGTGGGGAATTTGGCATATAATTGCGGGGCTAACCATAGCATCAATATGGTCGCGAAAACCTTTAACGTAAGAAATCCGTATTAAAATAATTGCTTAAACATAATCAAATGCCAATATCACGCGAAAATATCGAAAAATGGTCTCGATCGTACTGGTTTCTAAAGCATTATGTTGATTTTGGGTTTAAATTCTACTTTAAAACAACGGTTGCTGGTTTAGAGAATATCCCCAAGAAGGGATCGCTTATTTTCACTCCAAACCACCAAAATGCGTTAATGGATGCTCTTGGCGTACTTTGCCTTAAGCCCTGGCAGCCAGTTTTTCTTGCACGAGCTGACATTTTTAATTCCCCATTCATTAACAAGGTGCTAACTTTCCTTAAAATTTTGCCCGTTTATAGAATTCGTGATGGCTATGAAAATCTAAACAAGAACGACGAGATTTTCAACAAAACCATGGATGTTATTAAGAATGGTAATGGGTTGGTAATTCTTCCCGAAGGGAACCATGGTGACGAAAAGAGGCTTCGTCCACTTAAAAAAGGTGTTGCACGAATTGCGTTCCAGTCGGAATCCGTTGGTGCTAAAAACCTTGATATTAAAATTATTCCTGTTGGAATAGATTATTCCAACTACGTTCATGTTGGGAGTGAACTACACATTCGGTTTGGAAGCGCCATAAACGTTAAGCCTCTTCTCATTGAATACAAGGAAAAACCTGCCAAGGCATATAATTCCTTGTTAGAACTCTTATCCGCAGGTATTAAAAAAGAAATGATTCATATTAGCGACGAAAAGTACTATAGCAACTACATAACCATTCTCGACTTGTTTACAATACCATACCTCGAAAAACAGAAGCTACACAACACCCACGAGAACAGGGTGGATGCACAGCAACTTTTTATTTCGAAAATTGATGAGCTGAAAGAGAATGACTTTGACACCTTCCTGCTTTTAATTGCCAACACACTTGAAATAAATAATATAGCAAAAAAGACAAGGATAAACCTTTCTGCGTTTCCTTCAAAAAGAAGTGATTACGTAAAAGCGATATATCGATTTGTAATATTAACCATCACGCTACCTCTTTTCTTGTACTCCTTAATCAACAATATTATTCCTATTGTTTTTCCCTTTGTTTTTACAAGCAAAAAAATTAAGGATATTCAGTTTCATAGCTCCTTAAGGTTTGGACTTGGCTTAGTGCTTTCGCCACTAGTACATGCCATACAGCTAATTGTTTTTATTTTAGTTTCAAACAGCTTAGCTCTTTCTTTAGCTTACGCAACCAGCTTGCCGTTAACTGTGTTTTTATACTTTGGATGGCGCGAATGGTTCTTTTCTTCAACCGATATTCTCAGGGAACTTTTTCTTAAGTTAACGAAATCGAAACAGCTGAAACGAGGACAAGAAGTTTACAACTTACTTGTGAAAAGAATGTGGGATATTGTACAGAGCAAAACAGAGGAAGAATATTTACCCAACTACCTATCGGAGTGACCTATAGCTTTCTGTACGAAATACCGTAAAGGGTAACAGTGGGAGGATCGCCATATGCGCGGTGATGCTCGCGTTTAGTAATTAGAACAATATCGGCGCCTTTTAAACCAGCCTCTTTCCTTATTTGTATTTCTGCGCTGGTTTCAAGAGTTTCTGGTTTGTAGTAGTGATGCCTAGTAGTAGCCTGGAACCCCATTTTATGCTCCTCTAATTTTATCATTCCTTCAACATCTTCGGGCTTATTGGTAATTTCCACCTCTTTCCAATCTTTAACAGTCCTAATTTCTGTTTCACGCGATGCCATATTCTCTATTCGCCCGCTACGGTAGTATACAGTTTGAACTTTCCGCCGGTCGATATAGTCGGTTTCCATATTACCGGGCTCCGAGAAAAAAACGAATTTGTCAGAAATTTTTCTTACCTCAACCTCCATTTCTGATCCATCGAGGAGCTTGAGCCAATCGTA
>CAZLXF010000160.1:0-7310 GCA_964563065.1 uncultured Rikenellaceae bacterium | reverse complement strand
CCGATGAGGGAATCCTTGAACTTGATGGCCGAAGAATAAAAATTATCGACACACATAAGTTAGAAAGAATTAGCAACTTAGGCTAAAATAGTTTATCCAATTATTCTCTATTCTTTAGTAAACTTGCTCAACGTGGAGTTGTGATCTTTTGTTTGTTTTTATTTGTTGGGTTCCACCACTATTTTAATGAAATGTTGCTAACATTTTTTTTAATATTATCGGTGCGCTGCACCTTTTTTCTTTCTCTTTTTATATTATTACAATTATTAACGCTGCTCTGCAGCTAGCATTATAATAATTTGATATAGGTGCGTAGCATCTATCTATCGTTAGACAGGCTGTTGATGTTGGTATGAAAGACTTATAATAAAATTTCAAAAGGTGCAACACACCAATATTATTGATTTGCTAACGATTTGTATTATAATAACTTACTTGATTCTTGTTGGAAAATATTTTCCCCATATAATAAATGGTAGAACCATTTGTTCAATGATAATATCATTCAACAATTCTCTTGCAATTCGTTGAACTTTTCCTCAAAAAAGCCAATAAAAATTGCTTATTTTATATCCTAAAACCTTAACCCAATAACCATGAAAAAATTACTCAATATCAGCAGATTGCTAACTCTGCTTGTGCTAATTCTATTCTTCTCCTGCAAAGGGAAGAAGGATGGCGACAAAAAGGATGAAACCACCGTAACCTTCTCTGAGGAACATGCCAAAGAGATAAGCTTTGTTAGCAACGGCGATGTGCATTTCGATGATATTATTCAGGTTGTTTTTAACAATCCTGTTATTGAAGAAAACGAGGTTAATAGTTCTCCACAGGAGGATGTTTTTGACTTTTCCCCCTCAATAAAAGGAACAGCAATATGGGTAAGTAGAAGTGTTCTAGAATTTCGCCCCAAGGAGCCGCTTCCTACTCGAAAACAGATTGATGGAAAACTCTTCCTGCAAAAATTATCCCCAGCGTTTAAGGAAAAACAGCTGGAAGATTTGATTTTCAAGCTGAACGTTTTGGGCCGAGATATCGTTAGCTTCAACGGAACTATCGACTTGAAAGACCGAAACGACCCCATTAAATTATTATACAGCGGATCGGTAAACTTCTCCGAAAAAACCGAGCTTGAAACGCTTGAAAAAGCCACAAAAGTAAAGGGACCTCAGAATGTTACACTTACTTGGAGCAAAATTGACGATAGCCACTTTAAGTTCAATTCCAGTGAAATTATACGAACGGATAGCAAGCAGGAATTCACCATTTCAATCGATAAAAAACCGCTTGATTTAGAGTTTAACTTTTCGCAAAACTTTACGATATCACCCCTAAAAAAAATGGTGGCCAGCGAATTTAGGGGCGATGAAGCAGGCCGTAGCCCACGAATTCGAATCAACTTCTCCGACGAGCTCGACATGGATCAAAATATTGAAGGATTGATTAGCGTTTCTCCATCGGTAAAATTCGAGCTTAAAAAGCTCGGAAAATCGGTTACTCTGGATGGGAACTTCAAGTTTGGACAGGAGTACAAAGTTACCGTTGAAACAGGCCTTCGAAGCCGCTGGGGAACCAAAACCGATGCGCAAGCAACCGAAACTGTTAAGTTTGCTGACATTGCACCACAAATTGAATTCGCCTCCGATGGAATAATTCTTCCTTCATCAAATAAAAAGAAAATTCAGTTCTACACAACAAACCTAAAACGGGTTCACCTGCAGGTGAAAAAGGTTTACGCTAATAAGGTTGGACGTTTTATTCAGTCGCAGCAGCTAACCAGCACCAAAACCCGCAGCAAGGATTTTAACGACAACTACTCCAGCGCGGTTGGTGTAATTATTAAGAATCAAACCATTGACCTTGGCGACGAGAAGAACGAATGGCTGCTTAACGAGTTCGATCTTTCCGACCTCTTCAGCAACTACAACGATGGATTATTTCTTGTTCGCGTTAACTTCACTCCCGAAGATGTTAGCATTCCCATTAAGGGCGAAGTGTTGAATTACGTTTACGAGAAGGGACAAATTTATAAACCCGTTTTCCTTAGCAACCTAGGAATAACTGCGAAAATTGCCGATAACGAAACCAAAGTTTTTATTACCGATATTATTACCGGCCAACCACGTTCGGGGGTTGAAGTTTCGCTCCTCGACTGGGATGGCGATGTTCGTCGTTCGGCAACAACTAACAGCCAGGGATTGGCCAATTTCAACGGCGATTACTACTATTATTATATTCTTGCAGAGTACGACAATCAGATTACTGCCCTGAATAAAAATGAGATGCAGTGGAGCAAATCGGGATTCGACGTGGGCGGAATAAGTGAAAACAGGAAAGGAACCAAAGGTTTCATCTACACTGAACGTGGCGTTTATCGCCCCGGCGACTCAATAAATGTTGGGTTCATTGTAAAAAACTCCGACAATACTTTCCCCACAAACCACACGGTGAATATCACGGTTAACGATCCACAGTACAACACTGTATATCAACATACAGCAACCAAAGCAGTTGACGGACTCTACGTTTTCAGTTTCAGCACCGAGGAAACCGCTCCCACCGGAAACTACAATATTCGCATAAATGCAGGAGGTTCATGGTTTTATAAAGATTTAAAAATTGAAACCGTTGTTGCCGAGCAGCTTCGTGTAACCGTAAAACCATTGAAAAAGCAAATTATTTGGAGCGATAAAAGTCTCGATTTCGAGCTGAACTCCATTTACCTTTTCGGAGCACCCGCAGCAAACCTTAAAGCAGAGGTTGATGTAGAGGTACATCCGGTAACCATGACATTCCCAAAATACAAAGATTTCACCTTTACCCGCGCCGATGTTGAATTTAAATCGTTCACTCAGAGCATTCTGAAACGGGAGCTCGATGCCGAAGGCAACCTTAACGGAAGTTGGGTTTTTCCATCGATGGGAACAGTGCCATCGGCTCTTAAATTGAAAGTAATAGCAAAAGTTCTTGAGAAAGGCGGTCAACCCAACGAAGGCTGGAACGTGGTTGACATGCACGTTTATCCCAACTACGTTGGAATTAAAGACCCGAGTGGATACGGTTACTTTAAAACCGGACAGGAAGTTAAATTTCCAATAATTCTTCTCGACCCAAGCGGCAACAAGCAAACTGGCAAGCAGCTACAGTACCGAATTTACCGCAACGATAAAATGTGGTGGTACCAGTACGATAGCCGCAGAAACTACCAGCTGAAGTACAAGGAGGATAGCCAAACCTACCTTGAAACCAGCGGAACAGTAAGTATCCTTAACGAATCGAACTTTATAAATTTCACGCCCTCGGAAAATGGGCAGTACCTAATTGAAGTTAGCGATGGCAGCGGCCACTGTGCTTCCATGTTTTTTAGCGCATACAGATGGGGAAGTATTCCGGGTAGCGATTTGAACGAGGGAACGCTGGCGCTAAAGTCCAACAAGGAGAAATACTCATCGTCCGAAACTGCAAAAATTTTGCTCCCAAACCCAAAGCAGGGAAATATTCTTGTTACCGTAGAGAAGGGACGTGAAATTCTGAAATGGTTCTGGGTTGACCCCAGCAGCAGCAAGGCCGACGAGCTTGTAATTGAAGTACCACTTAGCCGTAACATGCTACCCAACGTGTACGTTTCGGTTTCGGTAATTCAACCGCACGACCAAACCACAAACGACCGCCCCATTCGAATGTTTGGCATTATGCCAATAATGATTGAGGATTCCGATACCCGCATAGAATTCAACATTGAATCGGCAGAAAATTTGGTACCAAACCAAGAGTTTGAAATTACGGTGAACACCCTAAGCAACCGCAAAGCGCAATTTACCATCGCCGTTGTTGATGAAGGTTTGTTGAGTTTAACCCAGTTCAGAACGCCGCGTCCGTGGAACGAGTTCTACAAAAAAATTGGGCTATTTATTGAAACCTACGATGTTTTTGCCCACGTTATAAGCGCCAACAAGGGCGATGTTTTCCAAACCTTCTCCATTGGTGGTTCCGACGATAAGGACTACCGCGAATCGCAACTCGACCCAATTAACGGGAAGAAACGTTTCAAACCGGTTTGCATGTTTAAAGGACCGCTATTTACTGACGACCGAGGCAAAGCCACCGTTAAATTCCAAATGCCAAACTACAACGGAGCCGTTCGGGTTATGGTGGTTGGAACCGATAAGGGCAGCTTCGGCAACGCCGAAAAAACCATTCCGGTTCGTTCCGAAATAATTATGCAGCCCAGCATTCCGAGGGTACTTAACCCTGGCGATGAGTTTATTCTTCCAGTTGCCCTTTTCAGAATGAACCCGGAAATTTCAACCGCAAAGTTTGAGTTAAAAACCGAGGGTCCACTTGAAGTGGTTGGGAACTCAAACATCGATGTTACTTTCGGACAGAACGATGAGGCAGATATTCAGTTTAAGGTACGGGTTAAGGGAGCAGTTGGTCAGGCCAAAATTTTACTTACCGGAACCTCGGGAAGCATTGAGGTTTTCAGTGAAACCGACATTAAGGTTGTTCCAACCTCAACCCGGGTTTACAACAAAACAACCGAGAAAGTTCTGAAAGAACAAAGCGTAACCATGAACGTTCCAAAGGTTGGAATCGATGGAACGAACCACGCCATGCTCGATATAAACATTTTCCCCAACATGGATTTTGAGCACAGGCTCAAGTGGCTGATAATGTACCCATACGGTTGCATTGAGCAAACCACGTCGGCAATTTTCCCACAGCTATACCTGAAAAAAATGGGATACTTTAGGAACGACGAGGTGGAAGAGATTGACCGAAATATAAACGAAGGAATTAACCGATTGCAACAGTTTCAGGTTGGCAACGGTGGATTTGCATACTGGCCAGGAAATACAACCGAAAGCGAGTGGGGAACCAACTACGCAACGCACTTCCTGATTGAAGCTAAAAAATTGGGTTACGCTGTTCCCGATTTCCTATACAGCAACGCTGTAAATAGGCTAAAGAGTGCAGCCAGAAACCACGAGGGCAAACTTACCACCCGCGTTAACCGGGCTTTCATTCTCGCTTTGGCAAACCAGCAGCAAATGGGAGAAATGAATCTGTTGATGGAAAACGAGCTGAGCAAAATGACCAGCACCGAGAAATGGATGCTTGCCACCGCTTACCATTTGGCTGGCGCCGAAAATGTTCGCGACCAAATAATTGCAACCGCAGGAACCGAAACCAAGGAGTACGATCCGTTCTCCTACAACTACGGTTCAAAGTACAGGGACGATGCAATTATTTTGTACTGTGCAATTCTGATTAACCAGCTTGAAACTGCTGAAATTGCTGCTAAATCGGTTGCTTCAATGCTTTCGAGCCGCGACTACTTAAGCACGCAAAGTTCTGGATACATGCTTCTTGCACTGGGAAAATATTTTGATATTGCAGGAATTTCAGCTTCGAAGGGACAAATTATTAACGGAACTGTTACCTTGGCAAACGGAACCAAAATTGATTTCAACGAGGAAGGAAGAGCCAAAATTCCAATTAAAGAGAACTTTGACCAGAACATTCAAATTTCACTTTCTAGCCTAAGCAAGGTCGATCAGGTTTACGCAACCTTGTCGTACAACGGAGTTCCAATGAAGGATGAGAGCAAAACCTTTGAGAAAAACCTGTCGTTGAATGTTACCTGGTTCGATGCAAATGGGAACACTATTAATCCGCAATCGCTAAAGCAGGGCGCCACCATTTACGGGAAATTTAGCGCTAAAAATACTAGCCCAATTAGCAACGTAACCGAACTGGCGCTAATGCAAATTATCCCTTCGGGATGGCAAATTGAGAACATTAGAATTAACAACGAAATGCTGCCCGACTGGACCCGAAGCTGGAACCTGAATAAGGAGAACTACCTCGACATTCGCGACGACCGGGTGATGTGGTTCTTCGACCTGCGCGATAATAAAACCCTCGACTTCGTAGTAAAAATTAACTGCGTAAATGCGGGTGAATTCTGGCTCCCCGGAACGCTCCTCGAAGCCATGTACAACAACGATTATAAAGCAACTACCGAAGGTAAAAAGGTTTATGTTGAACCGTTTAAGTAGAATAAAAGTATGGCAGTGGACAACAATTCTTTTGTTGTCCACTGCCTTTTTTTATTTCGCTATTCCTCCAAAAAAACCAATTTTTAACGACGACTACAGCGCAGTTGTTCGTGCTAGCAACGGTACGTTGCTAAATGCTTTCATTAACAAAAACGAACAGTGGCACTTCCCTCCCGACACCTCAAAAGTTCCTGAGAAACTAAAAATTGCTGTAGTTACCTTTGAAGACGAGAATTTCTACAAGCATTTTGGAGTTAGCATAACCGCAATAGTACGTGCAGCTTACCAAAACATAAAGGAAGGGAAAATTGTGAGTGGAGCTAGCACAATTCCCATGCAGCTTGCACGCATGAGCAAACCTAAAGAACGAACCTACATCAATAAAATCAAGGAAATTTTCTTTGCCATCAAAATCGATCTGCACTACTCTAAGGAAGAAATTCTTGAACTTTACCTTAACCATGCTCCGTACGGAGGAAACGTTATTGGATACCGAACCGCCTCGCTAAAATTTTTTGGTAAGGAAGCCCACGAGCTAACATGGAGCGAAGCATCAACCCTAGCGGTTCTACCCAACGCACCCGGACTAATTTATCCTCAGAAAACATCCTCGGAACTTAGGAAAAAACGCGACCTACTGCTCAACAAGTTGTACGAGAAGGGAAGCATAACCGAGCAAACTCACCAGCTGGCTCCCTTGGAGCCAATTCCCGACGAGTTTCTGGTGTTCGAATCGCACGCTCCGCACCTTTCCCGAAAACTAAAAAGTAGCTATCCAAATAAAAGAACATTCAACACAACCATCGACCTGAACATTCAAAAACAATGCAACCGCATTGCCAGCAGATACGGTCAGTTTTACGAACCCTACGGAATTCATAACCTGGCAATAATGGTGGCAAAAACTCAAACAGGCGAGGTTGTTGCCTACGTAGGTTCGCCAAACTTCTTCGATGAGAAGAACAATGGACAGGTTGACGGAGTGATGGCTCCACGGTCGAGCGGTTCCATTCTGAAACCCTTCCTGTATGCGATTAGTATTGATGAAGGGCTGATAATTCCCCAAAGCCTTATTCGCGATTTACCAACCTACTTCGAGGGTTTCTCGCCAAAAAATGCCAGTCGCGAGTACCAAGGAGTAGCAACGGCGAAGGATGCGCTGGTGCAGTCGTTGAATATTCCTGCCGTTCGGTTGCTGAACGCCTACGGAGTTTTTCAGTTCTACAGCTTTCTGAAAGCAGCCGGAGT
>CAZLXF010000159.1:0-7456 GCA_964563065.1 uncultured Rikenellaceae bacterium | reverse complement strand
TGGTCAACCTCAGTTAATGCACCGGTTGGACAAACTGCAACACACTGTCCGCAGTAGGTACAAGGCGATTTTTCGAGATTCTGCTCAAATGCAGGAGCAACTACCGCCTGGAATCCACGATTCACAGCATTTAATGCGCCAACAGTTTGAACTGTATTACACATCATCTCGCAACGGCGACACATAATACACTTGTCGAGATCGCGAATAATTGAAGGCGATGTATCAACACGGTAAGTGCTCATTTCTGCGTACTCTTCACCTGGTATATGCCTTACTCCCAGTTTAATTGCCATGTCTTGCAACTCGCAGTTTCCACTTTTTGCACAAGTTAGGCAATCCTTTGGGTGATCGCTCAGGATAAGTTCCAGGATGGTACGACGCGCGTTGATAACACGCATTGTGTGAGTTCTCACAACCATACCTTCGGTGCAGTCGGTTGAGCATGATGGCGCTAAATTCCTACGACCTTCAACCTCAACAACGCAAATACGACATCCCGCAGGCTTATTCTCAATGTTCAAATCTTTGAGTTCCATGTAGCAAAGCACAGGAATATCTATCCCCAACTGCTTGGCTGCCTTGTAAATTGTTGTTCCCTTGGGAACCTCAACTACCTTATTATCTATGGTTAATTTTACTGTTTCCATTTATCGTACTCCCCTATTATTGAATGTTGATGGCACCAAATTTACATTTCTCGATACAAGCACCACACTTGATACAAATTGAAGTATCGATAAAATGTGGCTGCTTACGGTCGCCGCTAATTGCGTTAACCGGACAAACCCTTGCACAGGCAGTACATCCAACGCAAGCCTCAGGATCGATAACGTACTGCATAAGAGCCTTACACTGGCCAGCACGACACTTGTGATCCTGAATATGCTCGAGATACTCCTCGTAGAAATTATCAAGAGTTGAAAGAACAGGGTTTGGTGAAGTTTGTCCCAATCCGCAAAGCGAAGCATCCTTTATTACGCTGCTAAGATTACGAAGCCTTTCGAGTTCCTCCATGGTTCCTTTGCCTTCGCAAATCTGCTCAAGAATTTCGTGCAACCTTTTGTTGCCGATACGGCAAGGAGCACACTTTCCACAGCTTTCCTCAACAGTGAACTCGAGGTAGAATTTAGCCATTGAAACCATACAATCGTCCTCATCCATTACAATCATACCGCCCGATCCCATCATGGAACCAGCAGCAATAAGGTTATCGTAATCGATTGGGGTGTCGAGATGCTTCTCTGTTAAGCAACCGCCCGAAGGACCACCAGTTTGAACAGCCTTAAATTTTTTCCCATTCTTAATTCCCCCGCCTATTTCGAAAATAACTTCGCGGAGGGTAATTCCCATGGGAACCTCTATTAAGCCTACGTTATTAATTTTGCCTGCGAGGGCAAATACTTTTGTGCCTTTCGATTTCTCTGTTCCAATTGATGAGAACCAATCGGCACCCTTTAAATATATTACTGGAATATTGGCAAAAGTTTCAACGTTATTTACGTTGGTAGGCTTTCCGAGGTATCCGCTTTCGGCGGGGAATGGAGGCTTAACGGTAGGTTCTCCACGATCGCCTTCCATTGAGTGAATCAATGCAGTTTCTTCGCCACACACAAATGCTCCGGCTCCGTAACGAAGTTCAAGGTCGAAATCGAATCCTGTGCCTAAAATATCTTTGCCCAGTAAACCATACTCGCGAGCCTGATCGATAGCAATTTTCAAACGCTCAATGGCAAGTGGATACTCAGCACGAATGTAAACCAACCCTTTTGTGGCTCCTATACAGAAACCGTTGATGGTCATTGCTTCGATTACTGAGTGTGGGTCGCCCTCTAGAATTGAACGATCCATAAATGCTCCGGGGTCGCCCTCGTCGGCATTACATACTACGTATTTTTGTTCCGACTTGTTCTTTGAAGCGAATTCCCACTTAAGACCCGTTGGAAATCCTCCACCTCCACGACCACGGAGTCCCGATTTTTTCATCTCCTCGATGGCTACCTGTGCACCCATCTCGAAAACTTTGCCAAGAGCTTGGTAACCTTCTCGGGCAATGTACTCTTCAATATTCTCGGGGTTAATTACACCACAATTGCGTAATGCAATGCGAATTTGTTTTTGGTAGAAACCCATGTGTTTCGAATCGCTAACATGCTCATTACTTTTGGGATCGGTATATAAAAGCCTGTTAACTTTTCTACCTTTCACAACGTGCTCAGCAACTATTTCGGCTGCGTCGGAACCTTTTACCTGCGTATAGAAGGTATTATCGGGTAGAACCTTCACAATGGGTCCTTTCTCGCAGAAACCGAAGCAACCGGTCATAATCACCTGCACATCGTTCTCGAGACCTTGAGCAGCAAGCTCATTTTTCAGGCTCTCAACAATGGTATCGCTCTCCGAAGCACGGCAGCCAGTACCACCACAAACCAGCAGATGCGTTTTGTATTTTGCCATTACATTTTCCTCCTTAATCGGTTATTTATTGTCGATAGTGTTATAGTTCATTGGGATAATCCCATCAACCAGCTCACCGTTCTTAATATACTTCTCAATAATTTCGTCTGCTTTTTGGTTATCAACATAACCAAAAACAACGGGTTCCTGGTTGGGCAGTTTCACCTCAATGGTAGGCTCGGCGTAGCAGTAGCCCATGCATCCGGTTTGTGTTACCACAGCGTCGATGCTTCGTTTCTCCAACTCATCGATTAGGAATTCCATTACAGTTTTAGCTCCCGAAGCAATTCCGCAGGTTGCCATGGCCACCTTAATTTGAACACGGCTATCGGGGTCTTCGCCTTTTTCCCTAAGCTCAATCTTCGATTGAAGTTGTTCCTTCATCTTCTTAAGATCGGCCAACGATTTTACTTTATTCATAGTGGATCTCTTTGGTTTATGTTATTTTATTAACAATCGGATTGTAACTTTTTTGTGGCAAAATTATTTAAATTGTAACAGATTTTAGGTAAAACAATTATGTTTTATAACCTAGGTTTGTTATTTATAATTCTTCTAAATTCGACCCTAGCATATCGCGTAGCATCCTTATAACCTCTGGGGAATTTATAGGAATTTCGCCAAGTATTTCCTTAACTTCAACAGTACTAAATATATAAAATTTTTCGTTACGAACATGCTTGTACGTAAAATCAATTTTCGGATTTGAAGAAATTAGCAAGAGCAGCACACCAACAATATCGCCAATGGGTTGCCTATCGATATGGCTCAATCCCAACTCTGCCATAACTTTTGTTCCCTTTCCCACGGTTGATTCTACGGTAAGTTTCCCTCCTGTTTGCCTGCATGCATCATGAAGTAGTGGCAACCCCAAACCAACCTTTCGCGTAGTGCGTGAAGTTGTGTAGGGGTCGGTTACTTTTTCCAGAACCTCTGGTGATATTCCACTGCCATTATCCTCAATTACAATGGTTAAGCAATTGTGCTTTTCATTCTCGCTAACCGTTATTCCAATTTTAGTGGCGTTAGCCACAATTGAATTCTGGGCAATATCGAGAATGTGCAACGATAAATCTTTCATTGTACAACCCTCCTTCCTTCAATGCCTTTTAGAGCCATAGAGAATTCAGCGAAAGTTACTTCCTCCATAATATACTCTGAAAAAGTGGTTCCAATTTGACCTGGGAAGTGCGCATCGGAATTTTTAATTATTGTTGGATTTCCCAAGTAACTATTACTTCTCAGAAACTCGGCAGGATCCGTTTTCCGAAACACCTCCAGCGCATCGAACTTTAAATCGGGTGGAACGAAGCCAAGTTGGCTAATAAGGCTGTACATGGGCCTGTCAACGTGCGCTGGAATAAACACTCCGCCCAAACGATGCACCTCTTCCTGAATATCGTTTACTCCAACTCGCAATGCCGAAAGTAACATCGATTCCACTTCCCTAATTATTTCATCATTCTCGTTTACAACCACTTGGTAACCAAATCGTGCAGAATCATTCTTAATAAATGGCAAATTATCATCGATAAATTGCTGGAAAGCAACCCTTTGGAAATCTGTTTCGAACAAGCAAAGGCAGTGCGCTTCCTCACGGGTAGTAACCTCGGCACCAAAAAAAACTTTTATGCCCAAAGGCTCTGCCAGCCTTCTAACAAGCGGGCCATGAAACGTGCTGTTATGGTCGGTAACGGCAATGAAATCCAACCCACGAGCCGTTGCCTCGGCAACAATATTGCGAGGGCTCATATCCAAATCGCCGCAGGGCGAAAGAACGGAATGAATATGCAAGTCGGCTCGGAAGGTTTTCATTTAAAAACAGTTACAGAACAATCGGAAATTAAGAAACTGTAAAATTTTCTAGATTTCTCACTTCGTTCGAAATGACAAAGAATTATTTTTGGGGTAATTGGGGTGGGGGGAAGAAGCGGGCGGTACCGCCCGCTTCTTCCCCCCACCCTCAGCCAATACTTCAAACAAACAATGTCATTTCGAACGAAGTGAGAAATCTTTCTTTGATACAAAATTTCATTACATACATTATAATAGAAAATTTGGCTAAAGCCATAAACTTTTTCATTTAAATCCATGGGCTTTAGCCCATGGCAATCGGTGGAATTGATAATTCTTAATTAAATGCAAACATTTTTAAAACCTATTCATTTAATAGTTTATAAAGTTTCCCGGCTACCTCGAAAGTTCCCTCAGAAGCCACCAGGATTGGAATTCCCTCCTGATTACTTTGCGCTGCAGTATCAGCCTCGGGCTCAATTCCTTTCACAAGAATTACCGCCGCAATTTCCTTGAGCGAAGCAATGGCCATCACGTTTTTATGATTTTGAAGCGTAATCCAAACGCTTCCAGCATCGGCGTGGCCCATCACATCACTTAACAAATCGGAAACGTAACCCCCTTCAACCTGGTTGGTAAGGCCGGCTTCTCCGCTGTAAACTTTCAGATTCAATGATGCTACAACATCTTTTACTTGCATGATTAATTAATTGATTGATTGGTAATTATATTTATTTTTCACCACATTAGTCATACAGACACAACAGAAATTAATAACTCAGGGCTTGATGTTCTATGTCCTATGTTCTAGGTTGGGCGTTGGGCTTTGGGCGTTTTACATTCTAAATAACCCTTTATCCTTTATCCTTTATCCTTGTCCCTTTAACACTTCGGCAAGCTCAGTGCAAGCCTTTAACCTTTATCCTTTATCCCTTTAACCTTATTACAATTCTTATCGAACCTATCCTTCCCCCAAATTTTCTCCATAATTCTGAGAGAATGGTCGGGGTGAAGTTTTCGGGTTTGCTCCATAGTTTTTTGCAGAAAAATGCAGTGCGACATGGCTGCTTCACCCTTTACAATATCCTCAGCCAACGCTTGACACGTAGGAGCTCCGCATGCTCCACAGTCAATTCCGGGAAGGAAACACATTATTCGCTGAGCACGCTCCATTTTCTTCATGGCGCGAGCCATATCCTCGTCGAGTTTTAGCATGCTTCGAGGTTTCACCGGATGAAGAGCACTGTTCCCCAGAAGAAATTCGCGGTATGTTGAAGGAATTAACTCAGGAGAGCTAATTGGCTTACTGTTGGCAAAATTAATTTTCTCGGAACGCTTCTTTAGTCGCTCCACTGCAAGAAACCGATTGCCAGAGGTTAACACGCCACCGGCACAACCTTCGTCACACGCTCTAATCTCGATAAAATCGACATCAGTAATCTCTTCATTCTCCAGCTTCTCAAGAAATTCTATTACATTATCCAAATTATCAATGGCCAGGCATCGTCCATTTACATTGCTAGCTTCGCCGTTGGTAAGAGCCCAAAGCACACTTCTGGAGTCGAGTTCAACACTATCTTTATCGGGAGTTTTGCTAACCGTCTTTTGCTTTATTGCCGTAAGAACCTTATTGTAAATTACATTCATATTAATTACCCCATCAACTTCGGAGTAATCCTCTCCAACCGGACTTTTTATTGCTGCAATTTTTGCTGCGCAAGGAGTAATGTAAAAGATCCCAATATCGGAATCGAGAATTCCCTGGTCAGTAAGCATCTTTTTATAGTAGATTGCCGATAAGTCGAGCGGTGGCTTTAAAAGCATAATATTATCGACCAGCGCAGGGAATTTAACCTGAATCAATCGAACAATAGCCGGACAAAACGAGGAGATTACTGGTTTTTGGTTTTCTTCCGACTTTACGTAGCGATTTATTTCTTCAGCAAGAAGCATAGCCGACGATTCCACTTCAAACACATTGGTGAAACCAAGATCAATTAATGCGCTAAGTACTTGCTTTGGTGAAATATCATCGGGGAACTGTCCCATAAGAACAGCGGGTACTAGCGCTATACGATGTTTGTAATTGAATATTTGGGAGAAATCGTCCTGCTCAATTATTATAGCATTCACTGGGCACACGCGGTAGCACTCTCCACAATCGATACATCGATTAGGGTAAAGCTGGGCTTTTCCGTTGCGCACACGCAACGCTTCGGTTGGGCACACCCTCATGCAGTGGGAGCAACCGATACAAACCTCTTCTATAATTCTGAGGGCATGATGAAAAGTATTACTGCTCTGTTTTTCCATTATTCTGTCCATCAAGGGAAACAACTATTTCAACAACGGTTCCTTCTCCTACTTTGCTGCTAATCTTAAACTCATCGGCATTATTCTTAATATTTGGCAATCCCATTCCTGCACCAAAACCCATCTCCCGCACTTCTGATGATGCCGTTGAGTAGCCCATTTGCATTGCCTGTGGAATATCAGGAATGCCAGGCCCTTTGTCCTCAAGCCTCATTACTATTCTTTCAGTATCCACATCAATAAAAATTTTCCCGCTAAAAGCGTGAGCCACTACGTTAACTTCTGCCTCGTACAGGCAAACAACCACGCGCTTAATTACTTTCGGGTCAACGTTCAACTGCTTAAGCACCTTTTTTACATTACTCGATGCTTGACCAGCATTGGTAAAATCGCCACCAACTATTTCGTATTCAAAAAGCATCGTGAAATATAACTATTTTTAAAATACTGGCTTCAATCCACTTTGGAAAAGAATTCCAGAAGCCTTAAACATTGAATATGGACACTCTATAAGAATGGTATTGTTTTCAAGGGCCAACTCAATCATTTCGGGGGTTGCTTTCTTGTTCCGAACAAATACAACGCAAGAAATATCCGACATTTCCGCCGTTCGAACCGCCTGCACGTTCGCCAAACCGGTAAGCAGCATCATCCCATCATTCTGTATCGTAAGTACATCGCTCATTAAATCGGAAGCGAAGGCAAATTCAACCTCGTTCTGGAGCATTCCCTCTCCGCAAACTACTCTGCCGTTAATGGCGCTTATAATTTCTGCTATTCTCATATTGATATAATATTGAACCCTAAAACAATTTAAAGTCTTACAAAAGTACTAACCTTTGAAAGCACAAAAATATATATTTATTTGTTATTTTCATAACACTGTTATTTT
>CAZLXF010000158.1:0-7462 GCA_964563065.1 uncultured Rikenellaceae bacterium | reverse complement strand
CTGTTACCAATAGTAAATTTAATTTTCCCTTTTTCATTTCAGGCCTATTTAAGTTGTAAATATAGCAATTGCAATAAAAAGTACGCTAAATTTTTTGGGTTAATTTCTGTACTACCCTGAATTTATTAAAGAATTCCTTCGCAAACACCCTTAAAACAGTATAGCTGGGTATGGCCAGTAGCATCCCCAGTATTCCACCTACGCTTCCAGCAATTAGCAGCACAATAAAAATTTCAAGCGGATGCGCGTTTACGCTGTTAGAAAATATGAGTGGCTGAAAAATGAAATTGTCGATTAGCTGTACGGTTCCAAAAACAATTAGCATGTATATAATTAGTGGAATCATTTCGGTGGAAAAGTTTAGGTCGAGGTTTGTAGCAATTCCAATAAGAACGCCAAAAATGGTTCCCACAAGTGGCCCAACATAGGGAACAAGATTCAGTATTCCGGCAATTAAACCTATTACCACTGCGGTTTGAAAGTTTACCCCGGCAATCGTTAACCCTATGGTGTCAAGTGTCATTATTAGAATGCTCTGGATAAAAATTCCAACAAAATATCGTCTCAGTAAATTATTTACGCTAACTAACGCATGGCGAAGGTTTTGCTCCAGCTTTGCTGGGAAAAGTATGGCAATGCCATCGAAAAATAGACTCTCATCTCTTAGAAAGAAGAAAGTGATGAATGTAACTGAGAATGCAGCAATTATAAGGTTTCCCAATAAACTTGCGGTTGAACTAAAGAAATTAGAAAGCATTCCCACGTGAAAAACACTCGACACATTTTCAACCAAAAAATCCTGAAGCGAAAATTCGCCAGCGCTGGCTGGCAAGTACTCACGTATAAAACCATCGAACTGATTAATTGGTTCGTTAAAGTTGGAAATCATGCTAGGAACATTCACTGTGCTTAGCTGGTTCACCTGGCTAATTACTAGCGGAATCATTACACGAAAGAAAAGTATGAATATTGCCCACAGGGTAATTAAAGCAATGGCTGCACCCAGTATTTTTGGCGGTTGCCAATTTTTTATCTTAATTTTTGTAATTAAATCAACTATTGGTTTACCTACAAGCGACAGAACTGCCGAGATAAGTATGTAGGCAACAATGTTGCTGAAGTACCAGAGAAGAAACAGTACAATTGCAAAAGTTGTAGCTAGTATTATATATCGCGCAAGTTGATTCATAATACGTTAATAACCTTTATAAAAAGATATTAGAGTTTACTTTCAGTGTCAAAAAGTTTTATCAAACCTAATTTAAATTTGGGACAAATCAAAGAAACATTTATCAAATCATTCTCATCCAGTTTAAACCATTGTTTTGCATTGTTATCAAAAGCAAACTTGAATGTAAAAAAATATTAATGATACACGATTTTCTTATCGCCCGTCAGGGCGAATTTGCAGCGCTTCTCACTGCATTCTTTTGGACCATAACAGCTTTAGCTTTCGAGTCGGCTAGCAAAAAGGTTGGATCTCTTTCGGTAAACCTAATCAGGCTAGTGGTGGCATTCATTCTTCTTGGAATATACTCGTGGATAGTTCGCGGAATGTTTTTTCCTACCGATGCGGCTCCTCATAACTGGATTTGGCTTTCGCTATCAGGTTTGGTTGGTTTCGTGCTGGGCGATCTATTCCTCTTTAGGGCATACGTAGTTGTTGGTGCTCGAATATCCATGCTAATTATGGCTTTGGCTCCGCCAATTGCAGCAATTATTGGTTGGTTTGTTTTAGGTGAGCAGCTTACGCTTCAGCAGCTGGGAGCAATGGTTGTTACTTTTGCAGGAATTGCGATAGTTGTTTTAAAACGAGAAATTGATGAGCCTGAGCTACTTGACGGAGTTGTTGTTGTTACAAAAGGGAACAGGAAAAAGGTACGATTTTCGTACCCAATATCTGGTATTCTGTTAGCGTTTGGTGGTGCTGTAGGACAGGGTGGAGGTTTGGTGCTAAGTAAATTTGGAATGGCCGATTACGATGTTTTTGCTGCAGTACAAATACGAGTTATTACTGGTGTTGTTGGCTTTGCAGGGCTTTTCCTTGTGCTTAACCGTTGGAAATCGTTAGGTAAAGCGGTTAAGAATAGGAAGGCTATGGGTAGACTTTCCGTTGGCGCTTTTTTTGGACCATTCCTGGGAGTATCGTTCTCGCTTTGGGCGGTAAAGTTCACAACCACTGGAGTTGCATCGGCAATTATGTCAATAGTTCCGGTTCTTATAATTCCTCCTTCAATTCTTATTTTAAAAGAAAAGTTTAACCCCAAGGAGTTAATTGGAGCAATAATTGCCATTGCTGGCGTAGTCCTGTTTTTTGTTTAGGAACGTTAGGCTTCAGTTTTTGCCATGGGCAAATCGGCAAGAATCGTTTGGGTTCCGGTTACCTTATCGCCAAGTTTTACTCTAACTAGCGCATCTAACGGTAAAAAAACATCAACCCTAGAACCAAACTTAATAAAGCCAACCTCTTGTCCTTGCTGTACAGTTTCATTTTCAACTGCATTGCATATTATACGACGTGCCAAAAAACCTGCAATTTGACGGTAAAGAATTTTAACCCCATCGGGTCGTTCAATGGCTACGGAGGTACGTTCGTTAAGCGTTGAGGATTTTGGGTTCCACGCAACTAGGTATTTACCAGGATGGTATTTGGAATAAATAATTCTACCACCCACTGGGTGCCAGTTTATATGTACATCCCAAACCGACATGAAAACTGAAACTTGTATGCAACGAGTTTTTAAAAACTCATCCTCTTCAACTTCCTCTATGGCAACAATTTCTCCATCGGCTGGGGAAATTATCTTATCATCTTTTGCTGTGAATGAACGCGTTGGAACTCTAAAAAATCGGAATAGGAACGCTGAAAAGGGCAACAGAATAGCGAGTAAACCCAATGATAAGAATAATCCTAAAAGAATATAAACCGTTGCTATCAGAACAAGGAAAAGTACAACAGCAATTGTAAGTATTCTAAATCCTTCCTTATGAATTTTCATTTATTAAGTAGGTTAAATTAGCATCATCATTTCGAGGTAAACAAATACAACTGGGGCTGCAAAAAGTATCCCGTCGAACCTATCGAGAACGCCACCATGCCCGGGAAGAAATTTTCCCGAATCCTTGGTGCCAATGCTCCGTTTAAACATGGATTCCACCAAATCGCCAAAAACACTCATCACCGCTGTAATAAAGGCAATAACAAACCAGTGGAAAAGTGAAACCTCGGGGAAAACCATTGAAATTAGCCAGGCAACTAGCGCGGTTGTAAAGAAACCTCCTATTAAACCTTCCCACGATTTCTTTGGCGAAATTTTTGGGAAAAGTTTGTTCTTGCCAATACTTACGCCAAAGGCGTATGCTCCAGAATCGTTTGCCCAGGCAAGGGCAAAAAAACCAATTAGCAGGTGCGACTGGTAGCCAATTCTGTACGACGAGTAGCTTAGCACAATGTAGTTTAACAGCGAAAAGGGAAGAGCAACATACAGCAAACCAAGCAACGTGAAAGCGATGTTGTGCAATGGTTTGTTCTGGTTTCTGTAAAGTTCAATAATAAAAATACTTAGCAAAAGGGGAATGAGCCCAAGAAAAATGAATGGTCCAATTTTGCCAATGGCAAAGAAGTAGTTTGTGGCAAAAATTAATGCACCCAGAAGAATTCCGTATAAAATCTGAGGACGAACTCTGCTTTGAAGGCAAATTTTGTAAAATTCGTAAAGGCTGAATAGCATGAGGGTAATGAAAACCAACAGGAAGCTATATCGGCCAAGCAGAATTGAACCTATAATTATTATTACGAATAAGGTTCCACTTATGGTTCTTTTAAGGAATGTGCTCAACTTTCAAATTCTTCAATTAATTTACGGGCTTTCGCTTCAAATTCTTCCGAAACAAGTATATCGGCTTCTCCAATCATAGGGTAGGAGGAGTCTTGTTTATCCATAACAACTACTTCTATTCCATTACTTTCAAGCATTTGCTTTATTATTTCTGCTTGGTAAGGAACATCAGTAGAAAAAATATGAACCCATTTCTTATCGCTCATTATTCGTTTATTTTGGTTCGTTATTATTGTTATCCTCCTTGCTATCTATCTTATCCTCCTTTATTTCAACTTCTTTACCTTTGTTATTCCCGTTTCCCATGTTGGCAACAACCTCCTCCGTTCGTGTATGCGATTTTCTTGGACCGAAAATTTCTTCCAAATCTTCGCTGAAAATTACCTCACGGTCAAGCAGAAGTTGAGCTAAACGACCTAATCCCTCCTTATGTTCGGTTAAAACTTCCTTGGCGCGAACGTATGCTTTATCGATCATTTCTTTTACTTCCTTATCGATAAGTTCGGCTGTTTTTTCACTGTAGGGTTTTGAGAATGCATACTCACTTTGACCCGAGGAATCGTAAAAGCTAATGTTGCTAATTGCTTTTCCCATGCCAAAGTAGGCAATCATGGCGTAAGCTTGTTTGGTAACTTTCTCGAGATCGTTAAGAGCGCCGGTTGAAATTTTCCCGAAGGTTAACTCTTCGGAAGCTCTGCCGCCAAGAGCGGCACTCATTTCGTGCAGAAGCTGCTCGGTTGTAGTGAGTTGGCGTTCCTCTGGAAGATACCATGCGGCTCCAAGCGCTTTCCCTCGTGGAATTATGGTTACTTTTAGCAACGGATTTGCATGCTCAAGCAGCCAGCTAACTGTTGCATGGCCAGCTTCGTGAAAAGCGATTGTACGCTTCTCGTCGAGCGAAATTATCTTATTTTTCTTCTCAAGTCCGCCAATTATGCGGTCAATTGCATCGAGAAAATCTTGTTTTTCAACCCTTGCTTTTGCTTTGCGAGCAGCAATTAGCGCAGCCTCGTTACAAACGTTGGCTATGTCGGCTCCTGAAAAGCCGGGTGTTTGCTTTGCAAGGAATGAAATGTCGAAGTCCATATCGAGTTTTAGGGGCTTGAGATGAACCTTGAAAATTTCGAGACGTTCCTTCAGGTCGGGAAGTTCAACGTGAATCTGACGGTCGAATCGTCCGGCGCGCATTAAGGCCCTATCAAGAATGTCGGCACGGTTGGTGGCGGCAAGAATAATTACGCCCTGATTCGAGCCAAATCCGTCCATTTCGGTTAGGAGCTGGTTTAACGTATTCTCGCGCTCATCGTTCGATGTAAAGTTCGCATTTTTGCCGCGTGCACGTCCAATGGCGTCAATCTCATCAATAAAAACGATACATGGAGCCTTGTCCTTGGCCTGCTTAAATAAATCGCGAACGCGTGATGCTCCAACACCCACAAACATTTCCACAAAATCGGAACCCGACATGCTGAAGAATGGAACGTTGGCTTCGCCAGCAACTGCTTTTGCAAGCAGGGTTTTTCCTGTGCCCGGAGGGCCAACCAGCAGCACTCCTTTAGGAATTTTTCCTCCAAGGTCGGTGTACTTTTTGGGATTTTTAAGGAAATCCACAATCTCCATTATTTCAACCTTGGCTTCTTCGAGACCAGCAACATCCTTAAAATCAATCTTTATGGTCGATTCTTTGTCAAAAAGTTGTGCTTTCGATTTTCCTACGGAAAAGATATTACCTCCTGGGCCACCGGCTCCTTTGCTCATCCTTCGGAAAATGAATAACCAAACACCTACCAATATTAGTATCGGAAGTATCCAGGTTATTATATCGCCAATGTAGTTGGGTCGTTCAACGTACTCGGGGTAAATTCGCTCCGATGGATCGGCACTCTCCTGAGCCTCATCGAGCTGACGCTCGAATGTTTCAATGGATCCGATTGTAAAGAAGAAATGAGGACCAGCTGGTGGCACTGATTTCATTCCACCAAACCTATCGGCATACTTCTCTAACTCCTTTTCCTTGATAAAAACTTCAACTTTACCTTCATTCCTTACAACCAGAAGTTTGTCAACGTCTCCATTGTCAAGCATTTGGTACCTTACCTCGTGCCAGTTGGTTTCGAGGGGTTTGCTCCCGGTGTAAAAGAATTGCAGTCCCAGAATGGCTGCAATTATTAGGATGTAAACCCAGTAGATGTTAAACTTAGGATTATTGAACTTGTTCCCTTTACCAGTAACTGGAGCAAATGGATCGTTAGTTTTTTTCTCGTCCTTGGGTTTTTTATTATCTGTTTTTTTTTCTTTCTCCGACATAGACTTTTTGTGTGTAGATTAACTCATTAGAAACGATAGAGTAATGAAAATGTTTCGAGTTTTGCAGTTTTACTTTTCAGTTTCACCTTCTTTAGCTGTATGGTACGTTGTTTTTGCATCGGCCCAAAGCTGTTCAAGCTTGTAAAATTGTCGCCACTCGGTTTGAAAAACGTGCACTACCACATCAACGTAGTCGAGAATAATCCAAATTTTATTCTCGTAACCACCTTTTTGCCAAACCTTTTCTTTTAAAACCTCAAGGGTTTTGTCTTCAATATTGTTTGCAATGGCTTCAACCTGCGTGGTTGACTCGGCATGACAAATTATGAAATGACTGCAAATGGCGTTTGGTAGGCTACCTAGTTCAAGGCTTACAATATCTTGTCCTTTTTTCTCCTCTATTGCATCAATAATGCAAGTGGTAAGCAATTCGGAGTTTTCTGTTTTCTTTTTTCCCATTAATGCTGTTTAATATTTAACTGGCAAAGTTATAATTATTTTGGTTTAATAAAAAGAGTTTTTTTTGCTTTGAAATAAATTGGAACTGCCCAATGTGCTTAATAACACAAATGAATTTATAATTTAAGAAATAAGTACTTTTGCGCAAAATATTTTTGTATGCATGTAGCAAACATAGGGAAAGAAATTGAGTGGCTCGAAAAGGTAAATTCAACCAACCTTTATTTGGGAGGATTAACCCGAAATTTTAGTAAGGATGGGTTAGTTGTTGCAGCAAAATTTCAATCGGAAGGCAGAGGCCAGCGTGGAAACTCCTGGGAGAGCAACGCTGGTGAGAACTTAACCTTTAGCATACTTATTTTTCCTAAATTTCTTGAGGTTCAAAAGCAGTTTCTAATTTCAAAGGTTGCATCGATGGGTGTTTTCGATGTTATAAGTTCACTTGTTCCAAATGTTTCAATTAAGTGGCCCAACGATATATACATTCAAAACTGCAAGGTTGGAGGAATCCTAATTGAGAATAGCTTCAGCTCAGATTTTATGGATTCGTGCATAATTGGAATCGGAGTAAATGTAAACCAGTTGAACTTTACCGATGAACTTCCAAACCCAACATCGCTTCGGAGGGTTACAGGTGAAAACTATAATGTGAACGAACTTTTGAAGTTATTTATTGATTCGTTAAACAAAAGGTACCAACAACTAATTGATGGTGAATGGGAAACCTTATCGAAAGATTACTTTCAGTCGCTTTACCATAAGAACGATTACTACAACTACAAGGCAAAAGGCAAAAAGTTTACTGCTCGTGTTGTGGATGTTCGCGAGTCGGGCGAGCTGGTGCTCGAAACAACTGA
>CAZLXF010000157.1:1410-7509 GCA_964563065.1 uncultured Rikenellaceae bacterium | reverse complement strand
TGGCAGGAACCGTAGCCATAACGTAGCCAAACTCATCTATGGTAACATCTTTTAGCCCCAACTCCTTAAGCTCTTCAACCAACATGTGTGAGAGAACTAGCTGTTTTTCGGTGCTAGGAAATTTATCGGTTACCGTATCGTCGCTTTGGGTATCGATTTTTACGTAGCGTAAAAATCTATCTACCAATAATTTTGAATTTATCATTACTTCAAATTTTAAAAAAAGTTTTAAAAAAATGTGAACCTACTCCTCTTCGGGTTTTGCTCGTAACGATTCCCAAATCATATAGCCACAAAGAATTGCAAACATAACAATTGCTATAATTTCTGCTGAATTCGATTCGAACCACTCTTTGTTTACGTAGTTAATATCGAAGAATTTGAGGACTGCACTTATAACTCCCATAAGCGCACCACCTGCAATAAAACCAGATGCAATGAGTGTTCCGCGTTCCCTACGTGCTTTGTTAAGCAAAGAATTTTTACTTCTGTTCGAAACGATGTGAGCAATAATTCCGCCAACTAACAATGGAGTGTTAAGCTGCAAAGGAATGAACATTCCAAGAGCAAACGCAAGCGCAGGAACTCCAATCATAGTAAGAATTAACGACAGGAATGCGCCAGCTCCGTAGAGCAACCATGGAGCAGGTTTGCCGCTCATCATTGGTTCAATTACGGCAGCCATGGCATTTGCTTGTGGAGCAACAAGAGCACCCTCGCCAGTAAAACCGTAGGTTTTATTTAAAATAATTATTACGCCACCAACCGTTGCAGCAGAAACAAGCGTTCCAAGGAATTTCCAACGCTGCTGCTTGTATGGCGAAGAACCAAGCCAGTAACCAATTTTTAAATCGGTAATAAAACCGCCAGCCATAGAAAGAGCGGTACAAACCACGCCGCCAATTACCAAAGCGGCAACCATTCCGGTTGTTCCAGTAAGCCCAACCGATGCAAGAATTAGCGAAGAAATAATTAGGGTCATTAAGGTCATTCCAGAAACAGGGTTGGTTCCAACAATAGCAATTGCGTTGGCAGCAACAGTTGTAAAAAGGAAAGCAATTACCATAACAATTGCCAACCCAATAAGTGCATGCGTTAAATTATGAACCACACCAAACTGAAAGAAAACGAAAATAAGAATTGCAGTAAGAATAATTCCACCACCAATAACAGCCATTGGAAGGTCTCTACGAGTACGAAGTTCTTCCTTTGATGCAGAACTTTTCCTGCTAAAGGTTTCGGTAATTGCTAAACCAAACGCCTTTTTAATTATGGAGCTTGAACGAATTATTCCAATAACTCCAGCCATGGCAATTCCACCAATTCCAATGGGGCGAACGTAAAATGAGAAAAGTTCCTCGGCGCTCATGGCGCCAATAATGCTTACGGCATTTGAACCAACGGGAATTGTCATTCCTGGTGCGAAGTAGTTAATTATAGGGATTATTACAAACCAACCAACCATTGAGCCGGCAGTAATTATTGCGGCATATTTCAACCCAATAATGTAACCTAGTCCCATAACCGCAGCACCAACGTTTAGCTTGAAAACAAGCTTTGCTTTATCTGCCAGCTGCTCGCCGTAAGGAATTACCCGAGTTGTGAAAACTTCGCTCCACCAACCGAAAGTTGCAATAATAAAATCGTAAACTCCGCCAATTAAACCAGCAACGAGTAAAAGGCGAGCCGATTCACCGCCCTTTTCGCCACTAATAAGAACCTCGGTTGTTGCGGTTGCCTCGGGAAAAGGAAACTTGCCGTGCATGTCGGCAACAAAATACTTGCGGAATGGTATTAAGAAAAGAATACCCAAAACACCACCAAGCAATGATGAAAGGAAAACCTGATAGAATTGCGCTTCGAGGTTTAGTATGTAAAGTGCAGGAAGTGTGAATATTGCACCCGCAACAATTACACCCGAACTTGCACCAATTGATTGAATGATAACATTTTCGCCCAGCGCATTTTTTCGTCTGGTAGCAGCAGAAAGACCAACGGCAATAATTGCAATGGGAATTGCTGCCTCGAAAACCTGGCCAATTTTTAACCCCAGATATGCGGCAGCAGCCGAAAAGATGATTGCCATAAGCAAACCTAACGAAACTGACCAAAAGTTAACTTCGGGTACAATCCGCAATGGCGACATAACCGGTTGGTACTCCTCGCCGGGAGCCAATTCAGAGTATGCGTTCTCTGGTAGTCCAACTATTTTTTCAACTGATTCTGACATGAGAAATAAATATTAATTATTATAATGCACTATAAAAGAGAAAAGTAGAAGAATGTTTTGTTTATAAAAACAACTTGTACTCCTACAATTCCTAAATTCAAAAAAAGCACTGCAAAATAGTAAATTGATTTATAATAGCATAATTCCGGCAGCAAATCGCCCCTTATCACCTTTTCGTGCAGAGAAAAAATCGTGATTTTCACAAAGGGTACAACGTTGTGAAATTTCTATGTTTTCATCTTTTACACCATTGGTTAACAGTGTAATTCGATTTGCTTCCCACAAATCAAAAATAAATTTATCGCGTATATCAATTGGTTGTAAAACATTACTATTCTCACCAAAAGCAAGACTAACTTCATCAGCTACTTCTTTCCCAATTTCGTAGCAACAAGGACCTGCAGAAGGACCAATTCCTACTATTAAGTCTTTCGGATTGGTATCGAACTCCTGCTTAAAGGCATTAATAACAAACTGGGAAATTTTTAAAACGGTTCCCTTCCAACCTGCATGTGCAACACCAACTGCATTTTTTTCGGGATCGAAAAAAAGGATTGGGACACAATCTGCCGCCTGTGAAACCAGACAAACATTTTTTGAGTTTGTAACCATGCCATCGGTGAAAGGGAATGCTGTTGCACGCGAAAAGAGTCCACGTCCCCTGTCGGACTCAAAAACCCTAACCACTTTTGTACCATGAACCTGGCGAGCAAATACAAAAGAATTTAGGTCAACCCCTACAGTTCTTGCTAAAATTTCCCTGTTTTGGAAAACATTAGACGGGATATCGGCTTGATTCAACCCAAGATTAAGTGAAGAATACTCATTTATGCTAACTCCACCATTTCGTGTGGATATAAAGTGTGTTATTCTATCGTTAAATCGTGAAAGACTATTGAACGTTAGCACTTGCGGTTTGGCTTTTATGTCGACTTGCATAGTCTTCCCCCTTTTTTCATTTTTATTTTTATTTGAATACAAATTAAACCGATAGTTTAAAGCCAATTAATCGATTTCCTTTTTGCTTAAATGCAAAATCAATCAAAAAAAGTTATACTCCATAAACTTCGGGAACTTCCTTTTTATTTTATCATTTCAGTTTTCTTCCATTCAAAAGTACTACTATTCAGAAAATGAATAGGAAAGGATTGCAATTTTATAACCGGGTGGAAATAAACTATATTTTTTTAAAAAAAACTATAAAAATAATTGATATATATAATATTCTTATATATATTTGCATTGTTAATATATTTAGTAATCCATTACCTAAAACATATCGAAATGATACAGAACAGTTTAATAAAAGGTACCATAAATCCGATTATACTGAAACTTCTTTCAGAAAATGAAAGGATGTATGGTTACGAAATTACCCAAAGGGTAAAAGAGCTTACTGCTGGAAAGATAGAACTCACGTTTGGTGCGCTCTACCCTATTCTCCACAAGCTTGAGCAGGAAGGAGTTGTTCAAACCGAATCGGAAGTTATAAATAACCGAAACCGCATTTACTACTCGCTCACCGAATCGGGAATTGATACTGCCAAGGAGAGAATTGCCGAACTCGAAGAGTTCGTAAATACTATTAAAACGCTTCTTAAACCAAATTTAGGTTTGCAGTATGTACACGCTCGATAAGAACCAGGTTAAAAAAATTGTAACCGACGTTAAGCAGGCGCAAATTACTCTCTCGCATCTGGCCGATGAATTAGTGGATCACATTTGCAGTGAGGTGGAACTGCAAATGTGGGAAGGAAAATCGTTTGAGGAAGCCTACGAAAAAGTGAAGCGCGAAACAGGAATTTCTGTTTTGCAGAAAATACAGGAAAACACTCAGTACCTAATCGATAAAAACTACAGGATTATGAAAATGACAATGAAAATTATGGGAAACGTATCGCTGGCAATGCTAGGATTCGCAACCGTTATGAAACTATTTCACTGGCCTGGAGCCAGCGTGGTTCTTGTTCTAGGTTTCTTTATGCTGTGCTTCGTATTTTTTCCTTCGGCAATTTACACAACCTACAAGGAATCGAAGTTTGGCTTATCGAAACTTCTTCACCTTTCAATTTTTTTAGGTGGAATTCTTTTTATGCTTGGAGTTCTATTTAAGGTAATGCACTGGCCGGGCGCCGGGATTATGCTAATGATTGGCTGGGTTTTTATACTATTCGTTTTCTTACCAGTATTCTTATTTGTGAAAAGAAAAGAATTATTAACCACCCGCGAAAAAGTTGCCATGTCGTTCGGTGTAATTGGGCTTATTATTTTTGAACTCTCAATCATGTTTAAACTTTTTCACTGGCCTGGAGCAGCCATTATGTTGGTGGTTGGCTCAATAATTCTTATTACCATCTTCCTCCCTTTATATACATACGCCAAATTCAAAAAAGCTGGGAAAATTACGGGCGAGTATATTTTTATAATTACAGGTTCAATGTTTTTTATCCTTTTCAACATTCTTCTTGCACTTAACGTGTCGAAGAATGTTTTAGCAATTTCTGAAAGGGAGGTTGAAAACTCAAGTGAAATTGTTGAGTATTTAGAGTACCGAAATAGTATTATCGATGGAAAAATTTCGAACCTACCCGATAGTATTACTGCAAAAACAGAGAAAGATTTGACCCTGTTGCATGAAGCATCATCAAAAACTTTTAATTTAATTGAAAGCATTAAGGTTTTTATTGTAATGACAGCCGATGATGTTGATAAGCAAACAGCCGAAAGTTTACTTTCGAATGTTTCCAATATTAAGAACAAAAGCCAATTTGGGATAGTTTCGAAAACCATGTTTGGCGAAAACTGTAACGGGTTTGCATTTACTCTAAAGAAAAATATTGAGGAGCTAAACGAGCTAGCATTGAAAACTAATTTTTCAAAGCCTGAACTTGAGGGAGCAATAAACCAGCTACTTAACACTTCAAACGTTGAAGTTGAAGGAAAGAGTTTAACCTGGGAAGAACTAAACTTTGCTAATTGTTCGGTGTTAAATAGCCTTGCGGTTCTTACCAAAATTCAAGGAAGGGTTATTAAGGCCGAAATTCTGGTGAAAACCGAAATGATTAACCAAAACAAGTAAAACAAAAAACATACAATCATGAAAAAATTGATATATTATCTTGGATTAATTAGCGCAATTCTGCTGCTATTCGGAGCGCTATTTAAAGTTATGCACTGGCCTGGAGCATCAATAATACTTACAGTTTCCATTTTTATATACAGCTTTGGCTTTCTTCCAACTGCATTGGCAAATGTATATAGGAATCAAACGGAAAAAGGTGGCAAGTGGCTATACATTGTTTCGTACATTGTGTTTACTGTTTGCTTAATTGGATCACTTTTTAAAATACAGCATTGGCCTGGTGCTGGAATACTTCTAATAATAGGCATTCCGTTACCTTTCGTTCTGTTTCTGCCCGTTTTCCTTTACCATACACGGAAACCTAACTCTGGATCAATTTTCAACTTTTTAGGAGTAATGTTTGGCTTAACATTCCTTGCAGTTTTTAGCGTATTACTAGCGTTAAATGTAACTTCTAATGTGCTCGATAATTTTCTGCTTAACACATACCATAACGAGAGTTCAATAAATATTTCGAAGGAAATTATTAGTACGTACGATACTAACAATGAAATAAGTAGAAAGTCGAATGAGATTTTCGATTTTATTGAAACAATAAAGTCCGATATTTTAACTCAATCTCAAAACGTAAAGAATGATGTAACGTACGCTTTATCTGCAAACAATAGGTCTGAAGCGGTATTAGGTTTTATTTACCAAGAAGTTGAAGGTAAAACTAAAGCCGAAGTTTTAATGGAAATGGTAAAAGAGTATCGAGAGCTTATTAACGAAGCTGAGAATGCCGACC
>CAZLXF010000157.1:0-1310 GCA_964563065.1 uncultured Rikenellaceae bacterium | reverse complement strand
GGAGTTTGCCGAAAGGAAATGCCACACATTGAAAATGAAATTTGGCAACCGCTAAAAGATAAAGAATTCGTTCTGGTTGGAATCGACAGGGACGAACCGCTGGATATTGTTTTAGATTACACAAAAAAAGTTGGAATCACCTACCCCATGGCGCTTGACCCCGGTGGAGAAATTTTTGCGTTGTACGCAAAGAAGGGCTCTGGAATTACCCGCAACGTTATTGTTGACCAGAATGGGAAAATTGTTTGCCTAACCCGACTTTTCAACGAAAAAGAGTTTAACAGTATGAAAGAGCTAATATTCAAACTTGTAAAATAGAATTAGTTTAATACTCATGAAAATAGTTTTTGCAGAACCAATAGGATTAAGCGACAGCGAAAAGGGAGAATTCAAAAACGAAATGCAAACCCTAAACCACGAGGTTGTTTTTTTTGATACCGTTCCCACTAGCCAAGATGAAATCCGAGAAAGAGCAAAAGACGCAACCATACTTGTAGTTAGCAACTTCCCTGTTTCATCAAATGTTATCGAAAATTCAGCTTCGCTGAAATATATAGCCGTTGCTTTCACTGGAGTTGACCATATAGCGCAGGAAACTTGCAAGTTGAAAAACATTCAAATTTCAAACGCTGCCGGATACAGCACGCAAGCAGTTGCTGAACTCACTATTGGAATGGCCATTGATTTGCTCCGCAAAGTTACTCCGGCCGATGCTGTTACACGAAGTTTGGGCGGAAGAAACGGATTTCTTGGCGCTGAGCTAAACGGAAAAACGTTTGGTATTTTAGGATTCGGAGCAATAGGACAAAAAGTTACCAAACTTGCCAAAGCATTTGGTTGCAGAGTAATTGCTTGGTCGCGAACAAGGAAGCAAATTGAAGGGATTGAATTTATGGAATTCGACGAGGTTATTAAGCAATCCGATATTTTATCGTTGCATTTACCGTTAAATCCACAAACTCAAAATTTAATTGGAATTCGTGAGCTGGAAATGATGAAACCCAGCGCATTTCTAATCAACACTGCCCGAGGAAAAATTGTAAATAATGCAGCGCTTGCCGATGCGCTGAACCAAAATATTATTGCCGGTGCGGCAATTGACATCTACGAAAGTGAGCCTCCGCTCGAAAACGATCATCCGCTACTTTCGGCACAAAACACGCTACTTCTTCCCCACATTGGCTTTGCCACACACGAAGCCATTGCTCTACGGAGCAAAATTGTGTTTGATAATATTAGGGCTTGGCTGAATGGCGAACCGAGGAATTTGGTGTAGTTCAGTAGTCGGTGATCGGTGGTCAGTAATCGGT
>CAZLXF010000156.1:0-7637 GCA_964563065.1 uncultured Rikenellaceae bacterium | reverse complement strand
AAATCGAGTATGTCGTTCAACAGAGCCATAAGGTTTTCTGCAGAGTACTTAAGGGCATGAAGATTCGGTAATTGCAATTTTTTTGGGTCTTCTTCTAGCAAAATATTTGTAATTCCAATAATGCCATTCATGGGAGTTCGAATTTCATGGCTCATGGTTGACAAGAACTTTTCCTTTGCGTTGGAAGCTTCTTCTGCTAACTTTTTTGCCCTTATCAGTTCAAGTTCCTGTTGTTTTCGTACCGATATGTCAACCATTATTCCCATGTAACGGCTAACAGCTCCATTTTCAAGTACTGCAATTATATGGGTAAGAGCAGGGAAATCGTTTCCATTGTCTTTTCTAGCAATAAGTTCAATACTGGGGAGTTCAGGATTTTTCTTGCTCTCTTTTATATACTTAACTATGGTTGGTTTGCTACTTTCGGAAAACAAGTTTTTTATGTAAATGCCTTTTTTTAGCTTCTTTGGCAGAATGCCAAAAAATGAAAGAAGGTAGTTGTTTGCAAAGGTTATTCTTCCTCTTGAATTTGCTTCAAAGGCCATTTCGGGGAGCAGCTCGGCCAGCTGACGGAATCGTTGTTCGCTTTGAATTATTTTTTGTTCAGTTTGCTTACGGAGGGTAATGTCAACCATAACTACTAGCAGGCATGGTGTGGCTTGGATATCAATTATTTCGGCAGAAAACTGACAAATTAATGTTTGCCCTTTGGCGTTAACCATTGTGGTTTCCAAATTCTGCGACTTTCCATGGTTCAAAACCATTTTAATTAGCCTTTCGCGCTGTTCTATTGCAGGGAAAATTCCAAGTTCTTTTGTAGTTTTTCCAATTACATCGTTGCGTTTAAGGCCAATAACTTTTAAAAAAGTATCGTTTACATCAATATATTTTCCTTCTTCAATTGTGCTAATGGTCATCATTACAGCATTGTTCTCAAATGCTTTGCTGAACTTTTCCTCAGATAGCCTAATTATTCGTTCCGATTCTAGCCTTAAGGAGATATCCTGACAAATTGCGAATACAATTTCTTTTTGGCTCCAGTTTCCAAAGAAGAGTCTAGTTTCAATAGGAATTGGTTTTCCGTTTTTTGCAATAATTTGTCCGTTGTATAGAACTCGGTTGCCCATTTGTGCTTTAAGCAGCATGTTTTTTATATCATCCTGTTCCTCCTGTGGATGTAACCCCGAAAAACTTTTAAGAATGAGTTCCTGCTCGGAGTAGCCAAGCCGTTCGAAGGCACTTCTATTTGCCTGAACAATGGTGTCGCGCTTGCTGATAATGAAGGTCATATCCTCAAACGCATTTACCAAATGCCTAAAGTTCTTTTCTTCCTTAATTAGATTATCCTCAAACTGTTTTTGCTGAGTAATGTCGAAACAATTATCCAGCAATGCAGGGTTACCTTCCCAGCTAATAATGGAAACATTTGACTTAAGCCAGCGCATTTCACCGTTCTTGTGGGTAATTCTGTAGGTAAAGGAATGTGATTTTTTTATGCTTATTTCTCGGAAATTGTTGCTGAAAAGAAGCTTAATAAGCTTTTTATCCTTAGGATGAACCAAGTCAATAAATTCCATGGAACTTAGTTCGCTGGTGCTGTAGCCAGTTAGCTGTGAAAAGTGAGGGTTAAAAAATACGATGGATTTATTTTGAACAACGTAGATACTTCCACTTACCTTAGTGATAAGTTCGCTAAAAATTTTTGTGTCTACGTTTAATTTAGGCATATCAGCAGATTATTCTACAGCAATCCCGAAAAACTTAACTATACTTTTATTCCCATAACAAGCACATCGTCAATTTGGTACTGGTTTCCTTTCCACTTCATGAAAGTGGTTTCAATTATTTTAAGTTGTTTCTGCATGGGCAGCTCTTTAACGGCTTCGAAAAGGTTTCTAAATCGACGCATATTATATTTTCGCCCTTCTTGTCCGCCAAACTGGTCGTGGTATCCATCAGTAAATAGGTATACGGTGTCACCCGGTGAAAGTTGTACAACTGTATTTGTAAAAGGTTCCATTTTAATGTGCCTCGATACGGGCATCCTGTCGCCAGTTAAAACTTCAATTTGTTGCTCTTCCTCATTTTCCGAGTTTCGCGAAATAAATGCAAAACTATTTGCTCCGGCAAATTGCATCTCGAGGGTTTCCTCGTTTATTGCGCAGAACGACATGTCCATGCCATCGAAGTTTTCAAATGGATCGCCTGTTTGGTGAAGCGATTCAATAATAAATTCGCGCATATGTTCAAGAACTTGTCCTGAAGTAGTGATTTCCGATTTTGTAACAATTTCGTTAAGGTATGCAATGCCCAGCATGCTCATGAAACCACCCGGAACACCATGACCAGTACAATCGGCCACTGCAACGGTACGGTGTTTCCCAATTTTGGAAACCCAGTAGAAATCGCCGCTAACAACATTCTTTGGAAGGTACAGCACGAACGAATCGGGGAAAATTTTACTGAGTGCTTGTTTGCTAGGCAGGATGGCCTGCTGAATTCGTTGGGCGTATACAATTGAGTCGGTTATTTCACGTTTCTGCATGGTAACTAAATCGCGTTGAAATTCTATTTCGTCGCGCTGTGCAGTAATTTCTTCTGTTTTTTGCTTAAGTTCTACATTGAGCATGGCTAGGGAGTCGCGCTGTGTTTCCATCTCTTCTTTCTGCATCTCCATCTCTTCTTTCTGCGAAAGCAACTCCCGGTTATCTTTCCTAATCTTTAAATAGCTGTAGGTTGAAATTGTAATTAATACGGAAATAAGAAGAATAACAACGGTTAGGCTGTTTCTTGCCATTCTATTCCTTCTCGATTCTTCAATCAGTATCGATTCGCGATGTTCCTGTTCTATTTCTTGCTGATGAAATTTTTGCTCAAACGCGAAGTTGAGTTCCATTTCTATCATTTTTCGGGTGGTTTCGTCGCTGGCAATGCTATCGTTTAGCTGATAGCTAAGTTTCAACTCCTCGTATGCTTTTTTGTAGTTTCCTCTTTTATTATGAATATCTGAAAGTAGCTGGTAAGATGATTTTTCCAGCTTTGTAAGTTTCAACTCCTTGGCTTTTTTCAATGAAAGAGTTGCGTAATGCAATGCTTTTTCTATTTCACCCTTTGCCAAGTAAGTTTCGCCAATACTATGGTAGGAATTTGCGATACCTCTTTTGTTGTTAGTTTCCTCTTTAATACTTAACGATTCAAAATGATTTTTTAGGGCAAGGTTATAGTCGCCTTGCTTGAAAAAAAGGTAACCAATATTATTAAGTAGAGCAGCGTGATCGGCAGTTTCTTCTCCCAGTTTGAGATAACCAAGGGCAAGTGAGTATTGGTTTAAAGCTTCGGTAAACTTTTTAAGCTCGGTGTAAACGGTACCTTTTGTTTTATGCGAGTTGCCAATAATCCTTTTATAATTCTTCGTATAGGCATACTTTTGTGCGCTATCGAGGTACTGCAGCGATTTTTCAAATTCATTTCTGTGGTAGTAAATTACTCCAATATTGTAGAGCAGAATTGCCATACTCGATGTATCCTTTAACTCGTAGCTTACTTCAAGTCCTTTCAAAAAGTACGATAATGCTATGGGGTAGTTAGCCAAATTCATGTATGCTCTTCCAATGTTATTGAGGGAAGTGGCAGTGCCCTTTTTGTAGTTAATGCTCGATCGGATTTGGTAGGATGTTAAGTATTTTTCTAGCGACTCGTATGTCAATCCTTTACGAAATAAAGCAGAACCTTGCTCCTGGTATGCGAAAGCTTCACTTTTTTTATCGTTCAAATCTGCAGCTAATTTTGCTGCTTCCTCAGCAAGTTTAAAACTTCGGTCCCATGTATTTTGTTGATTTGATATTTTTATGCTATCAAATATATTTCGGAGAGCCAATGAATCGGCCAAGGAGTAGTGTTGATTTTGTGCAAAGGAATTTTCCGAAAAAACGAGAGTTGCTGTAATTATAAAAAGTTTGAAAAACAGTTGCTTAATCATTGTGAAACCTTCTACTTCGTTGCGCTTTACGCTTAATATTTTTTTAAAACGCTGCAATTTACAACAACCTAACCATTTAATAACATTTTTATTTAAAAAATAAATCCATCTAATTGTTTATTCAATGTTTTGAAACAAAATTTAAACAAACTTGTTTGTACTTTTACAAAAACAGTTTTAAAAAAATGTAAATCAATTAAAATGAAACCTAAGATGGCAATGATTATATTCTTTTCGGTATTTTTTATAGTATACTTTTTAGTTAACTACTACATTTATAAACATGTAAGTATTGTTTTTCTGACTAATAACCAAGTAGCATCATTATTAAAGATACTTTTTATAGCATTTATTTTTTCGTACCCAGTTGGTAGAATTCTGGAACGATTGATACCTTCGTTATTTACCGACGTAACAATTCGAATTGGTTCAATATGGCTTGCTGCCATGTTGTATTTAATTCTGTTTTTTGTTTTACTTGATTTAGGACGTTTAATAATATTTATTCTTTCCCGTTTTCAAGTTGTATCTATTAGTATTATACCTAATTATGTAAAATTATTTACAAATTTTGCAGTAGTAGTTACTCCAATTATTCTAGTTTTTGGCTACTTCAATGCTTTTTACCCAAGGGTAAACCATTTCGAGTTAAAGGTTAATAAAAGTTTTGAAAATCAATCCAGCTTAAGAATTGTTGCTGCATCGGACATTCATCTTGGGACTGTAATTTCTAACGGACGTTTATCGCGTTTTGTGAATTTAGTAAATGCCCAAAAGCCAGATGTAATATTGCTTGCAGGTGATATTTTCGATGAGGATTTAGGCCCCGTAATAAAGAAAGACATGGGGAAATTATTAAGTAAACTCGAAGCACCAATGGGGGTTTACGCTGTAACAGGAAATCACGAATACATTGGTGGCGTTAGTCAAGCGGTGAAGTACTTAAAGGATCACGGAATTACTGTTCTTCAGGATTCAGTTGCTGTTACCGAAATGTTTAATATTGTTGGACGTGACGATAGGCAATCGAAAGTTATGGGAGGTAAGCCAAGAAAAGAGTTGGCATCGTTTATGCAGAACGTAAATTTAAATAAGTTTACCGTTTTGCTCGATCATCAACCTTACCACCTTAACGAAGCAGTTGAAAATGGTATTGATCTGCAAATTTCTGGTCATACGCACCACGGCCAGCTTTGGCCTCTTAGTTACATTACCAAATCAATTTTTGAAGTTAGTAGAGGATACAAGAAGAAGGATAATACTCACATAATTGTTTCAACAGGATATGGAACATGGGGACCTCCAATTCGCATTGGCAACCGGCCTGAAATTCTATTGATAGATATAACCACAAACTAAGCACCCATTTTTAGTGAATTAATTTCTTTCCCATAGTATTATTAATGCTAACTTTGCGGGGTTTTAATCCAAAATATTTATTAACCAACTAAAGTAAAGTATTTTATGACGAAAGTTGCTTCGCTCTTTTCTCATAAAGGTTTACGCTACTTTAAAAAATGGACCAATAAAGGGTATGGGGTGTTTGCTAGTCTTGGAGTAATGGTCAAGATTTGTGTTATGTCGTTAGCATACCTTATTATTGTTTGTCCTAGTTTGGTTTCTGCGCAACCCGATTCTTTAAAAATTGGTTTCGATGCAGAAATTGATGAAGTAGTTGTAACCGATGAGCAAAGGGCTGTTACGTTTTCGGAACTTTCGGGTGCTGTGTTTGTAATAAAACATGCCGACATCCAAAGCCTTCCGGTTTCATCTATCCATGATCTGTTAGAACTTTTTTCGAGTGTTGATATTCGCCAGCGTGGTGGGCACGGAGTTCAAGCAGATATGCTAATCAGAGGTGGATCATTCGATCAGGTTTTAGTTCTTTTAAACGGTGTAAATATCACCGATCCCCAAACAGGTCATCACAATTTAAACATTCCCATCGACCTAAAATCAGTTCAAAAAATAGAAATACTTCAGGGTGCAGGTGCACGAAGTTATGGGCTTGGTGCTTTTAGCGGGATTGTAAATATTATTACTTCTCCCAATGGGAATTCGTTTGTAAACCTGTCGACAACTGCTGGTGAGCACGGATTGTTAAAACTGTTCTCAAATGCTGCAGTGTGCCGTAAAGGTGGAGAAGTTAATATTTCTGCCTCGTCGAGTAGGTCGGATGGCTTTATGGAAAATACTGATTTTAACATTAAGAATCTTTACACTCAGGGGAAAGTATATTTGCCCAAAGGGCATTTCGATTTTCAGTTTGGCATTCACGATAAAGGTTTTGGGGCACAGAGTTTCTATACCCCACGTTACCCAAATCAGTTTGAGCAAATTCGAACGTACATTTCTTCAGCATCGTACAAGTATAAAATCAAAAGTATTTCATTCTCTCCAACAGTTTACTATCGTACACATACCGATAGGTTCGAACTTTTTAGGAGCAACGCTCCTGAATGGTATTCGAATCATAATCACCACAAAACACGTGTTATGGGAGGTAATCTTCACTTTTCATATCTACATTTAAATGGTACCTTTAAAGCTGGTGCCGAATTAAGGAACGAAAGCATAGTTAGCAACGTATTAGGCGAAATGTTGAATAAAGCAATTCCTGTTTCGGGGTACCAAAGTGTATTTTATACAAAAGGAGTTAGCCGGATAGTATCAACAGTATTTACCGATTACTCGTACTACTTAAAACATTTTACTGTTTCAGCGGGAATGCAGCTTGTTGGTAGCGAATCTTTTGGCTCGTCATGGAATTATGGAGTTGATATTTCTATGCAACTGATAAAAAGCTTTAAAACCTACATTTCTTTCAATAAAGCAACTCGTTACCCTACCTTTACGGACCTTTACTATAGTGGGCCAACAAATGTTGGCAATCCTAATCTAATGCCCGAGGAAGCAGAAACCATAGAAATTGGGATTAAAGGTAAAACAGAAATTTCCCGATTCAATGCATCGGTTTTTCATCGTAAAGGGTCAAACATAATTGATTGGGTTAAATACCAAACAGATGAAACGTGGACAACAACAAATTATACATCGTTAATTACAAATGGATTTGAAGCTAACTTAAGTTTAAATGTTACGAGCATAGTTCCTCTTGTAAAGAACGTATTCATTTCTTACTCATTTCTTAATTCAGAAAAAGATGAGGATCAGTTGCTTTCATACTATACAATGGACTACATAAAAACAAAAGTAAGCGGAGGTGTTAAACATAACATATTCAAAAATCTTAGTGCTTCCTGGTTGGTTCTATGGCAGGATAGAGCGGGAACATACACCGATTTTGTAACGAACAATGAAATTAACTACAGTCCATTTGTTTTAGTTGACTTAAACATATTATTGAAGTTTGATAAAATTGAAGTATTCAGCGAAGTCTCAAATCTATTCAATACGAGTTATCACGACATAGGTAACATACCGCAACCGACGAGGTGGTTAACATGCGGCGTAAATTTCAAAATAGATTAAGCCGTTTATAGTTGTACGAAAAAAAAATAATTGTATCTTTGTTTTTCTAAACCTAACAAAAAACCAAAATAAAATGAAAAAGAGCAGAATTTTATTACTCAGCGCACTTTTTATTGGTGCCTTAGCATTTATGTCATGTGGTAACGCAGGCGACAAAGCAAAAGAA
>CAZLXF010000155.1:1969-7669 GCA_964563065.1 uncultured Rikenellaceae bacterium | reverse complement strand
ATCGCAGGTCGGTTTTAGAATTCTCGATGAAGCAAGAATTTCGGGGCAACCCAAAGATATTTCCAATAATTCGAATCCATTCGGTATTGATGTGCAAACCAATCAGGTTGAAGGATTTGGTAAGATTGGATACATTTTCCAACGGCCTTCAACATCGCTAGCGATGATTCTTTCGGCAGTTAACCACAATCAGGAATCGGTTTTTGGTACAAAACCCTACAAGGGAAACCAGCAGAGTTTCTACTCAAATTTAATTTTCGTTACCTATTTGGGGAAAACTTTTCATACCATTAAAACAGGTTTAAGCTTTGCATACGACAAATTCGATGAGGAACTTTCTGCTCAACCGTTTTTACGTGAGGAAAAAGTTCCGGGTGCATACATGGAATACACATATAAGTACTTCGAAGAGCTAACTTTTATGGCTGGAGCCAGGTACGATTATAATTCAGTTTTCGGAAACCTTTTCACGCCACGTTTGCATTTTCGATACCAACCATTTGAACAGTTAGCCTTTAGAGCAAGCGCTGGAAGAGGTTACCGTTCGCCCAACGTAATTGCCGAAAATATTTACTTGCTATCGAGCTCACGTAACCTAGTTTTTACTGAAGATATTGGCATTGAAGATGCCTGGAACTTTGGTGTTAGCGTAACACAGCGCTATAAAATTTTCGACCGTGAATTTACTTTAAATACGGACTTTCATCGAACCGACTTCAACAACCAACTCATAGTTGACATGGAACAGGATCCAACCAGCGTGTACTTCTATAACCTCGATGGGAAATCGTTTTCCAACAGTTTTCAGGTTGAAGCTAGCTACATGCCAATTAGCGGGCTGGATGTTTCGGCAGCTTACCGCTGGAACGATGTGCAAAGCACAATAAACGGTGAACTAACCGAGAAACCTTTGGTTAGTCGGTTTAAGGGATTCTTTTCTGCTAGCTATGCAACCAAGGAACGGAAGTGGCAGTTCGATTACACTGTTCAGCTGAATGGTGGTGGGCGACTTCCTTCAACCGAACTTTTACCGGAGGAGTTCCGCAGAGGCGAAAGTTTTCCTGCTTTTACAACCATGAACGCGCAAATTTCTCGATTCTTCAAGGGTTGGGATGCCTACATTGGTGTTGAGAACCTGACTGCCTTTATGCAGGACAACCCAATTATTTCACCCGAAAATCCGTATGGACCGTTCTTCGATGCTTCAATGGTATGGGGTCCGTTAACAGGACGTAAGTTCTATGCAGGATTTAGGTTTAGTATCAATAAGAATTAATTTCTTAATTAACTAAAAAATTGAACTATGGAAACTATTGATTTAAAGGTAAACAGCATGAAGTGTATGGGGTGCATTAACACTGTTCAAAGTAGTTTAAGCAAATTACTTGGTGTTGAAAAAGTTGAAGCGTTTCTCGATACAAAAATTGTGAGAGTAACGTACAACGGAAACCCAAATGTTCTTGATGAAATTTATAAAACGCTGGAATCAGTTGGATTTCCAGCAACAACGTAATTTTTTCCGTTTCACTTAATTATTAACTAAAAACCAAAACAAAATGAAAACAATGAAAGTAATGGCAGCATTCGCTGTAACGCTGCTTATGGTAGCAGTTTTTTCACCTCAGGTGAAAGCACAAACCCCTTCGAATGAGAAAACCGTAACCATTAAAACTTCAATGCATTGCGATGCTTGTAAGAAGACTATTGAGACCGGTTTAACTAAGGAAGCTGGCGTAAAATCGGTTACAGCCGATTCAAAAACTAAGATGGTTACCGTAACCTACGACGAGAGCCAAACCAACGAGGAAAACCTTGTAAAATCAATTAAGGATATGGGTTACCAGGCGAAGGTTACCGAAAACAAAAAATGCGACGAAGCTGAAAAGAAAAACTGCGGAGGCTGCAAATAAGGTTTAAATCGTAAAAAAATCTCACGCAAAAACGCAGACTTCGTGTTTTGATAAATCTGCATTTTTGCGTGATTTTTATTTTAAAATGTTGAGTAAATAGCAATAGAACTACCAGCATGGTAAAATTCCGGAACGTTGTTCCTGTTAAAAAAGGTGAGGTTTGGTAAAATGCTAAAACGCCATGCTGCTCCAACAGTGTACTTATCTAAGGGAATACCATACGAAAATTCAAAATCGAACGAAACTCCACAGTACGAGAAGTATCCGTCGTCAATTTCCTGTAAACCAGAGAATGGGTCGGGAACTCTTCTTTGTCCCAGAATCGTGTACAATCCGGCGCCTAATAAAAGTTCAAAATTTCTTTTATCTATACCGTTTTTATTGTACTTCCACTTTGCGCTAAAACCCATTAGCCCTTGCTCAGCAATTCCGTGATTAGTTTCGTTAAACTGGAATTTGCTTGTATAAGCTTTCTGGTTGTATTCATATTTAATAGTTAGCTTATTATTCAGGTAATTTTTTCTGTAAAAAACTGCACTTTCGAAATGATTGTTTGTTATTTTTTTATAGTAGGAATTAATATTGCTATTTAGAAGTCCTGAGTAGCCAATGCCAACAAGTATTCCGCCCTCAGAGGTTGGTTTTGTTGGTTTCTGGGCGAACCCAGTAAAAGAAAGAGTAACTAAAAGTATGCAGATTGTACTTTTCATAATTAGTTGTAAAGAAATAACATCGTTTGTTTACAATATTATTGTAAACTAATAATGAAGTAAATTTAGTAAATAGCGGGTAAACTAAGTATTGTTTTTCTTTAAAAATTTGGGGTAGAGTTCCTCCTTAACCCACTTAAAATCGGGTGCGATTTTTAGAATTTGCTGGTAGGTTTGCTCTGCGTTAGCAGGCTCGTTCGATTTTTCGAAAGCAAGCGCAAGCTGTGCCAGCGTATTTAGGTAAACCCATGTTTTGGGAGAAATTCCATTGTTGCTCTTCTCGAGCAAGTTTGCAGCTTTTTGGTAGTACTCGGTAGCTTTTTTTGGGTCGCCTCCAAATAGCGATGGTGCGTAGTGCGCAGCATTCCCTTTTTCAATAAGAACTTGCGGAGAGTTACTTCCGGTTTTGTACGCTTCATCGATAAGGTTCATGCTTTGCGGTCCCAAAAATGGTGCTTTGTACGGACTAAGCGCAATATGGTAGGCGTAAAGCGAACCTTTAATGGCCAGCGCATCGTGGTTATTGGAATTTTGGGAAAGAATTTTTTCCACATTTCGTTCGGCAATTTTTAAGTACTTTCTTGCCTCCGATGAATTTTTTATTCCAATAAGGTAACCAATGTAACCATATTGGGCTTCAGTAATATCGAATAGCAGCTGACGACTTGGTTCTTTCTTGTAAAGTTGGTTTAGCTCATCAATTACCTTAACCCACTGGGCCATGTCGCCAGTTTTGTAGCTTTGGTAAAGCTTAAAGTCGTAGCTATTTGTATTTGCATTTATTGAAAGTGCAGAAAAGGCAAAAACAAAGAATAAAAAGTTCAACTTAATAAATTGAATTGTTTTCACAGACATTTTCATTCCTTTTTAACTATTTAATTCTCTTCCTTTCCAGCTTAACTTCTTACCTTTTTTAAACTGAATGGCTTTGTAAACCAGGTGCAAAAAAGCGGCATGCTGAACTGGCCAAAATATAACATTTTGAATGGGCGATTGTTCAGATAAGCTGGAAATTAGCATTCTTGAACCTAACAACGAGAAGAAATAGAGTAGTGTTAGCGGAAATGGTAATGTGAAAACAATTAAAACGGGACCAATGGTTGAAATAAGAGCGAATAGAATTGTAGCAAAAATGCTTCCGCCAAAAAACTCGGTAACATTTTTGCTGAAACCAGCAATCGATTCGGTGTAGGAGTTGTACATTCGGCACGAAATATCGTCGGTTCCCAGCAGGGTTGCCATGCGAAGTTTTTTACGTTTTACCAGCCGGCTAATTCCAATATCCTCAACGGGTGACGATTTTAGTTTCTCGTGCCACTGGTTTTCAGTGTAGTTCGCTGCGTTGAACATCATCATTTGTCCGTTGGCGGCAGCCAGCGAACGGCGCTTACTCCAACGAACCAACCGGAGAAATAGCAGGCTTAGCAGAATCCAGTTCATATTGGGAATTACCATGCGTTCGCCCCAAGTTTCCATTTCCTGCCGGGGAAACAAGCTTAGTAAGGTTAAATTTTTTCGCTGCATGTAAGCGGTGGCGTTTCGAATAAAATTTGGAGAAAGTTTCACATCGGCATCGAGAAAAAGGAAGAAATTGCCTTTTGCCCGTTGGGCAAGCTGGTAGCAAGCATGGTTTTTTCCAAGCCAACCAGTGGGAAGTTCAACGCCTTCAATCAACCTAATTCTCTCATCATGCTTCGAATGTTCTTCTACAATTTGCGCTGTTGAATCGGTCGATTGGTCGTTGTAAACCAAAACTTCAATGTTTGAAAAATCTTGTTTTGAGAGTCCGTGTAGAATTTCTGAGATGTTCTTCTCCTCGTTTCGTGCCGGAATTAGAACCGAAACCAGCGGATTTCCTTCAACCTTCCCGAAGGGAAGAATTGGGCGTGTAATGTAATTCAGAAGAGCCACTAGGAACCTTATTACAACAATAAGTAGCAGAAAGAGTGAAAGGTAGAAAAGCGGACTCATGTTGTAAACAGGTTATCTTGGTTTTGAATGCAATTCATTAAAAGTGAGTTGTATGCGTTTTCAATTTCGTGTAACGAAGAACTTCCCTCGTAATCCTTCAACGTTACGGTAACTGTTGGTTTCCGATTTCCGTAGTAATCGACCAGAAAAACGGCAAAAACTACTCGCGTATTGTTGGCTTTCTGTAAAATTCGTTCAATTCCTTTACGAAATTTTACTTCCCAGTAATGGTGGCTCCCCAACTTTCCTTGCGGAAACATGGTAACCAAATTGTTGGTGTTAGAGAGTAAATTTGAAGTGTAATCGATACTTTCGATGACGCTCCGTGAATTTACGTTTACCGAAAAGGCTCCTACTCGTGAGAAGAACATCCGCTTTTTGAGCTCCTGCTCAAGCATCATAATGTGGAAATTCTTTTTAAGAATTTTTTCGTTTAAATGCCAGGCAAAGAAACCATCCCACCAGCTGAAATGGTTAGCAATAAGCAGAATTGAACGGTTGTCGGGCTGAGAATTGTTTGTGTAAATAATTTCACGAAAATCATTATGAATAATGTAGTTGATGTAACTATTCATCAGCCACTTATGGAATGCGCTATGGTTTGCCTTTATCATGCTAAAACCCTAGAAATTCAATAAGTACGTTCAGTGCAACGAAGAATGCAATTTGGCAGATAAAAATAAAGAATGCCAGAGGATTTTTTGCATTGCTGGAATATTTATTCAACAGAAGAATTAATGGAAACGAAATAATGAACCACGCCACGAAGTTTTGAAACGGAGGGTTTCCGCCAGCCCAGCTCCACATGTTGAGCCTAATGGCGACGGGTTCAAGCAGAATGTCGTAAAGTACCATTATTGATGCTCCTGTAAATGCCAACTTCCAGCGGTTCAGAATTCTGGGTTTAAGAATCATCACCACAAGGTAAACCGAAAGCATCCAGTTTACTGCCATGGAAAAGGGTGTTGCAAAAATTTTTGGTCCGAGGGATTCTCCGTAGGTGTAGCTGCCAAAAATAATTCCGGTATTTGTGCCAACTGCTTCAACTGCCCAGCCCAAAATACCAACTACAAGCAGTGCAACAAAAAACTTTATGGTGAACTTTTTGT
>CAZLXF010000155.1:0-1869 GCA_964563065.1 uncultured Rikenellaceae bacterium | reverse complement strand
GAAACCAGCGTAATGGTTGTAAAAATCCAGCTAAGCTGGAATGCTTCGGGGTTATCGCGCATAATCCACAATCCGGGAATGGAGATGCCGTAACCAAATAGGAATATTGCCTTGAAAATTAAGTGAATATGTTTTTCTTTAACCATTTGCATTTTAAATGGGTTGAATAAAATTATCAACAATTTTGGCCGAGGCCAAGCATAGCGGGATACCTCCGCCCGGATGAACGCTTCCGCCAGTGAAATAAAGATTCTTATACCGTCGCGACCTGTTGGGGTGTCGACTGAAAGCTGCAAACTTGTTGTTTGAACTGATTCCGTAAAGCGCTCCCTTGAATGAGCCGGTTCGTTTCTCAATAAGCGGTGGAGTTAAAATATCTTCGCAAACAATGAGCGGTTCAACATCAATTTTTAGCTCTTTCGATATTTTTTTTATGATGTTTTTTCGGGTTTCTGCGGTGAGGGTTTCCCAATTCTGACCGCAATCCTCGGGAGCGTTTACCATTACAAACCAGTTTTCGTGCCCTGCTGGAGCATCGGTTTTTACCATTTTTGAACTAATAAAAATGTAAACCGTTGGGTCGGAACTTATGCCTTTTGCCGAAAGAATTTTGAATTCCTCGGGGTAGTTGCCGCTGAAAAGAATATTGTGAAGGTCGAGTTGTGGGAATTCTCCCTTAATTCCCCAGTAAAAAATTAGTGCAGATGATGATGGCTGCTGTCGTTTGTAGAACCAGCTGAGTTTGCGCTCTGGCATTAGTTCGGGGTAAGCGGTGAAAATGTCGGTATCGTTCACAATAAAATCGAAGGGCTCGGAAATTCCGTTGGCTTTTATGCCAGCTACAGAACTTTTCCTGAATTCAATTTTTTGAACGCCGCAGTTCAACTCGAAACGAACGCCCAACTTTTTTGCGTAGGTTTCCATTGCTTGCGCAATGGAGTACATTCCCTGTTCGGGGAAGAAAGCACCAACGTTATGTTCGAGGTGAGGAATTATGGTTAGCGTGCCGGGAGCTTTGTATGGGTTCGACCCATTGTAGGTTGCAAACCTGTTAAAGAGTTGAATCGTGTTTTTCTGCGAAAAACTTTTTGCATTCACCTGATGCATGGTTTCGAAAGCGTGTAACTTTTTCAGGTTTTTACCAAGTTCCCGCGATTCGGGCGAGGTGAATCCCTTCCACGTTGGGAATGGACTATAAATAAATGTGTTGGCCGTTAATCGGTAAAGGTCTTCGCACTCTTTCAGGTACTGGAGAATGTTTTCGGCGGGCTCGTTAAGAACGCTCTCTGCTTCCTGTGCAAAACGGTTTGGGTCCGACCAAGTATTCAATATTTTCCCATCGGGGAAAAAGTAGCGGGTTACATTCTCAAGTTTTTTGTAAGGGAGAAGCCCAAAGCCAACATCGCCAGCCAGGGTAAAAAGTTCATCAACTAACGAGGGTAGCGTAAAAAGTGATGGACCAGTGTCGAAACGGAAACCGTTTATTTCAAGTTGGTTGAGTTTTCCACCAACCTGTTTATATTTCTCAAAAACGGTTACACGGTAACCTTTTACAGCCAATCGAATGGCTATGGCTAAACCACCAACACCTGCTCCGATTACCGCTGCTTTTTTCATTTTAATGCTATTTAAAAACAATCCACAAATTCAATTTTTTTGTCTACGAACCCGCCCTGCCTACCGGCCAGGCAGGCTGCGGCAGGCAGGTGACACGAATTAGCACGAATTATATCAGTCGCTTCGCTCCTGATTTTTCCACAGTGTAACTCTGTGTAAACACAGTGTAACACAGTGGTTAAAAATCAATCGCTCAATCATTCATTCATTGTTTCTACCCTTCCGCATCAAAATACAAGGTGTAGAAATTCA
>CAZLXF010000154.1:0-7910 GCA_964563065.1 uncultured Rikenellaceae bacterium | reverse complement strand
TATGTAATAATGATTATTGCTTCAATTGGTATACTAATAGGTGCAACCTTTTCGAGCGGAATGATGGAGGTAGCTAGGAAAGGAATTTTTCACCCTGAAATGTTTTTTCTGCCTGAATTAATGACAATTTTCCTTGCGGTAATGATTACCGACATCCTTATTCTTGACCTTTTCAATACATTTGGTTTGCCCACATCAACCACCGTTTCCTTGGTTTTTGAATTATTAGGCGCTGCTGTTGCCGTTTCGCTACTTAAAATGGCAGCCAACGATGAGTCGTTTACAAATCTTGGAAATTATATAAACAGTGGTAAAGCGCTGGCTATAATATCAGGTATCTTAATATCGGTAATTGTTGCTTTCGTTGTTGGAACTATAGTTCAGTACATAACTAGGCTTATTTTCTCTTTCAAATATGAAAAAAGCAACAAGTATGTTGGAAGCATTTGGGGTGGCATTGCCTTAACTGCTATTACCTATTTCATTCTAATGAAGGGCGTTCAAGGTTCGTCGTTATTGGCAAACTCAACAATGGAGTATATTCAATCCAATACAATGAGAATTTTACTTTTCAGCTTTGCTATCTGGGTAGTAATTTTTCAACTTGCCATTAGCCTCTTCAAATTTAATAACCTAAAATTCATTGTACTTGTAGGAACTTTTGCGTTAGCCCTATCGTTTGCCGGAAACGACCTTGTGAACTTTATTGGTGTTTTTATGGCCGGTTTTAAATCCTATCAAATTCACTTGGCAAATCCTGATATTCTGCCAGAAAATTTAAATATGGCCGAGTTGGCCAAACCTGTGGCTGCTAACTTTTACTACCTGCTTATTGCTGGTTTAATTATGGTTATTACGCTTTGGCTTTCGAAGAAAGCAAGAACTGTTACCCAAACTGAACTCAACTTATCGCGACAAGACTCTGGATACGAACGTTTTGGAAGCAGCCAGCTGGCACGATCGCTTGTTCGTGGAGCCCGAAGTATTAGCAGCGATAGTGGCAAGTTTATGCCAAAAAGAGTTAAAAGGTTTATAGAAAAACGCTTCGATAATAAACCCGTGAATCAAAATTTATTACAAAAAGTTGATTCACCCTCGTTCGATTTGGTTCGCGCCTCGGTAAATTTAACAGTTGCAAGTATCCTTATTAGTTCAGCAACGTCGTTAAAACTTCCTCTTTCAACAACCTACGTTACTTTTATGGTTGCTATGGGGTCATCTTTGGCCGACAGAGCCTGGGGACGAGAAAGTGCTGTTTATCGCATAACTGGCGTAATTACGGTTATTGCTGGCTGGTTCTTCACGGCTTTCTCGGCTTTCTTTGCAGCATTTTTAATTGCAATGGTTTTACACTTCGGTGGGGTTACCGGAATGATTATTTTGCTTGCGCTTGTAGTTGTAATTCTTTTCAGGTCGTTTGTAATACATAAAAGGAAATCTAAAGAACAGGAAAAATCTGCTGGCACAAGCGATGAAATTATTTCTGATGAAAACATTGTAAAACAATGTATTACCAACGTAAACAAAACTTTATCCGATGTTATTAGCATCTACAATAAATCGGTTACAGGATTAACGCTTGAGGACAGGAAACTACTCAAACAGGTAGATAAGGAGGTGCACCAGCTAAACAGTGATGCAAAGGATCTTAAGTATAATGTTTACAATGTTTTAAAACGCCTTCAGGCCGACTCGGTTGAAACCGGACATTACTACGTTCAAATTATCGATTACCTTCGGGAAATTGCACACTCCTTAACTTTTATTACTGGCCCTAGCTACCAGCATATTGACAATAACCATAAAGGATTGCTAAAATGTCAGAACCAAGAGCTGATTGATATAAGTGCAAAAATTTCTGAACTTTTCCAGCTAATTATGGACATGATAAAACAGAATGACTACACTAATGTTCCCACTGCCATTGAGAAACAGCAAGTTATTCTTAACATGCTTAACGACTCAAGAAAGAAACAGATTAAACGCATAAAACAGAACGAAGTAGGAACCCGTAATAGCGTTCTATTCCTTGCCATTCATAACGAGGCAAAGAATATTATGCTTCATACCATTAATCTGCTTAAAGCGCAACGCGATTTTATACTGAACAATTTGGAATAGTTCTCATCTAGCTTCAGCAACTTCACCTTTTACGAATTTTCCTAATTTTTGCTATTTTTGGGAAAAAACGAAATATGAAGGATAATCTTAATATCGCCATTATTCAGACAGATTTATACTGGGAAGACAAGGATAAGAACCTTGATAAGCTTTCGGGATTTCTTAACGGCATTGAAGCAAATCAGGATATTGTTCTTCTTCCCGAAATGTTTACTACGGGTTTCTCCATGAATCCTAAAAACTTGGCTGAGAATTCCGAGGGAAAAACTCTAAAATGGATGCTGAATGAAGCCGAATCGAGGGGTTTCGCCATTGGCGGTAGTATAATTATTGAGGAGAACGGAAACTTTTACAATCGTTTTTTCTTTGTAACACCTGAAGGCAAACGCTTCCATTACGATAAACGCCACCTCTTCAGAATGGGAAATGAGAATGAAATTTACACTAATGGCAGTGAAAGAGTTATAGTAGAGTACCTTGGTTGGCGAATAATGCTGAACATATGCTACGATTTACGTTTCCCGGTTTGGTCGAGGAACACAGGCGACTACGACCTCCTTATTAACGTTGCCAATTTCCCTGGTAGTAGAAGGATTGTTTGGAACACGCTACTTTCTGCCCGAGCCATTGAAAACCAGTGCTACGTTGCCGCAGCAAATAGGGTTGGAACGGATGGAATGAATATTTCCTATACTGGCGATAGCCAAATTCTTAATTCGCGAGGAGAAATTATAGCACAAGCACCTCAAAACGAAGAGACAACTATTTACGCAAGCTTAAGCATGAATAAGCTGAAAGAATTCAGGGAGAAATTCCCAGTGCTTTACGATATTGACTCCTTTACAATAAACACCTAGTTTTTTACGAGTTTAACCGTTTCTACTACCCCATTCTCAAGCTCTACATTCATAATATAAATTCCGCTTTGAAATTTTGAAGTTGGAATTTGATAGTTCCTGATATTAAACGTATTGCTGTAAACTTTTCTCCCCATTGCATCGGAAATTGTAACAGCTGTTTTGGGATTAATTGTGTAAACTGAAATACTCAAAAAGTCGTAGAAAGGATTTGGTCCAACCGTAAAACTTTCGCCTGGATTTGTGGGAGTTGATGAAATGTCAACCACCGATTTAAGCACCCAGCTATCGGGATCGACTACCAAGCTAGAAATAGGATATTCTGACTCAAATACGAATGTTTGCGGCGAATCAGTTACATGAAATCTTCTTTTCACAACCTCATCACCTTCAAGCATTTGAAATTCAAGTGAAGTTCGAAAAATATCGTCGTTACCCGACGAACTCTGCTGCGAAATAGTAATAAAGTTGTCCCCTTCAACCCTACCGTAGTTAACGTAAAGCCTAGGAAAACCCATGCCAAAGTACCACTGATCGAAAAACCACTGGTAATTATCGCCAGTTAGTTCGTTCACCACTTCAAGAAAATCCATTCCAGTAGCATGAGAAAACTTATGACGATTTAGAAACTCCTTTAGAATAGAGAAGAAAAGTTCATCGTTATTTATCTCGTAACGAAGCATATGAACAATGGCTGCGCCCTTTTTATAGGAAAGGTTGTAGCTAAAAATACGGCTTTCATTCGTTGCCTCCTGTGCCGGGATATAAACGCTACCGCTGGGTTCCTGTTTCGCTCGTTCGTGAGCATCCTCCATCCAAATAATTGCTTCGTCGGTTAATCCCTGATATTCGCGGGCTAAAAATTCGGAGTACGAAGCGAAACCTTCGTTAATCCAAATATCCTGCCATGTAGCACAGGTAACGTAATCGCCAAACCACATATGAGCCAACTCGTGTGAAACAAGCATGTAGGAGAACCCTCCCATCATGCTCATGGTTTGGTGCTCCATGCCGCCACCAAATGGAGCCATTACGTGACCGTACTTCTCGTTAACAAAAGGATACAATCCGTATAGTTCTGAAAAAAGTTCAATGAAACCACCCGTTCTGTCAATTCCTTCCTTCCAGTAATCTAAACATCCGGGGACATTGTAAATATAATTTTGGATAAGAAGAGGTTCGTCAGTACCTGCTGGACTACAAAAAATTTTATATTCTTGGTAATTGGCAACTGCAATAAAAATTAGGTAGTATGCTATTGGGTAACGCGACTGCCACTCGAACCGTTTGTAACCATCGCCTAAGTCAACCACCTGCTTAAGAATTCCATTAGAAACACCCGTAAGAGTTTCTGGTACAGTAAGGTAAACATCAACACTGTCGGCTTTATCGGTTAACGATTCTTTAACAGGAAACCAGGTTTTAGAATGGAAGGACTCTGAGAGAGTCCAAGTAACCGGCACATCCCACTGCGAGTGAATTGAATTTGTTAATCCACGGCTATTATCGGTAGAGAAACCTTCATACTCAATTTCAACAGTAAAAAAATCGTTGTTTGCCAACGAATTTGTGAGAATTATTCTAACCTCATCGCTTCCGTGTTCAAATTCAGCAGCCTGAGAGTTTACTTTTACACTTATTACGTCAAGTTGGTCGATAAGTTGAAAAACAACCTGAGAGCCAATTTCTTCAAGCGCTTTAGCTTTTATTGTGGTTTTTCCGGAAATATATGCCGATGAGTTATTTGCGTGTAAATCGAGTTTATAGTAGGTTACATCATACTTGTCCATTTCGGAATTATACCGAACCTGTTTATGGGGAAATGTGCCTAAATGCTTACTCTCTCTAGTTTCGTCTGTTTTTTGAGCAAAACTGGAGAATGAAACAAGCACTGATGCAATTAGAATTAATAGTAATCTAATCATAATTCAATTTAATTTAGGTAACCAACCTTGAACAAATATACTAGTAAAGTTAAATAATTGATTTGAAATAAAATTAACTATACTAAAAAACTGTTTCCAAAAGTTTCTAAAAAAACGATAAAAACCCTCACTAAATTTGACATTGTAACCTTTTATGGATTAATTTTGATTATACGTTCAACTAATATCTTTTAAAATGAAATCGTATAGAATTTGCTTAATAATTATAGTTCTATTGCTATCTTTTGTTCACACAGTTCCTGCACAGGAAGAATCTATACCTTTATGCGGAAACATGAGTTACATCGACTCTGAGATTGGAAGTAAGCTAAGCGTTTTCAGCTCCTACACCAATTTTCAGCAAGCTACGCTTACAAAAGATGCAAATGGATTAACGCTTAACATTACCTATAAAAAGGATGGAATGTTTAAGTTCGATAAAAGGATTATATCACCCGATGAGCTAAACGCATTGTGCTTGGAAATAGAAGGTGTACTAAACAGTAAAAAAGTTCCCATTGAAGAAAACGAAGCCGACGATGATGCCCGATTAAGGTTGATAACATCCACATCAACAAATGCATTAGCGCATTACGGATGGGCTGTGCCTTTAACTTTTGGGGCCGATGATGGGAAAGCGTACATCGCATCGTACATGTTTATTGGAGGTGGCGGAATTGCAGCATCGCTCATATTTACAAAAGATAAACTAATTACTGATGGAATGGCAAGAGGCTACACCATGGGGTCATTAAACGGAACCGTTCATGGAGTTTCTCTCGAGTTTCTTCTAAATGGCGATAAAGCTTTTGATAATGAGTCATCTGCAGGTCTCACTATGCTTGGTAGCTTAGCGGAAAGTTTTACGATGTTGTACTATGCAAAAAAGAATAACTCATCTTGGGGAAAAATGAGTATTCTTGGAAGCGGTGGTTTGTGGGGAACTGCTTTAGGCGCCAGTGTTCCGTTAATGGTTTTCGACAGTAGAAACGAAAGATTCTACGGGTTTTCCATGTTAGCATTCTCGGGAGCAACCATGGCTGGTGCAAACTACCTTAGTAACAAAATAAACATAACACACGGGGATGCAACCGTTATTAACGCTATAGGCTTACTGGGCGCATACTACCCAATTGTGTTTCTCGAATCATTTGATACCGAAAATCCACGATCATACATTACAGGAGCGTCAATAGGAGCAGCTGGCGGTTTAGCGCTTGGAATACTTAAAGCGAAAATAAACGATTATACAAGACAACAGGGAAACTTTATTGTATTAGGAGAAAGCGCTGGAGCGCTTATTGGAATCGGACTTGGTGCACTCATGGAGGCAGAAGGATCTGGTTATCTTTGGCTTACTGCGCTAGGAGCAACAGGTGGCTTGTTCTTAACCGATTTATTTGTTCAGGATAAAGGGAATAGTAACAATTTAAAAAGTTCAAATCTAAAATTCCAAATAAATCCCTACGGAGTTCTGGGTTCAGCAAGCAAATTAAGTTCTCCCTACAAACCGTGGGATCCAAGATTTAATAAAAACATAGCAACCATTAAAGTTACTTTTTAGCAAATCTGATTAACATTTTTCATTCTTTTTCCCTCACTATTTCATTGAACAAACCTCAAATGAATATGTTACTATTTTGAATAAGTCAAAATAGTAATAATTAGTGACGTATGTTTGAAATAAAAATGCCCAAAATGGGCGAAAGCATTGAGCAAGCAACAATTACAAAGTGGTTTGTACAGGAAGGTGATAAGATTGAAGAGGATGATGTTCTCCTTGAAATTGCTACCGACAAGGTAGACTCTGAGATTCCCTCTCCAGTAGAAGGAGTTGTTGAAAAAGTACTATTCCAGGTTAATGATCTTGTTCCAGTTGGAAAAGTAATTGCTATAATTAACACAGGAACAAATGGTTCAGCAAATACTGAAAATGAAGATAGTATTTCAACAAATAGTGAAGAAGTAATCAATCAGCCAACCAGACAGCCAGCTGACAGGCCAATCAGCCAATCAGCCAATCAGCCAGAAAGTAATTCAAGCCGTTTTTATAGTCCTCTTGTAAAAAGCATTGCAAAGGAAGAAAAACTTACTCAGCAGGAACTCGACTCCATTCCCGGAACGGGAAAAGAAGGTAGAGTTAAAAAGGAGGATATTATTAGATTTATCGAGCAAAAAAAATCACAACCTTATTCTCAACCTCAACCTAACATAACGCGCCCTGAGTTTGTCGAAGGGCAAGTTTCAAATAAATCTAAAATTCATTCTTCTGTAGGCGCAGCCGATGAAATTATCCAAATGGACCGAATGCGCAAGCTTATTGCCGACCATATGGTAATGTCGAAACAAGTTTCACCGCACGTTACAAATATGGTTGAGGCTGATGTAACAAACCTTGTGAAATGGCGCGAAAGGATGAAGGATATTTACCAGTCAAAATATAAGGTAAAGTTAACCTATATGCCGGTTTTTACCGAAGCTGCTGCCCGTGCACTTCGCGATTTCCCAATGGTAAACTCTTCTGTTGATGGCGATAAAATTATTGTTAAGGGAAATGTAAATATTGGAATTGCCGTTGCAAAACCCGATGGAAATTTGATAGTTCCGGTTGTTCGCAATGCCGATAAGTTAAACATTCCTGGTTTAGCAAATTCCATAAATAACTTGGCTGAAGCAGCCAGAAATGGCAAACTTTCACCCGATGATATTCAGGGTGGAACATTCTCCATCACCAACTTCGGAACATTCCGAAACGTTATGGGAACTCCAATAATTTCGCAACCACAGGTTGCAATTCTGGCAACCGGAACCATCGAGAAGAAACCAGCGGTGGTTGAAACAGAATTTGGCGACATAATTGTTCCACGACATAAAATGTTCCTCAGTCTCTCATACGATCACAGAATTGTTGACGGAGCACTCGGCGGTGCTTTCCTTCGTCGTGTTGCGGATTACCTAGAAAAGTTTGATGGAAACAGAGAAGTTTAAACACAACAAGGATAAAGGG
>CAZLXF010000153.1:0-8123 GCA_964563065.1 uncultured Rikenellaceae bacterium | reverse complement strand
TATTGGTGCCTTAGCATTTATGTCATGTGGTAACGCAGGCGACAAAGCAAAAGAATCCGAATGCGAAAAAACTGAATGCGACCATGTGAAAGCCGATAGCACCGAATGTGAGCATGCAACAACTGAAGAGGCTGCAGTGACAGAAGAGGCTACTCAGCCTACAGAAGAAGCAACTCAAGAAGAGACAAAACCAGCAGGTGCTTCAAATCTTTCCGCTGAGCCAAAAAAACCAGAAGGTGCTTCAAAACTATCAGCACAGCCAAAAGAAGAAGAGGGAAAGGAATAGTATTGTCTTCTTTTTATAATTAAGACACATTAAACACAAATGGGACAAATTTTTTGTCCCATTTGTGTTTTAATCATTAATTAATAAATCAGGTCTTAATCGTTTTGTTCGTTCAATGGCTTCGTTTAGTTGCCACTTTTCAATTTCCTTAAAATTTCCTGAAAGTAAAATTTCTGGCACTTTCCATCCGTTAAAATCTGAAGGGCGTGTATAAATGGGAGGTGCTAAAAGGTTGTCCTGAAACGAATCGGTAAGGGCGGAGGTTTCATCGGAAATTACTCCTGGAATAAGTCGAACGGCACTATCAACAATTACCGCAGCAGCCATTTCCCCTCCCGTAAGCACATAGTCTCCAATCGAAATCTCTCTTGTAATTAAATGATCGCGTATTCGTTGATCAACCCCTTTGTAATGACCACAGAGAATAATTAAATTTTCTTTTAAACTAAGTTGGTTTGCAACCTTTTGCGTATATGTTTCGCCATCAGGCGAAGTATATATTATATCGTCGTAGTTTCTCTCACTTTTCAACTTTTCAATAATTTTAAAAATAGGTTCAATCTTTAAAACCATCCCGGCATCGGGTCCAAAAGCATAGTCGTCAACCGTTCTGTGTTTATCGGTTGTATAATCCCTTAAATGGTGAATAACAATTTCAACCAAACCTTTCTTTTGAGCACGTTTAATTATTGAATGGTTTAGGGGGCTTTCGAGTATTTCGGGAAGAACCGTTATAATGTCAATACGCATACAATATTTTTTTTGCAAAGTTATATAAAATTGACCTATTCATTTTCCCCAATCCTTAATTGGTTTAAATAAAACAAATACGCCAAATCGACATGTTTTATGTGTTTAAAATGTCATTATGGCACTGGTTGGTAAAAAACAAATGGCAAAAAAGCACAAAAAACCTATTGGCATAATATTAGAAACATGCCATGTAAACAATGTAATTATTAACTAAACAAAAATAAACTATGACACTTTTAACCCTTCATCGTCGTGAGCCCCAGGTGGCTAAAGGCGCTTATGAGAACGAGTACACCGATTTTTTAAACAGTTTTGTGAGAGCAAAAAACAGGTATATGAACGACTGTGAGAATTCTCCGGCAGTAAATATTGCGGAAGAATCAAACCGTTTCGTCTTACATGTGGCTGCACCCGGTTATAAGAAAGATAACTTCAACATTAATGTTGAAAAGGATATTTTAACCATTTCTGCAACTGTGCCCGAGGAAAATCAAGAGGAGAGCGAAAAGTATTCTCGCTGCGAGTTTACTATCACCCCATTTGAGCGCAGGTTCACAATGGGAAAAAGTATTGATAGTTCGAAAATTGAAGCAACCTACAAGGATGGGATTCTTGCAGTATTCCTTGGCAAAAAAGAAGAGGCCCTTGAGAAGCCAGCACGCTCAATTAAAGTAGAGTAGAACTTTTTGTTAAATTATTAAGGGAAAGTCCGTTGGGGAAACCTGCGGGCTTTCATTTTTCAGTAAAGAACTGAATGTGAATTTTCAGGATTTATTATTGAGAACTTTTATCAGCTGTTTTTATTAAAATAGTTTGAGTATTAGTACTTATTCTTTAATTTCGTGGCTTGAAAATGGTAGCCTATTGCTATCGTTAAGAATGAAATTAAGTATGTTAACTCACTAACTCATGGAACTAAAAGACCAGAAGGATCAGATCAAGAATGATCAGTTCGGCGAAGCCGAAAGTACTCCAGTTGCTCCCGAGAACTCTAATGAAAAAACAGAAGAACAGTCTGTTACCGAAGAATCTGTTCAAAATGTGTCCGATGAAACTACGAAAATGGAAGAGGAAATTGTTTCTTCCGAACCTCATCCCAACGACGAAATAAAGGACGACGTGGAAACAAAAGATGAGGATGAGCAAGAGGAAATTCAACCCATCGAATTAGAAGATGAAACCTCAATAGATGAGGAAGATGAAGAGGAAGATGAGAATGATGAAGAAGAAGATTCTAACGAGGACACATCTTACCAGCCAACTGATTACTCTGTCTTAAACAGAGAAGAGTTAGTGGCTTCACTTCGTAAGTTGCTCGACGAAAGACCGATACAAAGAATTCGTGCTGAAGTAGAGAGCATCAAAGTAAACTTTTACAAGAAGCACAAGGCTGAATTTGAGCGAAAACGTAAGGAATGGGTTGAAGCAGGCGGGGATATTCAACAGTTTGTTGCTCCTGAAGACAGCGTTGAGCCTGAAATAAAAGAACTCTTAAAGGAATACCGCGAGTTAAAATCAAAGTATAATCGAAACCTTGAGGGCCAAAAAGTTACGAACCTTGAGCAGAAACAGGCAATCATTGAACAAATAAAGGATTTGGTTAATCGTAACGAGTCGGTAAACCAAACCTTTCAAGATTTTCGCGACCTTCAGCAACGCTGGCGCGAAATTGGACCGGTTCCTCAAGCTAGTTTGAACGATTTATGGGAAACCTACCATCACCACGTACAGAACTTCTACGATTACATAAAAATAAATAAGGAACTCCGCGATCTCGATCTAAAGAAGAATCTTGAAGAAAAAATAAAACTTTGCGAAAAAGCCGAGGAGTTGCTACTTGAGCCTTCAATTGTAAATGCATTTAAAAAATTACAGAAGTACCATAACCAGTGGCGCGAGGTGGGTCCCGTTCCAAACGAGTTCCGTTCCGAAATTTGGGATCGTTTTAAGGAAGCCACATCAAAAATTAACAAGAAACATCAGGAATACTTCGAAAGTTTAAGGGAAGATCAGAAATCGAACCTTGATGCAAAAGTGGCACTCTGTGAAAAGGCAGAAGAGCTAGCCGCTACAGTAATCTCATCAAACAAGGAGTGGAACAAGCGCTCGAAGGAGATGATTGAGCTCCAGAAAGTTTGGAAAACCATTGGTTTTGCTCCTAAGAAGGATAACAATAGAATTTATGAACGCTTCCGCAGCGCTTGCGACACATTCTTTGGAAATAAACGCGAGTTTTACGACGAGGCCCGCGAAGAGCAGCAGAACAACCTGCAGCTAAAAACCGAACTCTGCATGCAAGCCGAAGCCTTGAAAGAGAGTGGTGAGTGGAAAAAAACTTCCGAAGAACTTATCAACCTTCAAAAGCGTTGGAAAGAAATTGGTCCAGTTTCACGCAAGCATAGCGACGAAATTTGGAAACGATTCCGTTCTGCCTGCGATTACTTCTTCGAAAGGAAATCGAAACATTTTAGCCAGGTCGACAACAAGTACGAAGTTAACCTGAAGGCAAAAGAGGACCTTATTGCCGAAGTTGAAAACTTTAAGATAACCGAAAACCTTGAGGAGAACCTCAAAGTGCTGAAGGATTTTCAGCGCCGATGGTCGGAAATTGGTTTTGTGCCAATTAAGAAGAAGGACGAAGTTCAGAAACGCTACCGTGAGGCTATCAACAAGCACTTTGAGGAGCTAAAAATTGACGATACCAAGAAGAATATTCTTAAGTTTAAAACTAAAATCGATACTATTCAGGGCAATCCACGTCAGGAAAACAAGATGCGAGTTGAGCGCGACAGGCTATTCAACCAGCTTAAGCAGCTTGAGAACGACATTACGCTTTGGGAAAATAATATTGGTTTCTTTGCAAAATCGAAGAATGCTGAGCAGCTAATTAAGGATGTAGAACGAAAAATTGAAAAGGGACGCAAGGATTTGAAGATGCTTGAAGAGAAAATCAAGTTGATTGACAACATGGATCAGAAGCAGTAAATTCAAACTTCAATCAATAAGCAATGGCTCAAAATACTAAGTATGTTTTTGTAACGGGTGGAGTAACATCCTCGCTCGGAAAGGGGATTATTTCTGCTTCGTTAGCAAAACTGCTGCAAAGCAGAGGTTACTCAGTAACCATACAAAAGTTGGATCCTTATATTAATGTTGATCCGGGAACGTTAAATCCATACGAGCACGGAGAATGCTTTGTAACTGAGGATGGAGCCGAAACTGATCTTGATTTGGGGCACTACGAACGGTTTTTAAATATTCACACTTCTAAACTTAACAACGTAACCACTGGTAAAATTTACCAATCGGTAATAAATAAGGAGAGAAGAGGTGAATACCTTGGGAAAACAGTTCAGGTTATTCCTCACATTACCGACGAAATAAAGCGAAGAATTAAGCTGGTAAGTACGAAAAACAAGTTCGATATAATTATTACTGAAATTGGAGGAACCGTTGGCGACATTGAATCGTTGCCATACATCGAGGCTGTTCGTCAGCTTCGATGGGAGTTGGGGGCTTCAAATTCAGCGTTTATTCATCTTACGCTTGTTCCTTATCTTGCCGCTTCGGGTGAACTCAAAACCAAACCAACCCAGCATTCGGTGAAAGTTCTTCTCGAAAACGGTATTCAGCCCGATGTTTTGGTGCTACGCACCGAGCATCCGTTAACACAGGATTTACGTAAAAAAGTTGCCCTATTCTGTAACGTAGAACTCGATTCTGTAGTTGAGTCAATTGACGTAAAAACAATATACGAAGTTCCGCTGCTAATGTTGAAGGAGAAGCTGGATGTAACAATCCTTAAAAAGTTCAACCTCCCATTCAACGAGGAGCCAGAACTGAAAGCTTGGCGTCAGTTTGTAACTAAACTCAAGAACCCTAAGAACAAGGTAAAAGTTGGACTGATTGGGAAATACATCGAACTTCCCGATGCTTACAAGTCAATAGTTGAGGCTGTTATACATGCAGGGGCAACCAACGAGTGTAAGGTTGATTTAAAAACGATACATTCAGAGGAAATTACCGAATCAAGCCTTAATGAAATGCTGAACGATTTAAACGGAATAATTGTTGCTCCGGGGTTTGGCCACAGAGGAATTGAGGGGAAAATTTTGGCAGTGAAGTTTGCTCGCGAAAACGGAATTCCATTCCTAGGAATATGTTTGGGGATGCAATGTGCTGTTATAGAGTTTGCTAGAAACGTATTGGGGCTTACAGATGCCAATTCAACCGAGATGGTTCGAACAACATCAAACCCGGTAATCGATTTAATGGAGGACCAGAAAGGAATTACCGATAAGGGAGGAACCATGCGTTTGGGTGCATATCCGTGTAACCTTAAAGTCAATTCAAAGGCATATAAAGCGTACGGAAATCAAACCGAAACAACAGAACGCCACAGGCATAGGTATGAATTTAATAATTCATATATCGAACAGTTTGAGCAAAAGGGAATGGAAGCTACCGGAATTAATCCCGACACGGGATTGGTTGAAATTATGGAAATTCCCAAACACCCCTGGTTTGTTGGGGTTCAGTTTCATCCCGAATATAAAAGCACAGTGGTGAATCCGCATCCGCTTTTTGTTGATTTTATTCGGTCTTCAATTGAACTTAAAAAATAGTAAAAACTAACACATATCAACTTTTTAGTTGGTATTAATAACTATGAAGAGGAATTGTAATGGATAGAAATACGATAATTGGGCTAGTTATAATTTTTGGAATTTTAATAGGGTTTAGCTACCTAAATAAACCTTCGAAGGAGGAACTCGAAGCCGCAAAACGACGTTCCGATTCTCTTGCGCTGGTTAGAGTTGAACAGGAAAAAGACCGGCTGGACGCAGAGGCAGAACAACTCAGAAAAAGACAGCTAGCCGATTCGGTGAATCAGGTTACACAGGAAAATAGATTGGGAACTTTTTCCGATGCAATCAAGGGTGAGCAAAAGTATGTGGTTCTTGAAAACGATTTAATGAGGGTGAAAATCTCCACACTGGGTGGAAATGTTTACTCGGTGCAGCTTAAGGGTTACAAATCTTATGGAGGCGATTCGCTGGTTTTATTTTCTGGCAGCCAGAATATTTTTGGACTTCAGTTTTGGGGAAACAATAATAACATTGAAACTAACAGTTTATTTTTCACCCCAAGTACCAACGATTCGTTGTTAACAGTTACGCCAAGTGGTCAACCTCAAACACTTACAATGAGGTTACAATCGGGCGAAAATTCCTACATCGATTATATATACACTATTTACCCCGAGTCGTATATGATCGATTATAAAATCCACTTCGTTGGAATGGACAACGTTATCTCAGCTCGACTTGGAACGGTTGATTTAATTTGGGATTTCACTCTTCCACAGCTGGAGAAGGGCGCTAAAAACGAAACCGATTACACAACCATTGCCTACCGCTACCCCAATGGCGATTATGAGGAGTTGAATCCAAGAAGCGAAAATGAAGATGAACAGGTAACTACAAAACTGGAATGGATAGGCTACAAGCAGCAATTCTTTTCAACTTTTCTCGTGGCCGAGGAGTCAATGCTAAACGCCGATATGCAATCGGTGAAAATTGCAGATGGAACATACACCAAGCAGTTTCAATCGCGCATTGGACTTCCGTTCGATACCGGAAAAGATGAAACCGTTGGTTTCAAAATGTATTTCGGACCCAACCACTTCAATACGCTTAAATCATACGATTATGGTTTTGAAAATGTTGTTCCTCTAGGATCGTGGATTATTCGCTGGGTAAACTACGGAGTAATTTGGGTTTTCGATATTCTCGATAACCGCATAGCAAGCTACGGTTTAATAATTCTCATACTTACCTTAATAATTAAGGTAGTTCTATTCCCGCTAACCTACAAATCGTACGTTAGCCAAGCAAAAATGAGGGTTTTAAAACCACAAATTGACGAGCTTGGCAAGAAATACCCGAAGAAAGAGGATGCCATGAAGAAGCAACAGGCAACCATGGCGCTCTATAAAAAAGTGGGAGTTAGTCCCATGGGTGGCTGTATTCCAATGCTTATTCAGTTCCCAATTCTTATTGCCATGTTTCGTTTTTTCCCCGCTTCGTTTGAGCTAAGGCAAGAGAGTTTCCTTTGGGCAGATGACTTATCGTCATTTGATTCTATTCTGAACCTTCCGTTTGAAATACCTTGGTACGGCGATCATGTGAGTCTTTTCACATTACTTATGGCTGTGGCCATGTTTATAACTTCCAGGTCAAGTACAGCACAAATGGGCGATACCAACGCCCAAATGCCAGGCATGAAGTTTATGATGCTTTACATGATGCCAATTATGCTTCTTGTTTGGTTTAATAACTACGCCGCAGGATTAAGCTACTACTACTTCCTGTCGAATGTTATTACCATAGGACAAACCTATTTGATTCGCCAAACCGTTGATGATGAAGCAATTCTGAAAAAACTTCACGATAACGCGAAAAAGCCAGTCAAAAAATCGAAGTTTCAGGAACGACTCGAAAAAATGACTCAGCAACAACAGCAAACTAAAAAGTTGAAGAAATAGTTTATTTCGTTTTTCCAATAAAAACCCAATAGTTAACAGCTGTTGGGTTTTTTTGTAAGTAAATAATGGTAGATGAAAGACAATGTATATTTCACTTTTTAACAAAATTTTAATTTGGAGTTAGATTACTTCACAGTCCTTTACCATTTTTAACGCTATTTAACACCCTGAAAGCTTAAGAATAACCAAATTTGTGGTGCATAATTTGTTTATAATTAATGAAGAAATAATTTACTAAAACTCACAAACAATGAACGAAACTTCAACATTGAATATCAAGGAGTTGAACGAACGTATTAGGCTTGAGAGCTCGTTTGTTGATATTATTAACATGGAAATGAACAAGGTGATTGTTGGACAGAAGCATCTTGTTGAATCGTTACTTATAGGTTTGCTGGCCGATGGTCATATTCTGCTTGAAGGTGTACCTGGTTTAGCTAAAACCCTGGCAATAAACACGCTTGCAAATACCATTGAGGCAGGTTTTGCACGCATTCAGTTTACACCCGATTTGCTGCCTGCCGACCTAATAGGAAC
>CAZLXF010000152.1:0-8164 GCA_964563065.1 uncultured Rikenellaceae bacterium | reverse complement strand
TAAAAATTAACGGTTTGTCCTCTAAAATCTCTTAGTATGTATGGTTCGTTAACATTTGCAGCCTGAGAAGGATAAAAAGCATCGTTACTATACCACTCGCCGTAAGTAAAGGGAACTTTGCTCGGATCTTCTGTACGTAAAATATGTCCCTTTGAAGGCGCAATGCTGATATTCTCATAATCGACATATTCAGCTGATAGGATTTTCACTTCTGAAGTTCCATTATCGGGTATAATTACCGACCTAACAATTTTAGGAAGATCGGGGGCGCCTTTTTCAAGAATCGGGTACGCATTCTCGGCATAAACAATTGATTCGTTTCCATTTGGTGTTTCAACTTCGAAGAAGTTGTAGGAATCAATTTTAACGGTAAGAACTGTTTCGGATTGCTTACTCGAAATAAGGGTAACTTCATTTTCTGCGAAGAGTCCAGTGTATGCAAATACACATGCTAACCCTAGCAGGCTTCGTAAAAGATGCTTCATGGTAAATGGATTTGGTTTGTATTTAGCTTAAAGGTTTGCAAGAAGTATTGTTACTCGCTGTAAAAATATAAATGATATTCAATAAAATAGCAAATAAATTAAGGTGCGCAAGTTAAAAAACATTTTAACAACGGTGTTTTTTTATGCTAATTTTAACTTTAAAAATACAATTTATTCTGAATTTGTAATCCAAAAAAAAGCCGCAAAAAGCGGCTTAAGTTTTTTACAAACTGGCAATTAACTACTTTGTATAGAAGTTGGTACTTTCAAATATTTTATCGGCACTTTTTGCAATGAAACCGCTATAAAGTTCACCCTTTTCGTCAGGGAAGCGGCGAGCAAACTCGTAGTAGCAGGCAGGAATTTTCTCAACTCTATCGGTAAATTTAACTGGAATAATATCGGCCATTATGCTCGATTGTTGCAGAAGTTGCTCAGGTGTTCCCTTTATTTCCCCTCCCGAGCTGTTTAAAATGAATCCATTATCCTTTAAAAATTGGTTCGTTTTCTCCATGGTACTATACTTGCTCAAGTGCGTAACGCTAACGGTGAAGTGATTTGTTCGGTAGCCATATACATACAACCAAGCAGCGTACTCCGACTCCTTGCGAAGTTCTTGGTAAGTATCCCACTCAGGATCACCCCATATTGTACCCGAGAAAATAAGTTCTTCACTTGTTATTCCGTCAGGGACTTTACTAATACATTCATTCACCGTTTTTTGTAAAAACGGTGAAAAATCTTCAACAATAAGTTCGCTTATAAAAATTCGAGGGGCATCGGGGTGCAACGGATTCTCAAAATGCTTCGCATACAAGTGTTTCTCTTCAAAAAAGTACTCTCCCATTTCTTTATAACCTACTTTAATAAATGGATGTGAGAGAACTTCAATATTTACTTTTGGATGGTTGAATGTTCTGAAGGCAATATGGTCGTTGCGAACTTCTTCGCCTTCCTTTTCAAACAACTCTTTTACCAGTTTTGCAGATGGATTCTGACCTGCATAGTCGTTCCACAGTTTGGAAAGAATTTGGTTTAATTCCATGCTATTAAATTTTTACAGGGTTATTTAAAACGTTTGCATTTTGTTTTGAAAGGAACATCGTTAAAGATAAAAAGTTCAAAAAAACATGTTCTTAATCATAACCAACAAACAAAAGGATTCTCTCAACCATTTATTTTATGTACATTTAAACTTTACAACAACGTTATTTATCAAACTATTTCAAGGTTATCCACAGTTTTATCGTTTTAGGTTTAGGTTGTTTTTTACTACTTTTGGTCATTCTTCAAATAATTTATAACTAACTGTAATTCAAATAATAAATTTCTCATGATTATTCTGGTTCTGAACTGTGGCAGCTCGTCGATAAAATATCAGGTTATCGACATGTGCGAGAAGGACAAACTTCTGGCAAAAGGTATCGTTGAACGTATCGGTATCACCGATGGAATTTTAACTCATAAACCCGAAGGGAAAGACCGTTACGAGGTTGTGAAAGACATTCCCGACCACACCGTTGGTATCAACCTCATTTTGGAGGCACTGGTTGATAAAACTCACGGTGTAATTAACAACCTGCAAGAAATTGTGGCAGTTGGGCACAGGGTAGCACACGGCGGCGAGTTCTTCACCGAGAGCAGCTTTATTAACGAAAAAGTGAAGATAGAAATTGAGAAATGTATCGAACTAGCTCCGCTACACAACCCAGCCAACTTAAAAGGGATTCTTTCCATGGAAAACCTTTTACCTGGAGTTCCGCAGGTTGCAGTTTTCGACACATCGTTCCACCAGAGCATTCCAAAACACGCTTACATGTACGGAATTCCATACGAATACTACGAAAACTTAAAGATTCGTAAGTACGGATTTCATGGCACCAGCCATAAGTACGTTGCAAAAAAGGCGTGCAAACTTATTGACATGGATTTCGAGAATAGTAAAATTATTACTTGCCACCTTGGCAACGGAGCCTCAATTGCTGCCATTAAAAATGGGAAATCGGTTGACACTTCAATGGGCTTCACACCTGTTGATGGTTTGCTAATGGGAACTCGCTGCGGAAGTATCGACCCGGGAGTTCTTCTCTACATTGCCGAACGTGAAAACCTTAACTTCAAGGGAATTAGCGACTTAATCAACAAAAGAAGTGGCGTTGCTGGAGTTTCCGGACTTTCATCCGATATGCGCGATCTGGAGAATGCTGCTGCCGAAGGTCACGAAGGAGCCAAACTTGCCCTCGATATGTACGACTACCGAGTTACACAGTACATTGGATCGTACGCTGCAGTAATGGGCGGAGTTGATTTAATTGTTTTCACCGGAGGAATTGGTGAGAATGACAGCGTTCTGCGTTACGAAGTTTGCAACTCACTATCGTTTATGGGCGTTGACTTCGACACTGAAGGCAACAAGGGTGTTAGAGGAAAAGATAAGCTGCTTACTAAACCCAACTCAAAAGTTAAGGTTATGGTAATTACAACCAACGAAGAATTAGTTATTGCATCGGATACAGCCGCTATTGTTGGTAAAATGAAAAAATCGTAACTTTCTGTTTACGTTACCATAAATCAATTTTGAAATAATTACATAATAAATATAAACTAAAAACTTACTTTAACATGTCAATCACAAAACTCGATCAGCTGTTCGATGTTCTCAAGAGCAAATCGAAAAAAAGGTTGGTTGCTGCATTCGCAAACGACGACCACACCATTGAAGCAGTTAGCATGGCTGTTGACATGGGCATTGTTGAAGCCACACTTGTTGGCGACGAGGCAACCATTAACAAGGTTTGTGCTTCGCACAACATCGACCCAAAAAAATTCAGAATCGTTCAGGAAAACGATGAAATGAAAGCTGCCAACAAAGCCGTTGAACTTATTAACAAAGGCGAAGGCGATGTTCTAATGAAAGGACTTGTTAGTACCGATAAGTACATGCGCGCAATCCTTAACAAGGAAACTGGGTTAATGCCACCAAAAGCGGTTCTTACACACGTTACCGTTGTACAGGTTCCAACATACCCAAAACTACTAATAGTTGGCGATGTTGCTATTATTCCTGCTCCCGATTTAAACCAAAAAGTTGCCATCACAAACTTCCTTATAAAAACCGCACACTCACTTGGTATTGAAAAACCTAAAGTTGCCCTACTAGCAGCCACCGAGCAAGTTTCGGCAGCCATGCAGGCATGTGTTGACGCAACAATTATTTCAAAAATGGCCGACCGCGGACAAATTAAGGGAGCGTTGGTTGATGGACCGCTGGCACTCGACGTTGCAATCGATAAGGAATCGGCAAAAATTAAGAAGCTAACCGGCGAGGTTGCTGGTGATGCCGACTGTATCCTGTTCCCCAACATCGAAAGCGGTAACGTTTTCTTCAAAGCCTGCACCAAACTTGCAAAAGGCGAGTTAGGCGCCATGGTTATGGGAGCAAAAGTTCCTTGCGTACTTACCTCACGAGGTGATAGCGTTCAGTCAAAAATGTACTCAATTGCACTTGCTGCCAACGCAGCAAAATAGTTTGAAACCAAATAATTGTATGATGGAAGATTTCAATATTCTAGCCATTAATCCAGGTTCAACATCAACTAAAATTGCTGTATACCGCAATACAAAGTCCATCTTTTTGAAAACCCTTAGGCACCAAACCGAGGAGCTTGCCCATTTCAAACGAATAACGGACCAATTCCAGTTCCGCAAGGATATCATTCTAAAGGAACTGAAAGAAGCCGATATTGAAATTGACAAAATTTCAGCGGTTGTTGGAAGAGGGGGACTAATAAAACCTATTGAATCGGGAGTTTACTCGGTAAACGATAAGATGAAAGAGGATTTAATTAACAGCATCCGTGGCGAACATGCCAGCAACCTCGGCGCACTTATTGCCGATGATATTGCTACCAGCTTGCCAAACGCTAAAGCCTATATTGCCGATCCAGTTGTTGTTGATGAAATGGAAGATATTGCCCGAATCTCTGGTCACCCAAAGTTCGAAAGGGTTTCAATCTTCCACGCCCTTAACCAAAAAGCCATTGCACGCCAGTACGCAAAAAGTCTCGATAAAAAGTACGAGGATTTGAACATTATCGTTGCACATCTCGGTGGTGGAATTTCAGTTGGTGCACACTTAAAAGGAAAAGTTGTTGATGTAAACAACGCCCTCGATGGCGAGGGCCCATTCTCGCCAGAACGTTGCGGAACGGTTCCCGCCGGACAGCTTGCTAAACTTTGCTTTAGCGGCGAGGTTACACTTGACGAAGTTAAAAAAATGCTAACCGGTCAAGGCGGACTCGTTGCGCATGCTGGAACCAACGATGCCTACGAAATTGAAATGAAAGCAAAATCGGGCGATAAAAAGGCGAAACTTCTTCAAGATGCCATGGCATACAACGTGGCCAAATGGATTGGCGAAATGGCAGTTGTTCTTAGAGGGAAGGTAGACGGAATAATTCTTACCGGAGGTATTGCCCACAACCCCGATTTGGTTGATTTTGTAAAAGAGATGGTTAGCTTCATAGGTCCCGTTGCCGTTTACCCCGGCGAGGATGAAATGCAAGCATTAGCCATGAACGGACTATACGCACTTAGAGGTGAGGTACTTGTAAAAGAGTACAAGTAATCAACACCAAATATTATTGTTTAAAAAGCTCGGAAGAAACCGAGCTTTTTATTTTTATATTTCGTGTAAAAGCTTAGTTTTACAAAATATTTTGGGTTAAGATTTTTTTTCAATGAAAAGAACACTTAAGTTAACAATACTTTTCCTTTCATTCTGGATAAGCCAGTCTTTATGGGCATCACCCACATCCATAATGAAGAATTCAATCTTCAACCTTCAGGCAATAAATGTTGATGCCAGCAAACCCATAAAAGTTGAAGGTGAATGCGAGTTCTACTGGCAACAACTTCTTGAACCCAAACATTTTGCTGACACAGCAAATTTACCAACGCCCATTGTAGGTAAAATTCCAAAACCATGGACTTCGTACTCTATCGACAATAAAAAACTTCCACGCGAAGGATACGGAACATATCGTTTCACCATTCTTAAGAAGCCCAACAGCCAGCCGCAAATTTATGGGCTAACAATCCCTTCAATTTTTACCAGCTACAAGCTTTGGGTAAACGGTTCGCTCCTAACCGAAGTTGGTACAGTTGGGAAATCGAAGGAGGAGCATAAGCCCAAGTATAAATCGCAGGATATTCCCTTTACGCTCGATCCGAGAGTTGGAGATACCGAACGAATAGAAGTGGTAATCCAAGTATCAAACTACTCGCACCGTCGCTCGGGCATTCCTTGGGCAATATACTTTGGAACCTACGAAACACTCCGGGAAACAAGTCGCGATATTGATATACTGAACCTCATTGTAATTGGAATTATTCTGGTAATTGGTATAAACCACATTAACATGTATATTTTCCGAAGGAAGGATGTTGCAAACCTGTATTTCGGAATCCTAACACTCGTAATGATTCTGCGAAACATTTCAACCGGCGACAGGATAATCGGTTATCTGTTTCCAAATATTAACTGGGAACTACTCTCCAAACTCGATAACTTCTCGGGCTACGGAACCATTCCACTTTTCGCACTATTCATTTACCATGTTTTCCCCAACGATTTTAAAAAGTGGGTTAAAAACACGCTGGTTATTATTGGGGTAATAATTTCTGCTATAATTTTTGCCACACCCGCATCGATTTACGGATCAATTAATTCATTCTTCGAACTATACCTATTAGTTGGTGGTTTATACCTAACTTTTGGTGTGCTGCTGGTTGCTGCCATTCGAAAACGCCCAGGCGCATTCCTTACATTCCTTGGAATGTTCATACTTTATGCAACAGCATTTAACGATGTATTTAGTAGCATGGGGTTGATTTCAACCCCGTACGTTGCGCCCTACGGACTGGCAACCTTTATGTTACTTCAATCGTTCACTATTACCAGCAAATCGGCTAAAGCTATAAACGAGAACGAAGAGCTTAGCCATCAGCTTTTCCTTGAGAAGGAAGGACTTGCCCAAAAAATTGAGGAACGAACCAAGGAGTTACAGCAGCAGCAGGAGAAACTTATTTCACACCAGGAGAAAGATAGGCAGCAAAACTGGTTAAATACTGGCTTTGCCATTATTAACGATGTGTTAAGCGAAAACAAGGATAACTTCAAAAAGTTAAGCCGAAAAATTCTGTCAATGCTTGTTAAGCGAATGGGTGCAAGGTATGGTGCTCTCTACATCCTAAACGATGACGAGTTAAACGAGCCCTACCTTGAAATGGTAGCCGATTTTGGTTGTAGCAAGGAACTTAAAGCCAAAAATGCTAAAATTCCTACCGATTCGGGACTAGTTGGGGCCACTTTTTCTGATAATCAGGTTCAGTATATTAGTGATATTCCCGAGGATTACGTTAAAATAAATTCTGGATTAGGCGAAAGCAAACCAAAATCGCTGCTAATTGCTCCGCTAAGTACCGATGAGGCTGTTCTTGGAGTAGTTGAACTTGCCAGCTACGAGAACTTCAAACCCATTGAAATTGAGTTTATTAAAAAAATTGCGTTTAGCATTGCAACCAATCTCAACATAGTTAAAATGAACGAACGGAACGTGAACCTTATCCAACAGTTCCAGGAGCAAGCAGAAAGCATTCAGGAGAAGGAAGAGCAAATGCGCATTACCCTCGAAGAACTTCAGTATGTTAGAGAACAAAACACCCTACTGCAACAGAAATTAAAAGGGATGGATGGCAACACCCAAGAGAACGAAGAGCAGTAAATCAATCATTTTTACCACTCCTTAATAAAATGAAAATTAGCCATTCAGATACCCGGCTTGATGAGCTGAAAACTCAACTGGAGGGAGAATTGAGGTGGGACAAATCCTCGCGCATTCAGTACGCTACCGATGCGTCAGCATACCGTGAAATACCATATGCTGTTGCAATTCCCAAATCGAAAACCGATTTGGTAAAACTTGTGAAATTTGCAAAAAAGTATAACGTTTCGCTAATTCCCCGCAGCGCTGGAACATCGTTGGCCGGACAAGTTGTTGGTAAAGGAATTATTGTTGACATTTCACGTTACTGGGGAAAAATTCTGGAACTCAATGAGACGGAACACTGGGTAAGAGTTGAACCCGGAGTAATTCTCGATGAGTTGAATCTCTACCTTAAGCCCTACGGGCTTTTCTTCGGACCCGAAACTTCCACCGCAAACCGTTGTATGATGGCAGGAATGGTTGGGAACAACTCCTGCGGTTCGCATTCAATTATTTATGGCAGCACGCGCGACCATACCATTTCCGTAAAGATGATTTTGGACGATGGCGTTGAGTACGAATTTAGTGACATAACCAAGGAAGAATTCAATTTAAAACAAAACAAAAAAAATCGCGAAGGCGATATTTACCGTCATATATTCGAAATTCTTTCTAACCAAGAGAATCAAATAGAAATTGCAAACCAGTTTCCAGAACCTAGCATAAAAAGGAGAAATACTGGTTATGCACTCGATTTGCTGCTTGATAACGATGTTTTTTCGGGAAATGGAAAACCATTTAACTTTTGCAAGTTAATAGCCGGATCGGAAGGAACTCTCGGTTTTATAACCGAAATTAAGTTAAACCTTGTTCCCCTCCCACCTCCCGAAAAAGCATTAGTTTGCGTGCATC
>CAZLXF010000151.1:0-8187 GCA_964563065.1 uncultured Rikenellaceae bacterium | reverse complement strand
TCAATCCTATCACTTCATACTTGACTTTTTAAACAGCCCCTTGTTTTCTGTTAAACACTAACTAACTTCTGAATCTCGTAAAGAGCCAGCCGTTTCCCACATATCCAGCCATTCTTTGCCAACCGGGCAAGAGTACCTGAATGCAGAAGGTTCATCAGCCAAATATCACTTTTTGATGGATTAAACATATCGACTCCTATATTATTTGCAAGCAGCCATTCACGATTTGCTTGTTCCTGTGAACCTAATGGTTCTGTCATTATTATTGGTATCCCTAAACTCGAGTAGAAAGTTAACTCGCTAGGTTTAGTGAAAAGCACATGGGCATCTTTCAATAAACCATTAAACTTGTGGAAGTAATCGTTGATATTGTGGCTAAGAACAACCTGAAATCCTTCAGTTTTTTCGAAATAATTCTTTTTAAAGTATTCCAATCGTTTATCTCTCACACTGTGTGGTCCTGGTATTACGGTTAATTTAACAATTCCGTTATTGATTTCTGAAAGCAAACTCTCTGCAACTTTCTCAAGTATTCGAACCATGGCTCCCGCCCCACCTAGAGGGAAAACAACGTTTAATGGTCGATTACCTTCAATGTAACCGTTGGTTAAAAAATGTGTACGTTCCGCATAATTGCTAATTGCAATTTCCTGCCCAACTCCACCTACCAACTCGTGAGGCAACGGAAAGCCAAATAAATGAATATTTTCCGAACCAACTCCATACGACTCGAGTCGATAAACACTTTTTCGGGTTGTGGCAATGTAATGAATATTGGGATTTCTGGGGTTTCGAGGAACCCAAACCCTATTTAAATCAACATCGCATATTTGGCAAAAAATTTTGTTTCTAAATCCTTTCATTGCAAAGTAGCTAACAGGCAGGTAGAACGATGTGTATACATTACATTCTAAAAAACCGTTTGAACTAATTTCGTTGCCAACGCCAAGTTTTATGGCGCTTTCAAGTAAGGAAACTTGAAATGACGGTAGTACTTTTTTTGAAACGTCTCCTAAGGGTTTAATCTGCAAAAGCCTGTTTAACGGGGAAAAAAGAATTGAACCAATTATTGGAACTTGGCTAACACGCGATAAAAACTCGTAGACAGCTAACGAAAACCTCCAAATAAATTTCGTTCTAGCTGTAGCATTTTTTGTTGTTCCCAAAACAACTGTTTCTGCTTTTGTTACTGTTTCAATTGGCTTTATGGCTCGTATGTGTCCCAAATCCATTTCGGCAGTAACTAGTTGAACACCATTCTGAGTATTCTCTCCCATTTTCAATTATATAAAGTATAGTGTTTTGCTGAAGTGCTTACTTACACCTTCAAGAAGCAAAAATGGGTTATTGATCGAAAACCTTTGCACCGGAAATATTAATTTAGAGCTAGCTTTGTGTAACCCAACATTGGAACTTTGCAATTTCTTTTTCGTAAAAAAATAATATTTGCTTACTTTACTTTTTGTGAATCGAATAATTCAATGTGAATATGTATAAATCAATAGTAATCCACACCCGTTCCACCTACTGGACACACAAAGAAACCAACGAAGAATACAGCGTTGTTGACTCGGATGATTTGGCAAAGGAAATTGAAATACAGTGTAATAAACTTGAAGCTGAAGGTTACGTTGTACTAGCCATCAACCCCATAACATCGGGAAGTTTGAGCAACGGTAATGGCTACCTTCACACCGAAAGTGTTATAATTAGTGCACGGAAAAGTTAGGAAAAGTTTACGCCCATCACTAACATATCATCAACCTGCTTTTTTTCACCCTTATAGGTTGTAATTGTTTGATCAATTTTTTGCTTCTGCGAAGCAAGGTCGAGTGAGTTAATGCTAAATAGAAGCTGCCTAAAGTTTTGCATTAAAAACTTAGTGTTTCTTTCTCCTCCAAACTGGTCGATGTACCCATCGGAGAATAGGTACAACGTGTCCTCCTTCTCTAGTTGAAAGTTAAGGTTCTCAAACGCAGCCTCACCCAAAACATGATGCCCAATCGGCATTTTCTTTCCCCTAAATTCTATAAGCGACAAGCCATTCGAATTGTAAATTCTGGGATTTTGCTTGGTTTCATCCTCAGCAAAAAAACCTTTCCGAACCACAATACATGAAAGGTAAGCACCGGCAAATTCCATGGAAAGTGTTTTTGGATCGATAATTGAAATTGCCATGTCCATTCCATCGGCCTGATCGACCTGCCCTGTTTGCTGATTAAGGGAAAGGATAACCATCTTTCTGAGTTCACCAAGCATTTCAGCAGGCGAAAGTACGTTTGTTTTGCTGGCTATTTCACGAAGCATTGTAATGCCAAGCATGCTCATAAACGCACCAGGCACTCCGTGGCCTGTACAATCGGCGACAGCAATTAGAATTCTTCCATCGCTGAGATTTGATACCCAGTAGAAGTCGCCACTTACAATATTTTTTGGGCGATAGAACACGAACGATTCCCATGGTAACTCATTAATTCGCTTTGCGCTGGGCAAAACTGCGTTCTGAATTCGGCTAGCGTAAAGAATGCTATCGGTAATCAACCGTTGCTGTTCAGCAATCTGGTCGCGCTGCTTGGTAACGTAGTCGCGCTGTTGTTCTATTTCGTCCTTTTGATTTTCAATTTCCAACTTTTGTCTGCTAATCTCGTTGTTTTGAGCAACCAGCAGCTGGTTGGTTTTTTTCTTTTCCTTGTAGCTTTTAAAAATTATAACGGCCAATATTCCAACAAGCACAAACGCAATAACAAAGAATAGCAGAACAGCACGTTGGCGTTCAAGTTTTACTTCTTGAATTGCCTCGCGCTGACGAGCCAATAGCTCCTGCTCTTTCTCTCTCTTTTCGAATTCGTACTGCATCTCTAACCGTGAAATTTCGCTTGAGTTGAGGCTATCCTTGTACGCTGAGTGATTTGTGTATGCAACCAACGCATCCTTAAACTTTCCCATTTTATTGTAAATGGCAGACATGCCAAGGAATGCCTCGCTAATATCGGGTGTTAGCCTGTGTTGCTGAGCAAAAGTCAAACTGTTATTCAGAAAAGCGAGCGCTTGTGCATAGTTCCCTTTTTTCTCTTCAATCTCACCTAACTTACGATACAACAACGACAAATCGAGGCTGTCGCCAACTTGCTCCTTTAATTTCAACGATTTTGTTAGGTTGTTGAACGACAATTCAACATTATTCTTTTCGAGGTAAATAATACCAAGGGTAAGGTAGTTTGAAGCCTGTCCGTGAATATTCCCGTTTTTCTCGTTAATATCAATAACCATGCGGTTGTATTCAAGCGCTTTGTTGAGATTCCCCATCTCATGGTAAATGCTTCCAATTTCGTTTAAGCAAAGAGTAACCCCAACGGATTGTCCGGTTTGATGCTCAATTTCGCGGTAGTAAACCAACGCCGACTCGGCGTACTGCATGGCTTTCTCGTTCAAATCGAGGCGCTTAAACAACCTTGCAATTCCCAATGATGCCCAGGCTAGGCCTTCCCGCTCGCCAATTGACTCGTGAATACTCATGGCCTCCAAAAAATGTTCAATGGAACGTTGGTACTGGCCAATTATACTGTAAATATTTGCTAGGTTTACCAGCGTGCGGGCAACTTCGGCCTTATTGTTTGTTGCCTTATTAATATCGAGCGCTTTACTGTAAAAATCGAGCGCGGTTAAATAGCTTGTTTTAAGTTGGTATGAATTTCCAAGCCTATTTAGAGCAAGGGCTTCGTCGTCAGAATTTTCAACTTTTTTTGCCAGCCTAAGCGATTCGTTAAAATGTTGAATTGCTTTATCAAAGTTGTTTTGGCTGTAGTAAACGAACCCAACCTGGAATTTTGTTTTTACCAGCAACTTTTCGCTACCAATTACAGAAGCAATGCTATCAGCTTTTCTAGCAAGTTTATAAGACGAATCGATATTTGTTTGCGACAATTTCTGCGACAACATCAAATAGTTTTGAACAGCATTTTCTCCAATATTGCTCCCGTTCTGGGATTTAACAACGTGGATTTGCAGCAGGAAAGCACAAAAAAAAGTAATGGTTACGAAAATTTTACTCATAATTTTTCAGGGGAAACTATACAAAACATTAGGTTGCTAATTTAATGTTTTTTGTTGAGGCTAATAAATAAAGTGAAGTTATAAAAGAAAGTTAAGCGAAAAACATCGTTTTATACTAAAAAAACATTTCGTACTTTTAACCGTGACAAAAAAGATACAATTGCATACAAATTTTTAATCAACCTGTTACACAAAAACTGATAGGGCATGAATTTGCGTTATAAAATGAAGATTAGAACCAAAATGTTGGTTTACGTTCTTGCTACATCTGCAATAATACTGGTGGGCATTGGCTTTTTCTTTCAGTATAGAACATACCGCATGGCCATGAACAACGCAAGGATTATTGCTAAAAGTTTTGCCGAGAAAGCGGCAAACCAAACCCGATCGGAGCTGGAACTTGATCTTGGTTTCTCAAGAGCTCTTGCTCAATCGATGTACGGTTACTATAAGCTCGACTCCGTAACTCGCGATTCAATTTACTTCACAATGGTACGTAATCAGGTTGAGCAAAACGAAAGGTACATGTCGGTATGGTACAACCTTGAATACTCTGCAACAAAACCAAATTACAGTAAAAACTACGGCCGGCGATCCATTTCAGCTTACATGCAGAATGGGTATAGCCAAATTCTTATTGAGCACAAAAATGTTCAGGGCGATGTTGAAACCAGCGGTTACTATAAGTCGAAAAGCACAAACTCCGAAACCATTCTCGACCCATACCCATACACTTACGATGGGGTAACTGAGTTTTTAGTAACCAGCATCTGCGTTCCTATTCGTCATGAAGGAGAGTTTGTTGGTTTGGCGGGGGTTGATATCGATTTAAACAAATTTCAGCGCCCCATCGAAATGCTGAAACCATACCCTAATACGCAATCGTTCTTGCTTTCAAGCAACAGCACCATTGTTGCCCACACAAATGTTACAAACTCAGGCAAGTTTTTCAGAGAAGTTTTCCCCGAAATTGAAATTGAGCATGGAATTAGCGGGAAAGTTGAACGAGGCACCGATTATAGCTTCGATTGGGAAATTGAGGGGAAAAAATACATAACATTCCTCACTCCCATTAAAATTGGGAGTTCGTCCCTTTACTGGTCAATTGGCATAGCCATACCCGTAAGCGAAATTGTAGTTGAAGCACGAAACGCAATGTACAGTGGCATTCTGGTTGCACTTCTTGGAATTATTATACTTGGCATAGTTCTATACTACGTTGCAAACTCTATTGCTAAGCCCATAACCGAAACAACCCAAGTACTAAACAATTTAGCCGAGGGAGATATTGACCGATCGAAAAAAATGGAGGTGAATAGCGGCGATGAAATTGAGATGATGGCAACATCGGTAAATAAACTTATTGAAGGACTAAACCTTACCGAAAACTTTGCCCGTGAAATTGGTAAAGGAAACCTCGATGCAGAATTCCAGCTTCTTGGCGATAAAGATATACTTGGAATATCGCTAATTGAAATGCAGAAGAGCCTAAAGCATGCCCAACAAATTGAGAGAGAACGCAAGGATGAAGAACAGAAGCAGAATTGGGCAACACAAGGCATGGCCTTGTTCGGCGAAATTCTCCGACAAAACAACGATAACCTTAACGAGCTCTCATTCAACATTGTTAAAACGTTAGTTGATTACACAGAATCAAACCAGGGAGGACTATTCGTTATAAACGATAACGACAAGGACAACCCAATTTTGGAGATGACCGCATGCTACGCTTTCGACAGGAGAAAGTTTTTGGAAAAAACTGTTGAAATTGGCGAAGGCCTTGTTGGGCGATGCCAGCTTGAGGGAAAAACCATTTTTATGAACGATGTGCCACAAAATTACATTAATATAAGTAGCGGACTAGGAAAGGAGCGCCCGCGCAACTTGATTCTGGTTCCACTCAAAACCAACGATGAAACGTTGGGCGTTCTTGAAATTGCCACTTTTAACAACTACGAGAAACACCAAATTGATTTCATTGAAAAAATTGCCGAAAGCATTGCCTCAACCATTGCCAGCGTTAGGGTAAATATTAGAACAGCCCAGCTTTTAGCCAAATCGCAGCAGCAAGCCGAGGAGATGTCGGCTCAGGAAGAGGAAATGAGGCAAAACATGGAGGAACTTCAGGCAACCCAGGAAGAGATGGAACGCAAGCGAACCGAGCAGGAAAAAATCCAGGAGGAGCTTCACAAGGAAATCAGCATGTTGAATGCGCTAATGCAGAATATTCCAGACTATATTTACTTTAAGGACCATAACAGCCATTTTATCCGTATCAGCAAGTCGATGGTAAAACTATTCCACGCCAGCGATCCCGAGGAGATGGTTGGGAAATCCGATTTCGACTTCCACACCAAGGAGAATGCCGAAAAATTCTTTAAGGAGGAACAGCAAATTATGAGCACGCTAGTTCCTATTGTTGACAACATTGTTTACGAGAAATTTGACGATGGTAAAGAGCAATGGGTATCAACAACAAAAATGCCACTAGTTGACACAAACGGTGATGTTATTGGCGTTTGGGGAATTAGCAAAATTGTTACCGACCTTAAAAAGGCGGAGCTTGAGGCACAGGAAATGGCCACAGAAACCAAAACCCTAAAAAGCAAGCTAACCAAACAACAAGCCGAATACCAAGCTATTGTAAAAGCCGTTGATTCCTCAACCTTCGTGGTTGAGTATAACCGCGAAGGATTTATTACTCGCACAAACGAAGCCATGCTTAACCTGCTTGGAAAATCGGCTGCTCAACTTCTTGGAAAGCATCATTCCGATTTCTTTAAGCCCAAAATTGAGGATGACGAAACCTACAAGATGTTTTGGAGCGACCTACAAAAAGGAATCATTCACTCAAGAACATTTAAGGGTAAAATTGGGCAAAAATCAGTGAGCCTACTCGAAACATACTCACCCGTAATTGATAGTGAAGGAAATGTTGTTAAAATTATTTGTATTGCAGTAAAGGAGTAGCTTAGTATTTATCAATTGCTTCCCTTCGTAAATTAAATTTGGCCTCCTCGGTGAGGCCTTTTTGTTTTCCATAAATGCTCTTTTCCCACTCTCCGTACATTGGATTGGGAAAAACAATAAAACGTTTACCGAACTCGTTCCTGTATTCCTCAACTATTGAAACGCCCCAGTCGTCACCTCTATGCTCGAAAACATCGGAAAAATCGTTTAGATTATCGCCCAAAAGAAGAATAATATCGTACTTCTCCATGGTTATTTTTCTCCTTTCCTCCTTTCCGCTTGTTTCTTCCTTTAGCAGATAGTTTTCGGAGTTAACAAATGCAAAGCCAAGCGAATCCATGTTCTTCATGGTTTTCTCCAGCTCCTGAACCTTTCGGTTGCTAATGTACACTACCTGAACGCCTATAGAATCGCAAAACTTTGTAAATTCCACAGCACCGGGCAGCGCCTTCGCCTTTGCCAAATTCGACCATTCTGCCCAAAATTCGCTACTGTAACCCTCTCCTTTCTCAATCGACTTACCTTGAAATAAACTATTATCAACCATCGTTTCATCAATATCAACCACAACGGCTTTAGGTTTTTCTCCTGAAATTTTCACAAATTCCTCAACACGTAATTTTGCCAAATTGAAACCTTGGTAGTAAAGGGCTTTCGCCTCGGCCGATTTCTGGAACCAAACCGTGGAGTACACAATATGTTCCTGATTAAATTCTTTATCAAATTTATTGTTGTTTACTTGTGTGCATGAAACTGCCAGTAGGGTTATCGCTAAAAAGGAGGCTCTCATACTTAAGGGTTTAGTTTATAATCATATTTTTTACAAAGTAAACAAAAAAAATATTATTGTTGCACCATTAAACTGGTAGGTATATTCATTGTTTGTATTCATAGAAAAAACAATCAAAAATTTTTGTGTCGGCAATGTTTTTTATTACTTCCCAATTGTATCTTTTTTACTTTATTAAATCTTTTCAATTTTTGAAAACCCAATAAAAAATTCACTTATAATATAACACTGATTAACGAGTACAGGAATTATCACTGATATGGAATCCAGAAATCTTACTGCAAACTCTTTTTTTACCTTTGTAAAAATTATTTCTTCCACCTGTAACTTTTTAGAAGCTTATCCGTCATACCCTCGAACAACGGTAAAAAATG
>CAZLXF010000150.1:0-8203 GCA_964563065.1 uncultured Rikenellaceae bacterium | reverse complement strand
GGCGAGCAAATCCAAAGATTTTGTAGAACGAAACCATGGGCGAGGGGAGAGCCCGTTTCGATTCGGGTAGGAAACGTCCCTTGCCATCAATCATTTTCACGGAGAGGCTGCCTGCATCAGGGTGAGAATCCATGAAGCGGATGCATTTCGAAAACGTATCTTCCTCAACAACCGTATCGGGATTTAGAAGCAGAACGTATTCGCCTTTTGCCTCACGGATTGCCTGGTTGTTAGCGTACGAAAAACCAAAGTTGGTTTTATTCTCAGTAAGTTTTACGGTGGGGAAACGTTGCTTCACCATTTGGCACGATCCATCGGCCGAAGCATTGTCAACCACAAATACTTCGCCATCAATTCCTTTTATTGCCTTGAAAACAGAAATTAGGCACTGTTCAAGGAAAAACTTAACGTTGTAGTTTACTATTATTACCGATAGTTTCATGGCCCGTAAAAATACTAAAAAACAGCACCTGATGTACAATTTAACCTTTAGAAAAGATTATTATTGCATTCCACATTTGAAATTAATCCTTGATAAATCGTACAAGTCTAACTATTTTTGATAAAATAAAATACTAAAAAAATTATGAAGAAAATCCTTGTAATATTAACGTTACCAATACTTTTTGTTATGGTACAGTGCACAAATACGGCTGAGCCCGATGGCAATGCCCAGAATATTTCACAAGCTACAATCGATAAGGCTGTGAGCGGCTTGGTGTCGAAGTACGGCGAAGAGGCTCGTTTCCGAGCCGAAAGAGGTGTTACACAAACGGCAAATCTTTGGAGAGCCAGCGATGGGAGTGAAAGCGAGTTTGAATCTTTTATTGATGAGAGATTTATTTTTGATGAGAATGAGTTAAACATTCTTTTTAGTAAACTTTCATATGGTTACGAAATTTTGGGTGGTTATTTTATGCGAATAACCAAGGATTTAAATCGTCCCATCCACCTCGATATGGGCGCAATTACTCCCATCGATATGATGTTCGGAGGCTTTAATGCTGCGGCTCACCTCGATGAAGATTTGTACTCGAACAGGATTGCGTTTGTAACAACGCTTAACTTTCCTTTTTATAGCCTTAAGGAGAAAACAGAACTTGGTGATAACTGGAATCGAAAACAGTGGGCTTTCGCCCGAATGGGCGAGGAGTTTACTTCGCGAGTTCCGGCACAGTTAAGCCAAAAGTATTCAGTGCTTTCAACCAACGCCGATACCTACATTAGCGAGTACAACATTTGCATGGATAAGCTTCGCAACGAAAAGGGTGAGCAGCTTTTCCCTGAAGGAATGAAACTTATTACGCACTGGGGATTACGCGACGAGCTTAAGGCTCAGTACGCTAATGAAACCAGTGGCCTCGAACGGCAAAGAATGGTTTATCAGGTAATGAAACGTATTATAGACCAGTCAATTCCGCAGGTTGTTATTAACAACAGCGAGTACATTTGGAATCCCATTTCCAACGAAGTTCAAAGTAACGGAAGCATAGTTGAACTGTCACCGGAGCCAAACACTCGTTACCAGCAAATAGTAAACTTTTTCAATGTTCTACGTGAAATTGATGAGTACAATCCCAACATGCCCAACTTCATTCAGCGAACCTTTGAGGGGACGTATGAGATTCCAGTTGAGGAGGTTGAGAAGCTATTCACCGATTTTGTTTCTTCGAAACAGGTACGCGATGCAGGAAAACTAATTAGCCAAAGGCTTGGCCGTCCGCTGGAACCCTTCGATATTTGGTACGATGGGTTTAAGTCGAGAAGCAGCATTTCTGCTGAAATTCTTGATAATGCCGTGAAAAAAAGGTTTACATCATCCGAAGCGTTCGAGAATGAAATTCCCAGTATTTTAACCTCGCTTGGATGGGGAAAAGAAAAGGCTAACTTTTTTGCTTCAAAAATTAAGGTTGAGGGAAGCAGAGGTGCAGGTCATGCCTGGGGAGGCGAAATGAAGGAGGATTTCGCTTTGCTTCGTACCAGAATTGGTGACAATGGAATGGACTACAAAGGTTTCAACATTGCTATGCACGAGTTTGGCCATACCGTTGAGCAAACCATTACCATTCACGATGTTGACTACTACATGCTTCGCGGAGTTCCAAACACAGCATTTACTGAAGCTACTGCGTTCCTTTTCCAGAAACGCGATTTGGAAGTTTTAGGGATTAAAGAGAGTAACGAGAATAAGTTACACCTGCAAGCACTCGATAACCTATGGTCGTGCTACGAGATTATGGGCGTTTCGCTGGTTGATATCAGTCTTTGGAAGTGGCTTTACGAAAATCCCAATGCCGATGCTCAGCAGGTAAAGGAGAACGTAATTCGCATTGCGAAAGAGGTTTGGAATAAATACTACGCCGATGTTTTTGGTAGCAACGATGAACCCATTCTGGCTGTTTACAGTCACATGATTGATAATCCGCTTTACCTTTCTGCTTACCCAATCGGTCATCTTATCGACTTCCAGCTTGAGCAGTACGTTGAAGGGAAAAACTTTGCAAATGAAATTCAGAGAATTTACGAACAGGGTAGGTTAACTCCACAAATTTGGATGCAGGGTGCCGTTGGTCAGCCACTTTCCATTGAGCCTACGCTAACTGCTGCGCAAAAAGCGATAGAGAAACTTAGTAAGTAGCAAAGAATTGATTTACATAAACGCAAAAAAGGAGGGTGAATTCGCCCTCCTTTTTTATGTAGTTATTTGTTAACTAGAGTTTTAGTAGAATTATTTAGTGGTTATCGCCACCAGGCATTAGAAGCTTATCACCTGTTGCATCAATAACATTCTTCTTCCACCAATCGGGATATTGAGGATTTTTAGGGCTGGCGGGAGCTGCATTGTACTCGTTGTACTTGAACTTTCCGTTCTCTTCCTGCTTAATGTTACCATCCATGAATTTTACAAGAAGGTACTCAAACAGTTTTTGCCAGCGCACCGTTAAATCATTGGCTGTGTTAACTGAATATTTTGTAAGGAAAGTAATGGCTTCGTTAGGATTGCTTTTATACAATTCATTGGCAGCATTATCAATTACTGGGGTCATAAGCTTGTAGTGGTCTTCAAGTTCTTTCTGAACTTTTCTTACATCGGCGCTCATTACATCGTAGCGAAGGTAGGCAAAGTTACTTACCTTGTTAAACGCCCAGAACGCAGAGGTTGGCGAGTAGGTTAGCATATTGCCATTTCCAACGGCAAATGTTTCAGGTATTTCGGTAATTCCACAGTAAATTGGAGTGTACACCGATGTGGCAGCATCGTCAACTCCGAACCAAAAAATTCCACCAATTGGGTTGGGTAACCAGCTACGCATTTGTGAAACAAACGAGAAACCGGTTTGCTGGGTTGCTGTTGCACGCTCGTTAACGTAGGTTTTATCCTCGTATTTCCATGTTAGTGGACGCCAGCGATATGGGAGCGCGTGTGGCCCTGCTCCTGGATCCTTGCTCATATCAAGTTCGGTTCCTTCCAGGTGATCGCGCATGAAGTTCATTAAATCCTGAGCCGAAATTTTTTGTTCGGGCTTAATCCACAGCGGCATCCTATTTTGCAGGTCGTGGCCTTTAGCATACTCAAAGTAGTTCCACATATCCTTGTTCACATCCTTAAAGAACGACCAAACACGAACTTCGCAGAAACGTGCTGCTCCAAAATCGAGGGGTGCGTATGTATCAGAAAAGCTGAAATCTTTGTCTTCACCGGTGAAATACCCTTTGCTACGTGCAAAGCTAATTACGTCGTGTGCGTAAACGGTTGTAATGTTCTGGTCAAAAATTTTGTCGAGATTTTTTGAACTAATTGAAGTTTTTCCATCCTCAAGAGGGAATGTGGTTATGCGAGCCTGATTTGCGTGTCCGCTAATGTAACCATCGGGAATTAGGCGAGCTACCCAAACGGCTCCTTTGTTGGCGTTGTATGATTTTTTAGTTTTCTTGTCAACCTTCATATCGGTTCCCTTGCCAATAAGTTCGAATATCCAAACCTCGTTTGCGTCTGCTACCGAGAAGGATTCGCCGCTGCTGTAGTAGCCGTGGTTTGCCATTAGTTCAGCCATGATTTTTATGGCTTCACGAGCCGATTTTGAGCGCTGAAGCGCAATGTATATCAAACTTCCGTAGTCCACAATACCAGTTGTATCAACCAGTTCACTACGGCCGCCGTAGGTTGTTTCTCCAATTGAAACCTGATGCTCGTTCATGTTGCCAACAACATTGTATGTTTCGAGGGCTTGGGGAATTTCACCAAGAAACTTTCCGGTATCCCACTCGTAAACCTTTAGCATGGTTCCTGCCGAGTAGGTTGCTGCTGGCCAGTGGTACAGCTCACCGTAAAGTACGTGTGAATCGGCAGCATAGGTAATCATGGTTGAACCGTCAACCGAAGCACCCTTTGTTACCAGAAAATTTGTACAAGAATAGGTGTTAACTGTAAGGGTTGAAAGTGTCAGGGTTAGTCCAAAACCGAGAACTCTGATCGCTTTTTTCATTTTTTATTTGTTTTGAGGTTAATGATTTGTGCAAAAATAGAAAAATAAATGGCATTGCTAAATTTGAATGGTGATTTGATAAATAGTTTAATGTAAAACAGCAAACCCTAATGGTTGTTTAAAACAGCAGCATTAGGGTTTGAGCAAATATTTAAAAAAACTAGTTACCACCCAATTGTTTGATCGTCGAGGTCGTTATGCATTAGTCCCTGCAATATACGTTCGGCTTTCTCTTCCTCGGTGAGGTTCATAAATTCTTTTCGTTTCTCCTCCGATATCTCTTTCATTTCGAATTCGATTTGACGTTTCAGCTCGTAAACTTCTTGCTCCTTGCGGTTTGTAAGGTAGTTTCGGGCTACATTTGGGAAAAGTTCGAGTAGCAGGGTTTCCTCCTCGGTGGCAGCAAGTTTAATTCCTCCAAAATCTTCAAGTATTATCGGATTTTCCTGCGGTTTGTAATTTTGAATATCAAAAGGAATTTCCTTAGGATTACCGGTTATCTTTTTACGAAATTCCGGATCGATAGCAATTGGCGTTTTTCCGTACGAACCCTTTACCAAATTGTTGAACTGGGTTGAAACGTTGGCGTACATATCTTCGCTCTTGCTAAGCGAAATTACACAGTTAACGGCTTGCGCTCCCACAATTTGGCTGGTTGGTGTTACCAGCGGAGGACAACCGGCATCGATTCGAACTATGGGAACCATTTCCAATACTTTAGGAAGAAGGTTTTCCATTTTCATTTGCCGGAGTTGTGCCAGCATATTGGTGTACATTCCGCCCGGAATTTCGGCATTGCGAACCCTGGCATCGGGGCCAATGAGGTTGAACCAATTCTCAATTTTTTGTGTAACGTTCAGCAGTTCTCCCTCGTTATCTGCCTTTGCAAAGGCAATGGCTTCGTCAAAAAGTTTTTCAATTTGAGGAGGTAGATTGTCGGTTGTAATGTCAAAGTCAACAGGGAACTGCTTGTAGGTATCGTAATCGGCAAGTTCCTTACGAATTTTTAGTAGTTCGGCATTAATTTTAACAACCGAATCGAGGTTTACGCCGGTATCGAGTTTCAGCTTATCAGCAAAAATTTGAATAATTTCGAATGCTGGTGCGGCTGGTCCGCCGGCGAGGTTAAGTATTGACGTGTCAACAATATCAACCCCATTAATAATTGCCATAAGCGTTGACGCTAAGCCGTAACCCGGAGTGCAGTGTGTATGAAAATCGATTGGAAGTTTCACTTCCTTTTTCAGCCTGCGAATAAGTTCGCCTGATAGCGAAGGGGTTATGAGCCCGGCCATGTCCTTTATGGTAATCATGTCGGCGCCCATCTTTTCCAATTCAACGGCTTTTTGCACAAAATAATCGATGTTGAAAATTTCGGTTGGCAGCTTCTTTCCCTTGATGAATGCGATGGCTTTTTGTTTGTTTGTGAATTTAGGGTTTACTGTATAGCAAACAGCGCAATCGGCGAGCCCACCGTTTTCCTTAACGTACTTAATGGTTGATGCCATGTTGTTAAGGTCGTTCAAACAGTCGAAAATTCGCATTATGCTAACTCCGCCCTTAACCGCTACACGGTTAAAACCTTCTATAACATCTTCGGGGTATGGGTCGTAGCCAAACAGGTTTCGTCCGCGCGAAAGCGCCGTAAGTTTACTGGAACTTTCAATTGAATTTTGAATTACCCGAAGTCTGTACCAAGGATCCTCGTTTAGGTAACGCATTACGCTGTCGGGAACAGCACCACCCCAAACTTCCATTGCGTAGAAATTAGCATCCTTGTATAAAGGAAGAAGTCTTTCAACTTGTTGAAGCGACATGCGTGTTGCCAGCATCGATTGCTGTCCGTCGCGTAATGTTAAATCGCGGATTAGGAGTTTCCCTTGAAATGAAATATTTTTTCGTGCTTCGGCTTTGGCTTCCCTGTTTTTCTCCTTTAAAATATCATACTCGGCCTGGCGAAGCTTGTAGAGGAAATCCTTGGCTACCGAAGGGAAAAGTTCCAGCAGAAGGAACTCTTTTTCGTTCTGTGCCAGCTTAACGCTGCCAAATTCTTTAAGCACAGGATTTTCTGGCGATTTGTATTTTGTTAAATCGTAGGGCGATTCCTGTTCAAAGCCACAAATCTTCTTTCTGAATTTTGGGTTAATCTCAATGGGCGTTTTACCATATTCGCCCTTTACAAGGTTGAAAAACTGGTTTGAAATATTGCTGTAGAATGGTTTCCCAGCATTCTCATCGATAACGCAGTTTACGGCTTGTGCACCAACAATTTGGCTCGATGGAGTAACCAGCGGAGGGCAACCAGCATCGAGGCGAACAACGGGAACAACCTCCAGTACGCGATCGAGCAAATGAGCCAACCCTAGCGTTTTTAGCTGCGATAGCATGTTGGTATACATTCCACCAGGAATTTCGGCATTCTTAACCTGAATGTTGGGTGCAGGGAAATTGAAGTATTTTTCAATGGCATGACAGGCATTTAGAAGCTCCTCTTCGTTTTCTTCCTTTGCATACTTTACTGCGTTATCGAAAAGGGAATCGATTTCTTGAGGTAGTGTATCCTTTGATAAATCAAAATCGATTGGAATTTGCTTGTAGCTATCAACCTCGGCAAGACTATTGATTCGAATGTCTTTAAGAATTTTATTCAGCTTCGAAATAATCTCGATGTTTCCATCAAGGGAAATTCCAAATTTCTGGCAGAAGAGGTAAATGAGTTCGTAGGCTGGAGCAGCGCTGCCACCGGCAAAAAACATGAGGTTAGTATCAACAATATCAACGCCATTTACAATGGCCATATAGGTTGAAGCCAGCCCGTAGCCCGGGGTACAGTGTGTATGAAAATCGATTGGGACTTTAATTTCTTCCTTAAGCTTACGGATAATTTTTGCAGTTTCGTTGGGCGTTGCCAGTCCTGCCATATCTTTTATGGTAATCATGTCGGCACCCAAACGTTCCATCTGCTTTGCTTTATCAACAAAGTAGTTAACATCAAAAATTTTCTCGGGAAGATTTTTCGTCATCAATCTATCTCGAAGTTCCTGCTTTTCTGGCATCTTCGGATCGATGGTGTAGCAAACAGCGCAATCGGCTTTTCCACCCGAATCTTTCACGTATTTAATGGTGGTTTTAATATTTTCTACATCGTTTAGGCAATCAAAAATTCGCATAATGCTAACCCCCGATTGAACAGCATTCTTGTTAAAACCTTCGATAACCGATTCGGGGTAAGGATTGTAGCCAAATAGGTTGCGGCCACGCGAAAGAGCAGTAAGTAAGGATTTGTCGCCAATCACGTTTTTAATGGATTCAAGCCGTGCCCAGGGATTTTCGCCTAGAAACCGCATAATGGAATCGGGAACCGCACCGCCCCAAACCTCCATGGCAAAGAATTCCGCTTCGCGGTAAAGTGGTAAAACTTTATCAACCTCGGCCTGCTGCATTCGCGTAGCAAATAGCGATTGCTGTCCGTCTCTAAGGGTTAAGTCCCTAACTTTTAAATGTTTTTCCATATCGTATTTTCCCTAAAGTAATTGTTGTAAATGTACCCATTGCGCAAGCAAAATGTTACGATTTTTGTCATATAAATTTTAGGTTATACAGCATGTTGAGAAATTAGTTTGCAGTTCTGTCAAATGAACTCTTTGTTTTACCACAATAGACATAAAGGCACATTAGTAGTTTTAGGTTTCTCTTCTCTTTCTTTTCATCTCCCT
>CAZLXF010000149.1:0-8260 GCA_964563065.1 uncultured Rikenellaceae bacterium | reverse complement strand
AAAAAGACATGGCTTTAGCCAAACTATTCTCTCAAATTTTGGCTAAAGCCCATGGTAAAAACTAAATTTCAAACAATTTCTAACCATTCAATTAAACGGGCGAAAAAATCGTCCGTTTTTTTTAAAAAAATATCAAAATATTTTTTGGTGATAAGTAAAATGTATTAACTTTGTATTTCAAAGTGCTTTATAAAACATATGTACTATGGCAGCAAACAATAAGCATATAAAGGATTTGCAGGAAATAAGATCGATGATGGAGCGTTCATCGAGGTTCATTTCTCTCAGCGGATTATCTGGAGTCTTTGCGGGCATCACAGCCTTACTGGGGGCTTTTGCAGTTTACATTCGTGAGCAGGGTTTCTTCTACGGGGAATTCCATAATAATAAGAGAGTTTATTTTAGGGGGAACCTGATATATGGTGCTGAACTAACTGATTTTATTGTTTTTTTAATTTTAGTTGCAGCCATAGCGCTTGTGGTTGCACTAACTTTTGGTGTTCTTTTTACAACACGAAACGCTCGCAAAAAGAATCTTCCCTACTGGGATTCCACCGCCAAGCGTATGCTTGTGAACCTCATTATTCCGCTTGCTGCTGGAGGCGTTTTCTCGCTTGCACTTCTTTACCATCAACAAATTTACCTTGTTGCCCCGGCAACGCTGGTTTTTTACGGACTTGCACTAATTAACGCCAGCAAGTATACGCTGAACGACATCCGCTATCTGGGCATTTCAGAAATAGTTCTGGGATTAATTGCCGTTTTTTTTGCCGAGTACGGCATGTTTTTTTGGGCGTTTGGTTTCGGAATTCTGCACATTGTATACGGCACAACCATGTACTTGAAGCATGAAAGAGTTAATAGTTAATTTGAACAAAAATTTCGAGAGTCGCATTCGGCTTGGAATTATGTCGGTGCTAATGGTGAACGACTGGGTCGATTTCAGCTCGCTTAAGGAAACTCTTAACCTTACAGACGGAAACCTTGCCAGCCATATTAAAGCGCTTGAGGGTGAAGGTTACGTTGAGGTGAAGAAGCAGTTCCTTGGCCGTAAACCTAACACCAGTTTCCGTGCAACTTTCGATGGACGTAAGGCTTTCGAGGAGCATTTAGCGGCTCTTGAGAACTTAATTAACACTAACAAATAATTTTTTTATCAATAAACTTTGAAATACAAAGTACTTTAAAAATTTAAAAACATCAGCTATGACAGAAAAAAATCAATCGTTCTTCGAGAAGAATGCAGTTATTATCAAAATTGCAGCAATCGCATTCCTCTCGCTAATGCTGTTGATTCCAACAGCCATGATACAGTCGCTGGTTTCAGAACGCCAGCAGAGGCTCAATGAGGCTACCCGAGAAATAAGTTCAAAGTGGGGCGGCGAGCAGCAAATTGCGGGGCCAATTCTTGCGGTTCCTTACTACTCGCACGACTACGATGCTGAAAAGAAAACCGAGGTGTTAACCAGGCATCTTGCCTACTTTCTCCCAGAAAATCTGGATGTTACAGCAGAAATGACTCCGGAAGTTCGATACCGGGGAATTTTTCAGGTAGCAGTGTACAATGCAAGTCTAACTTTTAGCGGAAAATTCAAAAAGCCAACTTTCGATTCTTCAAAAAAGTTGGATGTTATGTGGGAGGATGCTTTTGTAACGGTTGGAATTTCGGACCTGCGAGGCATTAAGGAGAATGTAAAATTCGGTTGGAATGGTAAGGAGGTTGACTGCGAGCCTGGAGTAAAAATTAGCAGCATTGTTGCATCGGGTATTACTGTTAACAAAGTTTTGTCGGCACAGGAAGATATAAAAGAGTATATTTTTAGATTCAACATCTCGCTAAACGGCTCGAAGAGTTTAGCGCTTGTTCCGGTAGGCAAACAAACGAGTGCCAAAATCAGTTCTTCTTGGCAAAATCCTAGCTTCGATGGCGCATTCCTTCCCGCCGAGCGGGAAATTTCTGAGAAAGGATTTGATGCCCAGTGGAGTGTGCTTGAACTCAACAGGAACTACCCGCAGCGTTGGGACGATTATAAAGTGAACCTCTCCGAATCGGCGTTTGGAGTTAGCCTTCTCCTTCCGGTAGACACGTACCAAATCACCGAACGATCGATGAAGTACGCCATTCTGTTTATCGTACTTACGTTTACGGTTTTCTTTTTCGTTGAAATAATGCGCAAGCTACGCGTACACCCGGTTCAGTACATTCTGGTTGGATTCGGGTTGGTTCTTTTCTACCTGCTTCTGCTATCGCTGGCCGAGCAGATGCACTTTGCAGTTGCATACATAATTGCAAGCATTGGAATTATTACAATGATAACTTCCTATTCATTAAGTATTTTCAAAAACAAGAAACTTGCAACAATGATGGCAGCAATTCTAATTCTGCTTTACACATTTTTATACATCCTTCTGCAAATGCAGGATTACGCCCTATTAATGGGAAGTATTGGGCTATTTATTATCCTGTCAACAATAATGTACCTCTCACGGAAGATTGACTGGTACGCAATTGGTGAAGTCTCGAAAGAAGAATTGTAGGCTGTGAGTTTAATGACCTAAAACATTAATCCGTCTGACCGCTCAAAGCGGTCGGACGGAGTTTTTAATTTCTAAACCAAATCGCAGGCATCAGCCGGCATCCAGTGTTTATCCATTCCTTCCCATTTAACGTTGCAGCCAATTGGGTTTGTAACTTTTACTGTTATTTCGTTTCCAGCCAGATGTTCATCGAGGGCATTCTCCAAATCGTTTATTGTAATTTTTGATGAATCGCGAGGATTATCAACGGCTCGGCCAACGTAAATTAGTTCTCTTGATTCGTTAAAAACGTAGAAATGCGGTGTTCGAAGCGCTCCATATTTCATGGCAACTTCTTGCGTTTCATCGTAAAGGTAGAGCCAAGGAAACTTTTCCTGCTCCATTCTCTTTATCATGTTTGGGAAACTATCCTCCTCGTAGGTACTTCGGCTATTTGAGTTAATTCCAACAAACTTCACGCCCTTTGGGGCGTACTTTTCTACAGTTTTTCGGGTAACCTCATCGGAGCCAATTACGTAGGGACAATGGTTGCATGTGAAGAAAATTACCAGTACTTTTTCGTTGAAATCGGTTAGCCTGTAACTTTTACCGTTAGTTGCCGGAAGATTAAACCCCGGAGCTTTTCCTCCTATTTGTAATGTGAACGCCATAAGTTTTTTACTTTACAAACAGAAAAACTCCGTAGAATGTTCAAAAGTTAACTTAAGTTTACAATGGAATTGAGTGTTAGCTTCACCTCTTCACTTAGCTGCCCGTTTCTTGATTTTAGTTCAAGCACCGAACCGTTTAATTCTTTAGGTAAGTGGCTCTTCATTTTTTGAAACATACTACCAGTGAGTAGTTTATATGTAGTAAAGAGAACTACTTTTTTCCCTTCGATTCCGGTTAAACTGCGAGCAAAGTTTTTCCACTCCTTATCGGGATGCTGAAGGAAAACCATCAGGCCACTTGTCCAGCAGCCAAGCAAAACAACATCTGAATTTGCAATTATGGTTTTGTCGAACTCTTGAATTGAAGAGAGGTTAACGTTGCAGCCTTTTGATTCTAGGTAGCTCGATATTTCTTTAGCAAATTTTTTAGTAATTCCCGTTTTGCTATGGTAGGTGATTGATACTTGTTTCATAAAAAAGAAAATTGAATTAATTGTCATTAACTATTTCACCAATACCTGTTATTGATGTGTAAATACTTGGATTCCCTTTGTAGAAAACGTTCCCCATTCCTGAAATGCTTATGTCGAGCAATTCAGATACGTAAACCTTAATATTTCCAACTCCTGTAATGCTAAGTTCAGCAGTTTCCACAGGCATATCGTACAGGTTAACATTCCCTGAGCCGGTAATTCTAACGTAAACATTATCGGTTGCTCCATGAGCAACAATATTTCCCACACCCGTTAAAATTATTGAATTTAGCGGAAGCTGAGAATCGATATTCCCAACGCCAGTAAGTTCGAACTCATTTAAAGTTGAAGTGTAAACTTTTATTAGAATCAAACTGTCGGTTTGAACGGAGTAATCGCCAAAACTTATTTCAAGGGTGCCACTCTTTACATCGGTTTCGAGGAAGGGAATCAGGTTCTTTTGAGCTGAAATTACGATTCCGGACTCATCGCTTTCGATAACTTCAATGTCGGCGGCAATCTTACTTTCAACTTTACTGAAATCGCCAACGTAACGGTCCTCGGTAATAACATTACCTTCACCTTCAAGCCTATTTATATCGCTAGCAATTTCGCAGGAAGCGAGGAGGGCTGCTAAGGGTACAAGCCAAAATATTTTTTTCATTTCAGTATAGGTTTAATTACAATTTCTGTTCTCAATTTTACAACAATCATCTTAAAATTGGAAAACCAAATTTCGTTCCTGCAAATTTACTACCAAAAGTAACCAGGATATAGAATAATTTTATGACCCAGATTAAAATCTGGATGAATATGCACTTTTTCACGATAGACCAGAAAATCGAGAAAGTTTTTTAGTAGTTATGGTACTTTTGGTTGTTAACTTCCTGAGCTCTGAAAACAGCGTACTCATTGTCGTGGAAGGGGTAATCCCAGCAACCCATTCGGTGGTAAAGGCTTCCGCCAAACCCGCTCTTGAAACGATACAAACCGCTTAGCGGGTGTGTGTTGTATGCGTTTGGAGCTGCCCCGAACATATCGTACTCCTTGCATCCCGAATTCTGTGCAATTTTAATTGCTTCCCACTGAATTGCGTATGTGGCCATTAAGTTTCGATTGTTCGATGAAGATGCACCGTAAAGATAGGTTCCCCTGTTTTTTGTGAGGACTAGAAACATGGCTGCTAGGTTTTCTCCTTCATGTTCAGCCATTAGCAGGCTAATTTTTACATCTTGCTCAGAACTTTCGTTTTGTTGTGAAAGTACAGTATGAAAGTATTCTTTACTGTGAAGTGTAATGTTGTTTCGGAGGGAAGTAGAAACGTAAAGATCGTACCATTTATCCAGCTCGTTAAACCCACATTCTCTCACGGAAACGCCCTTCCGGAACGAAAGTCGAATGTTGTACCGAGTTTTGGGCTTCATTTGTTGCAGCAGCTTTTCTTCGGGCTGGTTCAGGTTCAAAAAGAAAGTATTTGTTGGCAGAATGTCGCTTGGGCTTCGGTGAAGGTTCCAGTTGAAGGTTTTAAAGTTCATGCGGAATTCTTGGTTCTTAACGGGAGGTGGCCCTTCCCATTGACCGTTATGGTCGAAGTAGTCCTCATCGGTTGACCATTGATTTTCCCATGGCAAATCGTAACGAACTAAAATGCAATTGCTTGGCAGATGAGGTCTTAGTGATTCGGAGAACTCTTCAAGAAAAACTCCATAGTTTTCATATTCAGGTTCAACCTTTGGTCCGTAGGGAACGTATGCAAAACAGTGACAATCATCTATTTGTCTTAATAGCACGAGTAAGTCGTCGTTCAAACTTTTTGAGGGGTTGCTGTTTGGTGATAATAGGTCGTACGATGCTTTAAAGTTAAAAGCGTTGGGCTTTAGCCCTTGCTGGTTTTTTACTTTTGCCCAGAATGAAGTCTGCTGTAGAATGTTTGTTGAGGTAATTTCGTAAATATCTTTCTTCTCAATAGAACAATTCATTTATTTCTCCTTTTTGGGCACAAAAGTAGTAATTGTGTTGTTAATGAACAAATTGAATGCTTATTCACCCAGGCCAGGGTTGCCTGTGTCGAGTACAAACTTCCAATCTCCGCTACTTTGGCGTTGCCAAATTGTAACATATGTTCCACGTTCAACTTTTTGTGAATCGGATTTTAGGGAGAATTTCCAGTAACCATAGGTATAACCCAATTCGCCAGATGCAGCCACTTTGGCAAATTTTGGCTCCCAGGTTAAAACATACGATGAGTCGGATTTACCGGTGTAGTATTGGGCAAGCTTTTCGTGGCCAACGATAGGGTACAGGCTTGGCTTTAGTAGAACAACTTCAGGAGCGGCATACTTTAAAAAAGCAGCGAATTGCCCATGCTTTTCTGAGTAATTTGAGAAAGACTTGTCTGTATTAACGATCTCCTGTTCAAACTTTTCGGAATTATTATCTTCGCACGAATTAAATGCAATCATAGTAAAAAGAATAAATAAGAAGAATGTTGGCTTCATAGTTTTTCACATGTCTTCAATTAAGACCTTCTACAAACGAATTAACCTATTTTTCTCTTTGATTTTTCTCTTTTCTTTCCACGTAAAGTATGGCTTCCTTGGTTTTGGGAATTTTAATTCGCGATAAAATCCATGCAAGTAGCAAGCCGCTAACCATCTGCCAAATTCCCCACCAAGCAGCCATAAATGCCATTCCACCATTCCCATCGAAAAGTTTAGGGTTGAAAATAAGTACCAAAGCAAGGCCCGAATTCTGTATTCCTGTTTCAATGCTTAATGTTCGCCTATCTGCTCGGGGAACTTTCCCAATGGCACCAACCAGAAAACCTGAGAATAACGTTTGTGCATTCAACAAAAGAACCAGGATGCCAATAGGTATAATTATGCTTCCAAAGTGGTCGAGGTTAGCGTATAAAGCACCGAAAATAAAAATTAAATAAAGAATAACAGATCCTATTTTAATTGGTTTCACGTATTTTGCAGTAAAAGCGGGGAACCTGTGTCCAACCCACATCCCAAGAATAAGAGGAATTCCCAGTAGAATGAACACTGTTTGCGCCATTTGCCAAAAGTCAATTTCAATAGGAATGTTTAGGTGCAGAGCCCTTTCGGAATATTCTACAAAAAGATTTCCGTAAATCGAGTAGTTTAAGGGTGTAAGTAGTGTGGCAAAAAGGGTTGCTGCAGCCGTAAGGCTAACCGAAAGCGCTACGTTTGCTTTTGATAGCGACGAAATAAAGTTGGAAATATTGCCCCCTGGGCAAGCAGAAATCAGTATCATACCCATGGCTACCGAAGCAGGAGGGTGTAGAATAATAACCAGCAAGAATGTTAGTGCAGGTAAAATAAGGAACTGTGCACCAAAACCCAATATGAACGATTTTGGATAGTTTAAAATATTTTTAAAGTGGTCAACTTTTATCTCAAGAGCTACTCCAAACATTATTACAGCTAGGGTAATATTCATAAAAAGCAAGCCACCCTCGGAGAAATTTAATCGTACAGTATCAATTTCCTTCAATAATTCGAACATAGTTAAGTGCGTTTTATTTAAAAGTAAAAGTAGCTAAAATTTTACAGCATGGTTGGTTTTAGTGTAATTAAGCAATAATTTGTACTTGCGTTTAACTGTTTTTTGTAACTTGCAAAGCATATAAAACAAGAAAACATATAAAAAGGTTATGAAAAAATTAACAGGGAATTTCCTAAGATTTCTACTATTCCCAATTTTGTTTTTCTCCTGTGCACCAGCGTATGTTCCAAACGTGGTAAATACTCCATTAATGAGTAATAAGGGGGAGTTTCAGGCATCAGTACATACGGGAACTTCTGGTTTCGACCCTCAATTTGCATATGCATTAACCAACAACATTGGATTAATGTTAAATGGAAGTTTTGCTAATCGCACATCCGACACAACCGATAACTTTCATAAGCATCAGTTTGTAGAATTTGGCGCAGGATATTTTGCTAGTATTGGCACAGCTGGCCGTTTCGAGGTTTTTGGCGGTTATGGTGCTGGAAATTTACAGGCGGAGTACGACAACAACCTGTGGGTTTCGAAAGCGAGGGTTAACTCCGGCCGTTTTTTTATTCAACCTGCTATTGGTGCTTCAACTAGCGTGTTCGATGGAAGTTTCTCGTCGCGGTTGGTTTTTGTAAACTTGAGCCAAGAATCGGAAAAAGCGAGCTGTGCTTTTATTGAACCTGCCCTTACAGGAAAGTTTGGCTATAAGTATGTTAAGTTTGTAGTTCAAACGGGGCTCTCAGTCCCTCTTAGCTCTTCAAATAATCTTTTCAATTACCAACCCTTCATGTTTTCAGTTGGAATTCAACTCAACATTGGGAAATTATTCGAAGAGTAAAAAAGAGGGTGTCTCAAAAGTCAAAAAGGATTAGATTTACTATTCTGTGAAACTCTTTATTCCCATCGTGATACACTGTGGTATAATACATTATGAATTTCACAGAGTTTCTCAGTGTTCTTCTCAGAGTCACACAATGAATTTTCGAGACACCCTTTTCAATGTATATTTATATTTCGTCTTTTAGAACGGTAAATCGTTCATGTCTTCGGCTGAATCCTCCCCCTCAATAAAAG
>CAZLXF010000148.1:0-8282 GCA_964563065.1 uncultured Rikenellaceae bacterium | reverse complement strand
ATAATTTATCATAAACTGTTGCAAATTGAACGGATGTTTGAGTACTTTTGCCCCCAATTAAATTGAAGAATACTATGAGAGAGTTAAAAATTGGAGGACTGACTATTCCAGTCCCAATTATTCAGGGAGGAATGGGAGTTGGTATTTCTTTGTCGGGGCTGGCTGTTGCTGTAGCAAACCAGGGAGGTGTTGGAGTAATATCAGCTGCAGGCTTGGGGTTAATTCACCGTAACCCTGCGTTAGATTTTATTGAAGCGAATATTGAAGGACTGAAACAAGAAATACGCCTTGCAAAAGAGAAAACCAAGGGAATAATTGGTGTAAACATAATGGTTGCCATGTCGAACTTTGCCGAGTTGGTAAAGACATCGATTTCTGAAAAAATTGACATTATATTTTCGGGGGCAGGTTTGCCACTCGATTTGCCAAAATTTCTTCAAGCCGACAGTGTTACGAAGCTAGTTCCAATTGTTTCGTCGAGCAGAGCAGCAAAGCTAATTTGCGAAAAGTGGAAAACCGTTTACGATTACCTTCCCGATGCCATTGTTGTTGAAGGGCCAAAAGCTGGCGGGCACTTAGGATTTAAAAGGAATCAGATTGATGACTCGCATTTTTCATTGGAAGAAATAATTCCGGAAGTTGTAAAGGAAGTAAAAGTTTTTGAAGACAAGTACCACAAACAAATTTCGGTAATTGCTGCCGGAGGCATATATAACGGGCAGGATATTTTTAACATTATGCAAAAGGGTGCAAATGGAGTGCAAATGGGTACTCGTTTTGTTCCAACCGAGGAATGCGATGCCTCAATGGGCTTTAAGCAAGCCTACATTAACGCCAGCGAGAGCGACATTGAAATAATTCAAAGTCCGGTTGGCATGCCCGGGCGTGCCGTAGGAAACAGTTTCATCGACAAGGTGAAGCAAGGCTTAAAAAAGCCCATAAAATGTCCGTTTCAATGCATAAAAACCTGCGATGTTTCAAGCAGCCCGTACTGTATAATAACGGCTTTGTACAATGCTTACAAGGGCAACATGAAGAATGGATACGCGTTTGCTGGAGCTAACGCTTACCTCTCTACTAAAATATCGACTGTAAAAGAAATTTTTGATGAACTGAAGGAGGAGTTTCTTACCACCTTACAAATAAATGAGAATAAATAAGGAAAACCTCCTTGAGAGAATAAAATTCCCTTAAGGAGGTTTGTCATTTCATTTAGGTAGAACCTATTCCTGTGGTTCGTCTTTAACTTCTTTAACGTCTTTAACAATTTTTACGTTAACAGCCTGCATTCCTTTCATTCCCATTTCGGACTCGAAGGTAACCTTATCTCGTTCCTGAATCTCCTCCTCAAGGCTATTTACATGAACAAAAAATGTTTCTTGAGTTTTTATATCCTTAATAAAACCGTAACCTTTTGAGTGGTTGAAGTGAGAAACCACTCCTTTTCTGATTAAATCGGCGGGATCAATTGGCTCCTGCTTGGCAACGCCAACCTGAATATCTTCTGCATTAACTTTTTCTTTCTTGCTGGGATCGGGCGGGGTGTCGGTAATGTTTCCAAACTCATCAACATAGGCAATCATGTCATCAAGGTCTTTCCCCTTTTCGGCATTTGCCTTTCTATCCTCCTTCTTTTGTAATTTGTCCTTTTTCTTTTTGGCTTTTTTCTTTTCGTTCTCTCTTTTGTTGAATGACACTTGTGATCTACCCATTTCTTATTTTTGGTTATTAATTAATTTCATTGTGGAGCAGAATGAAGGCTGAGTTGTAAAAACCATTCCTGCTAAAAAAAAACAAAGGTACATAAAAAATAATGGCTATCAAACAATTACAAACAAAATCAGAAATAATTTTTGAGAAGAAGTGCATAAGGCTAGATATTTGTTGGCTTTATATTCTAAACCCAACAACCAGTACATCATCGGTTTGGGTGTTTTCCCCTTTCCACTCGTAGAAAGTTTCTTGAATAATACTTTTCTGTTTTTGCATATCGTTCCCCTGAACTTCACGAAGCATTGTCTGTAGCCTTTTCATTTGAAATTTCTCATTCCTCTCGCCACCAAATTGGGTATGGAAACCATCGGAAAAAAGGTAAATAGAATCGCCTTTTTTAAGGGGGAATGTTTGCTCTGTAAATGGTTTATCAATGGTTGAAACACCCAACGTAATTCTGTCAGCCTTGAGAACAATAAGGTCGGTTTCCCCTGAGCCATCCTCTTTAAGCCTGAATATCCAGCACGGATTGTGCGCTCCAGCGAAGCTGAGCATCATATTCTCAATGTTTATTGCACAGAATGCAATATCCATACCTTCGGACTGTTCACCAACTTTGCCACTTTGCTGCAACGAGCGTTTGAGCTGGTCGCGAAGTTCCGTTAGCACCTGCGAAGCAGTTTTAATTTCGGTATGCCTCACAATTTCGTTGAGCAGAGCAATCCCCAGCATGCTCATAAAAGCCCCGGGAACTCCATGTCCTGTACAATCGGCCGCAGCAATTATTGTATACTGTTTAACCTGTTTAATAAAGTAGAAATCGCCACTAATAATTTCGCAGGGAATGTAAAGAATGAAATGCTCAGGGAAAAGCATCGAAACAATTTCGTGGTTGGGTAGCACCGCATTCTGAATAAGTTGAGCATACGTTATGCTTTGCGTAATTTGATCGTGCGATTTCTCGATATGCTCTTTTTGGGTTCTAATCTCCTCGTTAAGCTGTTGTAACTCTTCGTTTCGCATCAGTATTTCATCTTTTTGATCCGAAAGAATTTTATTGGTTTTTCTTTTATGAACCAGGTTGCTGTAAAGTAGCATTAGAACAAGTAGTACTAAAACAAAGCCAACTAAAAAAAGATTTCGAATCTTCTTTTGATGCTCCAACTCCTGTTTGTGCAGCACTTCCCTCTTTTCCTGCTCTAGGTTGGCTAGTTCCTTATCTCGCAAATACTTATACTCATACTCAAGCCCAATTGATTTTCTGGTATTCTCTTCGTTCTTAAGGCTATCGCTCATTTGTTTGAAAACAATCTGGTAATTGTAAGCCTGCTCGTAGAAACCCAACGATGCACTTGCTTTTGCCAGAACCTCGGAGGCTTCCACAATTAACTCTACCTCGCCAATTTCGCTGGCAAGCGAGTATGCTTTTTGAGCGTAGCTATGTGCTAACTTTAGTTTTTTCTGTTCCAATAAAACTGAGCCTAATCCATAGTAATTCCAGGCTTCGAGCGATTTTGACCCAATCCTTTGGCTTAACCCTAACCCTTTAGTGAAATATTCGATTGCACTAGAATACTCCTTCATTAAAGAGTACATTAAGCCTGTGTTGATACAGTTTAAAATTATATTGTTTAAATCACCCGAACCCTCCGCAATTTTTAGCGATTTTTTGTAGTACTCCAGCGCGTTGGAATAATCTTCCTTGTCGTGATAAATTATTCCAATGTTTATGTAAGAGTTCGACATGCCAATGGTATCATGTCGTTCCTCAGCAATTTTGTACGATTTTTTGTAGTACTCCAAAGCCTTGTCTAAATCGCCCTGGTCGTGAAAAATTATCCCTATATTATTAAATCCATTTCCCATGCCAGGCTTGTCGCCGGTTTCTTCGTACACCAAAAGAGCTTTCTGAAAAAACTCCATTGATCTTGGGCTATCGCCCAAAACTCTGTAAATAATACCCTTGTTGTTGAAGCAGTTTGCAATGCCTGTTTTATCGTTCACTTCTTCAAAAAGTTCTAAGGATTTGTCGTAATGTTCCAGAGCCTTTGTAAAGTCGGATTTTTCTTCGTAGTAAAACCCTTTCATCCTTAAACTTTCTGCCTTACCTCTTGTGTATCCTAAAATTTCAGAGAGGGAATCGGCCTCACTGGCATACTTGTATGTTTTGTCAAGGTCGGACGTGAAAAGTTTATACGCTGCTCTGTTTAGCAGGTTTACCCGAAAAGTATCGATTTTTTGGTGTTCTTCAATTACTCTTTCGAGGCTATCGGTTGTAGAATTTTGAGCATAGGAAAAACCCTGAAGTAAACAGATAGTAAGCAAAACAAATCGGACATACATATCTCAGGGTTTAATTATTTTTTTTGGCTTAACGTAGTATGTTTCGCAATATACAAAAAATCCAACAGATTAATTTTCCAGAATCTTAATTTCTTTTTTTGTATGTAATAGTTTGTAATACTTCGTTTTATATGATTACAAACGACTATAAACGAATACTAATCGACTATAACCATTTAACAACCGAATCGGCTGTTTTTCATGCCGTTACTTTGCATCATCAAATTAAATGTTTAACCCATAAAAAACTTACAACAATGGAAGCAACAGTTAACAGAGTAGAGATTCAGGGATTTTTAGGTCGTGATGCGGAGGTACGTACATTCGATAGCGGACGCACGCTGGTTACTTTTAGCGTAGCCACAAACGAGAATTACAAAAATGCCAAGGGCGAGTGGATTACTAATACAACGTGGCACAACGTAACCTACTGGAAAAACAGGAAGGAAGAGTCGGTTGATTTCCTCAAGAAGGGCGAGCTGATTGCCGTAAACGGCAAGTTAAATACCCGCAAGTACACCGACAAAGAAGGCAAGGATAGGTATATTACGGATATTATTGCAATGAAAGTTGAACCTACAGAAGTGAAAGTTGGCATGTAGAAATTTCTGGTACAAACCAAAACCCAGAAGCGCTAGATTGCAAATGTTTACATTGCCATCTAGCGCTTTTTTTGTTAGTACAATTTTACTATTCCTTCACCTTACCCAATCTCGCAGTTACCTTAACGGTTCGCTTTGAGTAGAAAATTGGAAAAATAAAGGTTTTCTTTTCGTACTGGGGATAAATAACAATATCGTAGCCAGGATTTTCCTGCATGAGGCTGTGAAGGGCATACGAACTAACTTTGCCTTTGGCAAAATCGCCAACAACAGGAATAACCGCCGTTACAGTACCAAAACCATTGTCGGAAACGGCATTGCCACCAATGGCTATTTGAGAAAGCTGCGATGAGGCCTCGGTTTCAATAGTTCCCGATTCCCAGCTAAAAAGTCGTTGCCAATCGATTCCAAAAACCCTAACCGAAGTTGCCTCGGCCGAAACCTGAGGTGAATACTCAAAATCGCCCTTGTAAAACTCAATGTGATGATTTGGAGTTTTCATAGTTCGGTTGGAAACCGTACAGCTACTCATAAAGAGAGCAGTTCCTGCAAGCAGGAAAAAAGCAAGTAGTTTAAAATGTTTCATTTGTGTAGAGATTTAAAAACTAGAAAAAAGATTAATGTTAAACTCTCTTCGACTAGTTATCAACCTCATCGGAAATCCGGTATGGCTTTAGCTCATCGAAGAAAATATCGTCGTTGGGAACATCAAAATCCATACCAGTTATTTTTAAATTATTGTCGGTTTTAAATTTTACGGTACCAAAGTTGAACCATGCATGAGTATTGTCCCACTTAATTTCAAACACATCGTAGTGCCAATGTGCAAGGGTTGCCGAGAGGTAATCGGCATGGTCGAACTTCAACTTCAACTTATCGTCCTCAAGAACTACACGAATTTTTCCATGAATATCGGACATGTACGTTCCAGCATATTTTTCGAGAGGAAGAGATGGTTTTGTGTCTTCAACCCTACTCTCCTTTCGGCTTGAAATGCGGGTGTCGGACGATTGTCTTTTGTTATATTTCTCAAGCAAATCGGCCGACCAGTCCTTAGTTCCGGTTCCCAAAAACTGATCGAGGGCATAGTTTGTAGCTGCAGAAATTGGAGCATTCATCCCGTTTGTAAGAACAACAACCCCTAAATTCTCATCAGGAATTAGAGTAATTGCAGTTATCATGCCATCAATTGCACCTGTGTGCGAAACGCGCAGGCGTCCATGAAAATCGCTCAGTCCCCAACCTAAACCATACGCGCTAAAATGGGTGTTATAATCGTTCCTTTTTGTTTGGTCGACGGTAAAGTTTGCGTGTGGTGTCCAAAGCATATTGATGGTTCCCTTCGTAAGCAAAGTGTCGGAACCAACAATTCCGTGGTTAAGGTTAAAAATCATCCACTTTGATATATCGTTAACGCTCGAAATTACTCCACCCAGAGCACCAACCTTCTCCCAATCTTCCCATGCAATGGGAATGTTCTTTTCATCCTGAAAAGCATGTGGCGTTACAAAGTTTCCCTTCTCGGGCAGATTTTTTGGAGAAGTTATGGTTCTTTCCATTCCCAAAGGTTCAAAAATTCGTTCCTTAACATTCTCACTCCATGTTTTACCCGTAACCGCTTTTATAACTTCACCTGCAGCGATATACATTATGTTTGAGTAGCCGTAGCCAGCCCGAAAATCGAATGCGTTAGGTATGTATTTCGCTTTTTGCACAATTTCCTCAGCCGTAAAATCGGATTTATACCAAATAACATCGCCACTGAAAGTTCCCAACCCAACACGGTGGCTCAACAAATCGCGGATTGTAACCTCGTTGCTAACCCAAGGATCGTAAACCTCGAACCAGGGTAGATACTTTTTTACTTTATCGTTCCACTTCAGTTTCCCTTCCTGAACCAGCATACCAATTATTGAAGCGGTAAACGCCTTTGAGTTGGAAGCTATCCCGTAAAGTGTGTTCCCATCGGGTTTTTCGGATTTTCCTACTTCCAGAACACCATAATTTCCAACAAAAACCAGTTCACCATCCTTAACAATTCCTATTGAAGTTGCTGGAATTCCCCAGTCAGTGGTCATTTGCTGATAGTATTTGTCCAACTTCTTTAAATCAACCTTTGGTTTAGGTTGGGAAAAAATAGTTGAAACAAAAAGGGTGAACAGAAGAATCAGAGCAATTCTTTTCATATTTCAGGTATTTAATTTTCAGCGTATTGTGAAGAAAAAATGAAACTCTTCAAAAATATTCTATAAAGCTAAGCAAAAACCAGCAAACAATCCAGCATTTAAAAAAAAAGGTTTAGCTATCTACCTTTTAGAGTCGGCCAGCATTGCCTTCCCTTTCACCAACCACGAAACACCAAAAGCAATTAGCGCCAGCCATTCAAGCCAAAACACCGGTTTGAATTTTGCCAAGTGATTTCCTAGCCAAGGCATTACTTTTATGAGTAAAATAAGAATAATTGAAACTAGCATTACCACTGCGCAAGTTCTAAATACTATGTTTCTAACAATTTTTCTTTTTGTTTTTGGTCCCTTGCTTTTTGTAAAAAGACAAAATGAAACGTACGATAGTGTAGTAAAAAACAATGCTGCCGAAATGTAGTGAGTCCAAACTCTTGCTTTACAAGCAGGAAGGAAACAAACAGCACAATCGATATCGGATATTTGAGTTGTGGCAAAAAGTGCGATGCCCAGCGCGCACAAACCGGCAAAGCTGGTTACAATATTATCCCACCGCTCGTATCCCTGATACAAAAACAGAAATACCGAAAAAGAACACAACGTCATTACCAAAACATTGCCCATTATTGTGTAGTAGTAGTGACTAATTGAATCCTGCAGTTCAGTACAATTTCCAATGGTTAATGTTCCTACCATTAAAATGGCGGGCATAATAATTCCTAGATACCCAATTGCCTGTCGAACGCCATCGGGCGAAAGCACCCTTGCCGGTTTTTTATTCTTATTTTCCATTTCGGTTGGTTTAAAAAATTATTATTGGTTCTAACCTCCAAACTTACATCTAAAAATCTCGAAGCGAGTTCTCAATATTTTCAATTCTGGTTTCCCTTTTCATATTGAAGGTTTTGTCGGTTTCCCGGCAAAAAACTAGAATATTCAATGCCTTTTTGAGCAACTTCTTTCTATCCAAGTCGTTAGCCGAATTGCTTTGAACTACTAGAAACTCGGCAAGCAGCTCCATGTTTTCAACATTAAGTCCATTAAATGAAGATAGGTGCTTTTTTGCTTCTGTTTCATCCATCCTTAAAAAGGAATCTACATCGAAGTTGGTTTCGGAAAGGAGCAACTCTTTGGTTTCCAAAATTTGGCGGCTTGTATCATCACTAATATTTGTAAAACCTACCAGCCTAGTTATTAACGCACGAAGTAGCAACCCAATTTTTTCAATTTCCCTCAACAAGTAATCCTTCTGTTCCATTGCAGAATTATTTAGGCAAAAGCAATTTAAACTTCACCCAAAATCACCACGTAATTTTTCCCATACTTTTTTGCACACTTGGGGCAGGTTGTATACCACATGTACCATTTTTTCACTTTCAAGCCTTTACCCTCAGCAGCAACCTCGAAGTCGTTGCACCACTTCCCCGTATTGTTGAAAGAA
>CAZLXF010000147.1:0-8288 GCA_964563065.1 uncultured Rikenellaceae bacterium | reverse complement strand
GCGGTCTGGACGAGACTCGAACTCGCGACCTCCGCCGTGACAGGGCGGCATTCTAACCAACTGAACTACCAGACCAAATTTTTAAAGAGCCAAACAGTATGTGTTTTCTGTTTTTTGACGGTGCAAAGATATATCTTCTGCGATAATCTGCAATACTTTTTCAAAAAAAATATATACTATTTATGAAAAAAGCTGAAATGGACGCTCCCGTAGTTTCTAACCTCTACAAAATTAGGGAGTTCAGAAAGATTGGTGCTTTTTGAGTGCTCAACAATAAGCCATCCGTTTGGGTTAAGAAGCTGTTTGTCAAACACTAAATTGGGAATTTTTTCAACTCCTTTCATATCGTAGGGCGGATCGGCAAAGATAATATCGTACGTGCTTTTGCAAATTTCAAGAAAATGGAAAGCATTTTGTTTGAGCGCAAGTATTTGTTTTAACCTAAGCTCTGCAATAACTTTTTTTATGAAAGCTAAATGCTGCGAATTCATTTCAACCAAATGAATGCTTTGGCATCCGCGCGAAGCGAATTCGAAGCTGATGCTTCCGGTTCCCGCAAAAAGATCGAGAACAGCGATTTCTTCAAAATCGAAATTGTTATTAATTATATTAAAAAGGCTCTCCTTCGCGAAATCGGTGGTAGGGCGCGCATGAAAATTTTTGGGAGGCGAAAAGTGCCTTCCTTTAAATTCTCCGCTTACAATTCGCATAGCGACTGGTTAAACAGGTTGGCAAATTTCCCCTTGTAGCGGTTTAGCAAGTAGCTAAAATGGTTTTGATCGAGGTTTGTAGCTAGCGTAAAACTTTTAAAGAATTGCGAAAGTAGCGATTCAAGCAGCTCAATCTCGTTATGGTTTCCTGTTGCGTTTACTTCGGTTTCCATAGCGTCAATATCCAAACCTTTACACATATTAAGCAAATTATATGAAATGTCGTTTGGATTCAACGAGTCAATTGTGGTGCAATGCTGAAACTGAAGACCTTTAGAAATGGCAACCACAGTAAACTTGCCGTTAAAGGCAAGGGTTATGGAATTTGTTTTCTGATTTACGTTTTTCGATTTATGGAAAGCCATCACCGGCTCACAAAAACCAATGAAATGTGTTTTTGGGTGTACGGATTTCCATTCGCTTACCAGCACAGAAGGCATTGCATAAATACAAGTAGCGGAATCGTTTAAAGCGTTGCTTCTCACCTCGTATAAATCAGGTATTGGATGCACTAACTCAAGAAGTAAGTTCGACTTTTGTGATTCGTGAAATCCCTTTGGAATTAGAGTGAATACTGGCGATTCGAAGCTGAAGGTAACTTTCTTAAAGGGTTTGTTTACCCACTCGTACGATTCAACGATACTTTTAACGGGTTGAGCCCACTCATCATCGGTGCATGGCGATGTAAATGTATTGGATACAAGAGCGATGAAGCAGTTTCGAACCAAATCGTTTACGCAAAAAGAAAATCCATTCAGCGAAAGCTGAATGGATAGTTCGTATGATTCGGTACGATCGGGATCGAAGGTTTCGTCAAAAAGTTCAAGTTTTTGCATGATTAATCCCAATACTATTCCCAGTTTCCTGCGTTATTGGTAGCTTCGGTAAGCGACCCTACCTGAAGACCAGGATATTTTTCTAACTTTTTCCTTAAGTCGTTTTGGTTGATAATGAGTTGTTTGTCGAGCCCTTTCAGTACTATATTGTTATGAGCCTTTGCTTCAAAAACATTTACTTTTACTCCGGAAGCTGTTGGAAGAACGCTAGCACCTAATTCAAATTCATTATTTCCTGCGTAAGGTACATACCTTAACGAATCAACAGGGTAGCCCTTTTTAAAGAGGCTATCGAGTACGCTTATTCTAATTGTGTCTCTAATTACTTTACCAAGTGCTACTGCAACAGAGTCGTCCATAGAACCAATTTGTTTTACAACCCTGAACGAATCGTACTTAACAAAATTTATTAGAGTATCAAAACTTCCTGTAAACTTATCATTCTCAGTTCTATATGCAATCTGAGCGGTTCTGATATCCTTTAAACGTTGAATGGTTTTTTCGTACCTTTTATCCATTTCTTTATTGAAACGAATGGGCTTCATAATGCTTTCTACAACAAAGTAGGTTAGCGCAATTATAGCAACAAATAGCAGAATTTGGTAAACGGTTTTCATTTTACTCAATTTAGTTTAAGTTTGTCTGCAAATTTAAAAACATATAATTAATTTTATAACAACCTTTCAATTTTATTACACTTTTAATGGAAAAAAAACAAATTTACAAAACTATTATCCAAAATCTGGGTTTTGAACTAACAAAAAGCCAAGAGATTGCTGCCGATTTGTTGTCGAACTTTGCTGCTAGCAATAGCAGTAACTCGTGTTTCTTGCTAAAGGGTTATGCTGGAACAGGAAAAACTACGCTGATTTCGTCGTTGGTTAAAACCTTAATTTCTAATAAAGTAAAGGTTGTATTGTTGGCTCCTACTGGAAGGGCAGCGAAAGTGCTTTCGCACTATTCAGGTTTTCCAGCCTACACTATTCACAAGTGGATTTATCGACAAAAGTCGATGAGGGATGCGGTAGGAAGGTTTGATCTTGACAAGAATTTGGCAAAAAACTGCGTTTTTATTGTTGACGAAGCTTCCATGATTAGTAACCAGTCGTTCGACGATTCCGTTTTTGGTTCGGGAAGGCTGCTCGACGATTTGGTTTCGTACGTTGCCGATGGCGAGAGCTGCAAACTTATTCTCGTGGGCGACGACGCTCAGCTTCCTCCCGTAAAACTCGATATTAGTCCGGCATTAAATATAAAAGAAATTCGTACGTACGGTATTGATGTTGAAGAGATAACGCTAAGCGATGTTGTTCGTCAGGCTGAGGAATCGGGAATTCTAAGGAATGCTACAACCCTAAGAATCATGCTTGAGGAGAACGATATACAGGTTCCAAAGTTTGAAATGGTTGGCTACAATGATTTTGTTCGCATTTCAGGCACTGAGCTGCTTGAACTTCTTGAAACTTCCTACGACAGGGTTGGGATGGGTGAAACCGTTGTACTCAACTACTCGAATAAGCGTGCCAACAAGTACAATGAGGGAATTCGTAATAAAATTCTTTGGCGTGAGAACGAAATTTCTCAGGGCGATTTCTTAATGGTAGTGCGGAACAACTACTTTTGGGTTGAGAACGATCCCGATATCAATTTTATCGCCAACGGCGATATTGTTGAGGTAATGAAAATTCGTAACATAAAAGAGTTACATGGTTTTAAGTTTGCCGACGTAACACTTCGGCTGGTTGACTACAACAACAAGGAGATTGATGCCAAGGTAATTCTCGATACCCTGTGGGCCGATGCACCTTCGCTTAACAGCGAGCAAAACAAGCAGCTATTCGAGAACGTTGCAGCCGACTACAGCGATATTTCAACCAAACCCCAAAGAATGAAGAAAATAAAATCCGATCCGTATTTCAATGCGCTTCAGGTTAAATTTGCTTACGCAGTAACTTGCCACAAAGCGCAGGGCGGACAGTGGAAGAATGTTTTTATTGATCAGGGTTTTTTCAAAGAGGAAATGATAACTCGGGAATACCTTCGTTGGCTATACACTGCCATAACCCGCGCAACCGAGAAGGTTTACCTTGTTAACTTTGCTGCCGATTTTTTTGATGAAGAATAGATACGTCTTTCACAACCGTTTTCAATTTTTAATATAGTATCTCCATAATATAAATAAAAAGTGCTATTTTAGCACAATAAACCCAACAACAATGGCAGTTAAAAGAAGTATCCGGCAAAAAATCCTTTTATACATCCTTTCGGTTTTCGTTGTGTTTTTTGTGATTACTCTTGGTTACATTATTACAAATTCTCGAAAAACTATTCTTAAGGAAACAAGGGAGAAAACTGAGTTAGTTGCAAAGAACTCAGCGAAGGAGATTGAACGCTTCTTCGATAATAACTTAATGATTACTCGAACACTGTCGCAGGCATTTTCAATCTATCAAACCCTGTCGCCTGAAGTTTGGCAGAAACTCTACCTTCAAATGTACATGCCGGTTTTAGAGGCTAACCCGCATATTTACATTTTATGGGATAGCTGGGAATACTACGGGTTTGTTCCCGGTTACACCAAGGATCATGGAAGAATCCTAATGTACGTTCTCCGCAATGGCGATAAGTTTACCAGTAACATTGAAGAGCGGAGCATGGATGGCGACCCCGACCATTACGGTTTCTTTAAAAAGAATGAGGTTGATGCCGTTTGGGAACCTTACGCCGATGTGGTTCAGGATGGTACACGTGAATCGCGATTAATGACAACCATTGCATCGCCCATAAAAATTGATAACAAATTTATGGGATTAATTGGTGTTGATGTTGACCTTGATTTCATTCAGCAACTGGTTTCAAATGTTGATTTAGTTGATGGAGGTTTTGCTTTTCTGGTATCAAACTCAGGGATTATTGCAGGCCATCCTGAAAAAAAACTAGTGAATAAAAATATTAACGACATATATCCTGCTGAAGTAGAAGAACATAAATTGATGGAGCGTATCCAGAAAGCCGAAAGTTTCTCAATATCGCGGTACGATGAAGCAGGAATGTACCACACTATGATTTTTGCTCCGGTACAACCCAAGGGAACTATTCAACCCTGGTCGCTGGTAATTTCAATTCCAAACAACGAAATTATGGCCGAGGCCAACAGAACCTTATATGTATCAATAATTGTTGGAATTGCAGGCTTACTGGTTGTTATAATTCTGTTAGTTCTAATTGCAAAAAATATAACCCGCCCCATAGTGCAAATAACCGATTCGTTGAAACGTATGGCGTTAGGTGAAATTTCAAGCAAACTAATGTTAACCATTAATTCGGGCGATGAAATTCAGGAAATGGCAACTGCGTTTAATAAGTCAATTGAGGGGTTGAACCATAAAACATCGTTTGCCCTCGACATTGGAAACGGACGGCTAACCAGCGAGCTGGAATTGCAGAGCGAAAAGGATATTCTCGGAAAATCGTTGATTGATATGAGAAATAGTCTAAAAATTGCACACGATGAGGAGGAAAAACGCAAGCTGGAGGATAAGAAACATGCATGGGCAAACGAGGGTTCTGCTCTTTTTGCAGAAATTCTCCGACAGCACAGCAATAGCACACAGGAACTTTCCGACCATATTGTTAAGAGTATAGTGAAGTATTTGGAAACTAACCAAGCTGGATTATTCCTTCTTAACGATGAGGACAAAAATGATGTTCATTTTCAAATGGTTGCTGCCTTTGCTTGGGATAGGAAAAAGTTTGTTAGTAAGCGGGTGGAAATAGGCGAGGGGCTGGTAGGTGCTTGCGCATTGGAAAAGGAAAGTATTGTGTTAACTGAAATACCTGATGATTACGTACTCATTACATCCGGTTTAGGAAAGTCAACTCCACGTTTTGTTGTGCTTGTTCCACTTAAGCATGAAGACGAAGTTTTGGGAGTAATTGAAATGGCTTCGTTTAAGAAGTTGGAAGACTACCAAATCGAATTTCTTGAGAAGGTTGCCGAGAGTATTGCTTCGAGCATTCTTAGCGTGAAAATAAATGCCAAAACCAGATTCCTGCTGGAACAATCGCAGCAGCAGGCCGAGGAGATGTTGGCTCAGGAGGAGGAGATGCGCCAGAATATGGAGGAGCTGCAGGCAACTCAGGAAGAAATGAGCCGTAAGGCTGAGGAACAGCGTCAACGCGAGGAGGCTATGAGACACGATTATGAGCAGGAAATAGAGATGCTAAAGGAGCAAATTCATGAGCTGAAAGCAAAACTGAAAAAATGATAGAATTGAATCTTGGATTTTTAAACGAAGGGGGAACACAGTTTCTCCTTTTTTTATTTCAGTATGTAAACATTTTAACTCATGAGAGTGTTTAGAATGTAAATGAAACTGAAATGGGAATCATAAAAAGAATAGTAGTTTTTATATTTCTTACTACTTCAGTAGGTTTTGTAAATCAATTAAATGCTCAAAAAATGAACGAAACAAAATATGAAGTTGCAACTCTTGGTGCCGGTTGCTTTTGGTGTGTTGAGGCTGTGTTAACCCGTTTAAATGGTGTAGAAACGGTTGAGTCGGGTTACTCTGGCGGGAAAATTGCCAATCCAACCTACCGCGAAGTTTCATCGGGATTAACTGGTCACGCCGAGGTTGTGCAGGTAACGTATGATCCATCAAAAATTCCTTACGCTAAAATACTGGAGGTTTTTTTCAAAACGCACAACCCTACTACGTTAAACCGCCAAGGTGCCGATGTTGGTACTCAGTACCGTTCGGTAATATTCTATCACACCGATGAACAGAAAAAAATTGCGGAAGAAGTTAAAGAAATGTTAAATAAATCAGGTATTTGGAACGATCCCATTGTTACCGAGGTAACAAAATTTTCAGCCTTTTACAAGGCTGAGGATTACCATCAGGATTACTTTGAGAACAACAAGAACCAGCCCTACTGCAGCATGGTGATAGTTCCAAAAGTTGAGAAGTTTGAGAAACTTTTCAAGGAGTACCTAAAAAACTAGCTGCTGAAGAATGCTTCAATTCCTGGAAATCCCAATTTCTCTTTTGCAATTTCCTTAGGGTAAACGAAGTACTGAACGGTTGCTTCTGCGCATAGTTGTTCTTTCGAATCGAATAGTTGGCAGTGAACGTTTGCCAACCGTTTTTCGTAGCTAACTATTTGAGCCTTTGCAGTAAGTTCCCCAGAATTTAACATTACTGGCTTTTTGTAGCGAATACTGAGTTGCGAAGTAACGCCCCCAGTTTCTAGCATTACGTTAATTGCCCAGCTGGCAATCTCATCGAGAATGGTTGCTTGAATGCCGCCATGTAGAACATTCACATAACCTTGCAAATGATTTTTCGGATTCCACTTGGTTATAACCTCTTTGTTCTGTTCGTCGTACCAAAAATCGAGTTGCAGTCCATGCTGGTTATGTTTGCTGCATCCAACGCAGCAGTATCCGGGCAACTTTTCGTAAGGATTTAGTATTTTCTTCATATTGAAAGCGAATTATTACCACAAAAAAACAAAAAACCCTGAAGTGATCAGGGTTTTTTGTAATGAAATTTTAAGATTATTCTTTCACAATTTTTTTAACCAAACTATATCCGCTGTTAAACTGTATAACAATAAGGTAAATACCTTTTGGTAGAGAACCAGTTTCGAGAGTTACAGATATTGAACCATTGTACTCTTCTTCAGCTAGTTTTTGCCCTATTAGGTTTGTTAGTCTAATGCGAACTATGTTTTCTGCATTCTGTATTGTAACCTGTTGGTCAAAAGGGTTAGGGTAAATTATTACATTCTCAGCAGTTGTGGGATTAGTGCTAGTGTACTGTTTGAAAGTAACATTTACAACCTTGTTGTTGTTCATGGTAAGGTTTATTGGTGTTTCACGTCCACTTAAATCGCCGCTCCACGAATCGAATTGCCAGCCTTCGGCTGGATTGGCACTTAGGGTTAGTATTGAACCTCTGTTGTATACAGTAGGTTCGGTGTAGGTTACATTGTTTACTTGTACAGAACCGTTACCAATGGTGTTAAGGGTAAGGGTAAATTCCTGGTCGGTAATTTCTGTAAAAGTTGCGGTAATAGTTTTGTTGCCATCCATAGTAACATCAATATGAGTATCGCGTCCTCCCTGGTCGCCCGACCAGCTGTCGAAGTTCCAGTACTCCTCAGGAATTGCATCTAGCAAGAGCGTTGTTCCGTATTCTACTTCAATGGATGAAACGTAACTTTCACTATTCACCTTTACCTCACCCTCGCCAACAATTTCAATGGTTAAGGTAACTGTTTGTACTTCAAAGGATGCTTCAATGGAGTGGTTCTCGGTAACATTTTCGAAAGTATAGTTTTCAACTGTGCCAACGCTGGTTTCATCAACCAAAACATCAGAAATTTGGTAACCTTCATTTGCATTAATGCTGAAAGAAATATCGTTGCCTGTTCCTACAGAAACCTCTCCGTTTGGGCTAATTGTGCCATTTTCGCCAGCTGTTGCAGTAATTACAAAAACATCTGTTGAAAAACTTGCCTCAATGGTTTGGTTTGAAACTACATTTTCAAAAGTGTACGTGGTGACAGCCCCAACGCTTTCATCGTTAACGTAAACATCAACAATTAAATAACCTTCGTTGGGTGTAATGGTGAACGTTTGGCTTCCACCGTGTTCAACCTCCACCTCGCCATTGGGCGAAATGGTACCAAACTCGTTGGCTGTTGCAGTAATGGTGTAGGTTTGTATTTCGAA
>CAZLXF010000146.1:0-8346 GCA_964563065.1 uncultured Rikenellaceae bacterium | reverse complement strand
AAACTAGCTGTGAAACGACATTTTAATTGTAACAATCAGCGAAAATAGTCCTGATTTTTGCTGGTTGGGTTGAAAAACGAAATCTACCATGTGGCATTTCCTAAAAATGTAGATTAGCCCGATACCCAACCCGGGTTCTTTCTTGTCGATTATATGTTGCAGCTTTTCTCGGTAAAGGCCGTTGAGCTCATCTTTCGATAGTTTTTTAAGGTTGCTTAGCTGGGTTTTAAAGCCTTCAATTTTATGGTTTTCGATAAAGTTTGTTGTTGAAATGTAAAAATTGTCGTCGGTTTTACCGAGAATAAAAAGAGCATCGTTGGTTCCATTCTTTCGGTATGCATGCATTGAAATATTCTGAAGAAGTTCAACCGAAATGTTGTAAAGTTTTTGCTTGCCAGCAGCAACTTCATCGTCCTTGTGAAGGTTCTTTTCAATCATTTGAATAACCGGGAGAACCGAATGCTCAGCAAAATCGCCTTTATGAAGGATCAGTATATCCTCCTTAACCATAAGTTTATGAAGCGATTTCATAATACCAAGGGTTGAATCGGGAGACACTTCTTTTTCCTTATCATCATGCTCTTCAGCGGAGCTGAGCATAAGTTGTAAGTAAAACATTGAAGAATCTTCGTTTATACGTTCAAAGTCGTAAGTTATTTTTCTCCCCGATTTTCGAGCCATTTCAATTATTCCAAGCCCAGCACCGCCTCTATCAGAAAGTTTTCCTTGAGCCAGAACCTGTTTCTGAAGCAGTCTCAACTCCTCGGGCGAAAGGTTATTAACCCTATCGAGTTTCTCTTTTACTACTTCAATGGTGCTGTTACTAACAATATTTGCTGAGGTTATGAAGAATGACGTACCAATACTTCTGACAAAAAATGCGCTCGATTTTTCGTGAAACGAAGTATGCTGTATTTCAATTTTCCCATGCCTAACCACATTCTGGTAACATTCAGCCAAAAGAAAACTGATTTTATTTTTCAGCTTAACAAAATTTCTCGACGAGTCGATATTAAACTGAGTAAGCTCAATTATTTTGTGGGTAATTGTATCGGAAATCGAACCGGAATATGCAAAACAGAGATTATCTGCCTCTAAAAAGTTAAATATTTGATGAGAGGATTTTATATCCATGTTTTTGCTTATTGGTTTACAATCTTGCAATTTAATGAAAAATTGTAATGAAGGTCTTTTTACTAACTATTTTTTTAGTAAAAATTTTAATGGAATTTCCAATCGCTTGCTCCACGAACGCTCAGAGTGTTCTTCGCCCTCAAACTCTAGGGTTAGCCAGTTGTTGCTATCATAACCTTTTTCTACCATTAACATGTCAACCTGCTGTTGGTAAGGTTTGTAGAAACTGTCGAGTGTTTGTGTTCCGTAGTCGAAGTATATTTTATGGTTTCCAGCAATAGGCAACTTTTCAAAGAGGTAGTTTTGGTATAATTTAGCAAGGGAGTTGGAAATTAGCGTGTCCTCAGGTTTAAAGAGTGGCCAATGGGTTGAAAGACAGGCTGCACCTCCAAATATTTCGGGGTATTCGCAGAGTCCGTAAATGGAAATAATTCCGCCCATGCTGGAGCCCAATAAAAAAGTATTATTTCTATCAGGAATTGTTGCGTAATTTTTATCGATGAAAGGTTTTAATTCCTCCACAATAAATTGTAGGTAGCTGTTTGCCTGAGGTTTGTTTTTTAATGCGTAGTCAATAATTTCTTCTCTACATGTTTGGGGAATACTTTTTACAATTTCTTGAGGGAAGTATTCCGAATGTCGGTAATCGCCATTATTCCAAATACCAACAACTATGCATTCGGTTATTTCAAAATTAGCTATTAGCTCTGAGGCTACTTCATCAACCTTCCACTCCTGCCTATTCCAGGTTTTTGTGCTGTCGAAAAGCATTTGTCCGTCGTGCATGTAAACAACAGCGTACTTTTTTTGTGACGAGTACCCATCGGGTAACCAAATATCTACGTTTCGTGAATCAACAAATTTTGAGTTGAAGTTTTCAAGTCGAACAACTTTCCCCGTCGAAACCTCAGGAAGATTTCCTTTCGGGGTTGAGCACGAAAATGCAAGCAGGCTAGCTGCAATAACAATGAACTTTTTCATGGGTTAAATCTTAACAATTAGGGAGAATAATGCGGAATCGTTTTGTGGAGTAATTGAGAATTCTACATTTTGCGAATATTTGTAAATGTCAATTAAGCCAAGCCCAATACTTAGGTTTACTTCATCAATAACCTTTCGAAGTCTGTCCTTGTAGAGCTTGTTGAGCTGCTCGTTGGAAAGTTTGCTAAGCTCATTCATTTGCGCAGCAAGTTTAGTTGCTTCCGATTTATCAATAAGGTTTGCAGCTCCAATTATGTAGTGGTTCCCAATTTTTCCAAGAGTAAATACTCCTTCAGTTACTCCATCCTTTTTATAACCGTGTCGAGAAATGTTTTGAAGAATTTCTACCGAAAGATGGTATAGGTTTGAGCTGAAGAATTTTTTATCGAAATTCTTCTCGAAATTTCCTTCAATCATTTTAATTACAGGCAGAAAAGTGTCTTTTGAGAAATCGCCTTTGTGCATAATTAATACTCCCTGAATGGCGAGATTGTCATGCAACAACACCATTTTTTTTAACAGCTCATCATTTTCCCATTCTAACTTGTTTTCAGCAACTTGTAGCTTTACAAATAGGTAGAATAATGATATTTTTTCGTTTATTTTTTCGAATTTGTAGAGAAGTTTTTCGCCCGTTTTTCGAGCCATAAGTATAATTCCAATGCCAGCACCACCTTTCTCGTTAAGCTCGCCCTTCATTAAAATTTGCGTTTGCAGATCCTTCAGCTCGTCGGGAGTGAGGCTGTTAGCCCTGTCGAGTTTCGATTTTATGTCGTTAATGGAATCATTTTCAACAGGATTCGCGGATGTTATTAAAAAGTTACTACCTATGCTCCTGAGAAAAAAGTAGTTCGATTTCTCATCGAATTGTTTTATGGTTGATACATCAACGCTATGGCGAACAATGTTTTGGTAGCATTCACCCATTATGAAGCTTACCTTGTTTTTCAGCCCAGTTTTCATTCCCTGCGAATCGATGTTGTAGCGAGCCAAATCGATTATTTTTACAGTAAGCGCATCTGAAAACGAACCCGTGTAAGCGAAGCTTAAATCGTCTTCACGGAGGCCAAAAAATAGTTCGTTAAGCAGGTTGATATTCATCCACAATAAAGTTACGAAGTAAATATAGTATTCTAAAATTAAACTTAGGCAAATTTGAGCGAAAAAAACAGATTGCAGCTATAACTTGTAGTGGTATTTAAGTTTTGCCTCGGCCATTACAAACGAACTGTAAAATTGAGTGATGTTTTTTATTGTTGAAAATTTTTTGGTTATAAACTGGTGGTAATCATCCATGTCGCCACACTGAATTTTTAGAAGAAAATCGAAGTTTCCAGATATGTAGTAACATTCCATTACCTCATCGAGCCGATTCATTTGCTTTTCAAATTCTTCAACAGTTTCCTTTGCATGATCCTTTAACGAAACCGATATGTAAACCGCTAACCCTTTGCCCACTAGTTTGGGGTCAATTAACGTGATGTAATTTTTTATGTACCCTTTGTTTTCTAGTTTCTTAATTCTTTCGTGTATTGGGGTTGTGGTTAGGTTTAGCTTTTCAGAAAGTTCTTTAATTGTAACCCGACTGTTTTTCTGCAGAATGTTTAGTATTTTACAATCGGTTTCGTCAATTTTCTTGGGATTAGCCATTTTTGCTGTTTTTAAATATAATAGTAATACTTAAAGTTTGAATATTCTAAAAATAAATAAATATATAGAATAAAATACTAAATATACATAGAATAATAGAATAAAAAAATATATTATGTAATTTTACATGATTTTTTCAAATTGTATAATTTAAATAAAACACTAATATTTTCTAAATAACTATCTTATGATTAAGCTAATCGACCACGTTACCAACGAACAGGCATTACAGAGTGCTATTAATCGTTTCAAAGAGAGAGGAATTATTCTTCCAACTTTTGAGCAACAAAAAAATCCCGAGTTAATCCCTCAAAAAATTAAGGATCAGTTAAAAAATGTCGGATTATGGGAAATTAATCCTCTCAATTTGTTCCGCATAACTTGGAAGAATGAGCCTAAGGATAAGGGTGGCTTATTTGGGAAAGTGAACTATATTGAACTTCCAAAAGAAATTACCGGAGTTAAAGCACGGATTGTACTGCTAGTTGGAAAATGGTTCCCAACGGGAGCACATAAAGTTGGCGCAGCCTACGGTTGTTTGGCTCCGAATATTACAACTGGCGGATTCGATCCGAACGTGAACAAGGCTGTTTGGCCATCAACAGGAAACTACTGTCGTGGTGGTGCCTTCGATTCAAAGCTAATGGGAACCGAGTCGGTTGCAATTCTTCCAGAGGAGATGAGCGCAGAACGTTTCAACTGGCTGCGTGATGAGATTGGTTCTGAGGTTATTGCAACCCCCGGTTGCGAATCGAACGTGAAGGAAATTTACGATAAGTGCTGGGAAATTCGCAGAACACGCCCCGAGTGCGTTATTTTTAACCAGTTTGATGAGTTTGGAAATGCTGCATGGCACTACAACATTACCGGAAGCGCAATTGAGGAAGTTTACGGTTACGTTAAAAATGAAAGAAGTAATCTGGCGGCTTACGTATCTGCAACCGGTTCAGCTGGAACCATCGCTGCTGGCGATTACCTTCGTACGTTAGTACCTCACATTAAAGTTGTTGCATCGGAAGCGCTTCAGTGCCCAACATTACTGATGAACGGTTTTGGCGGTCATAGAATTGAAGGAATTGGCGATAAGCACGTTCCATGGATTCATAATGTAAAAAACACCGATGTTGTAACAGCAATTGATGATGAGGACTGCATGCGCATTTTCCGTCTTTTCAACGAGAAGAAGGGACACGATTACCTTAAATCGATAGGAATTAACGCAGAACTTATTGAACAGCTTCCTCTTCTTGGAATTTCTGGAATTGGAAACCTGCTTTCAGCAATTAAAACTGCTAAATATTACGAAATGACTGAGGATGATGTAATTATTACCATTACAACCGACTCAGCCGAAATGTACCAGTCGCGTTTAGCAGAGCAAAATCAGCATAAGGGTGCTTACTCTGAATTGCAAGCTGCAATTGATTTTGAGGGAAGTATTATGGGTGAAACGGTCGATTACATGAAGGAGCTAAATTACAACGACAGAAAAGCAATTCATAATCTAAAGTATTATACTTGGGTTGAGCAGCAGGAGAAGGATGTGGAGGATTTGAATCAGCTTTGGTACGATCGCAAAATTTGGAACAAACTTTTCCATCAGGTAGATAAGTGGGATGATTTGATAGTTGATTTCAACAAAAAAACAGGGTTGGTATAGAACGCTGATGACACGGACCTGCTAGCCGCAGGCGGGTTTGACGGGTTTACACTGATTCGATTAAATAATTATGTTTGAAAAAACATAATTTTAACAGTGTAAATCCTTAGAACCTGTGTCATCCGTGTTCCAATTTTTTTGCCTATGAAATTTATATTAAAATGCATCGATTGTGGTAAGGAGTACTCCCCAAGTGAAGTGCAATACCTTTGCCCCAGCTGCGAAAAAGTAAATACTAGCAATCTTCCACCCAAAGGTGTTCTTAAAACAGTTTACAATTACGAGAGGTTAAAGGAATCGAAAGTAGATTTTAGCAAGTTAAAATCATCAAAATTTATTGATTTACTACCGATTGAATCAGTAAAAAGTTTGCCTTACCTATCGGTTGGAAATACCCCTTTTTACGAAATTAATTCGCTGGAAAATAAGTCGTTGCCTTTTAAACTTTTCTTGAAAGACGATTCTCAGAATCCAACTTTTTCGTTTAAGGACAGGGCATCGGCAGTGGTTTCCGCTTACGCAAAGGAGCAAGGGATTGATACAATTGTTGCGGCTTCAACCGGAAATGCGGGATCGTCGCTTGCAGGAATTTGTGCCGCACAGCGGCAAAAGGCAATCATTATGGTTCCCGAGAAGGCGCCGGCTGCCAAACTTACGCAGATTGTGATGTACGGTGCTACAATTATTCCTGTAAAAGGAACCTACGACGATGCGTTCGATTTGAGCATAAAAGCCACGAAGGAATTTGGTTGGTATAACCGCAACACAGCCTTTAACCCGTTTACAATTGAGGGAAAAAAAACAGTTTCGTACGAAATTTTCGATCAGCTTGGTGAAAAAATTCCCGACAGAATTTTTGTCCCGGTTGGCGATGGCGTTATTATTTCTGGAGTTTACAAAGGTTTTGAGGATTTGCTAAATTTGGGATTGATAACCAGAATGCCAACAATTGTTGCTGTGCAATCGGCTGGAAGCCGAAATTTGGTAAGCAATTTAGGCGATGAATCTTTTAAAATAACGCCAAGCAATACCATTGCCGATTCCATTTCAGTTGATATTCCCCGTAATTTTTACATGGCAAAACAGTTTATTCAGAACTACAAAGGTGAATCAGTAATTGTTACGGATGAAGAAATTATTCAGGCTTCAGGAATACTTTCGAAAAATACTGGGATTTTTGCTGAACCTGCTGCCGCTGCTGCGTTTGCAGGAATGTTAAAGTATAAAGAGGAAGGAAAATTGCCTGAAAAATCGCAAAATGTTGTACTTTTAACCGGAAGCGGCCTTAAAGATTTAAAGGGCGTGGCAAGTATTGTGAAAATTCCGGAGGCGATTGAAGCAAATATTGAAGAAATTAGAACGCGGATTGCGCCGATATAACAGATTTTCGCTGATAAAATCTGTGTGAATCCGTTTTATCAGTATAATCTGCGTTCAATATAAGAAACAATTATGATATCATTCACATTAAACTCAACACCAATCAGCTACGAAGGTGATCCGAATCGTACTTTGCTCGATTTTCTTCGTAACGATAAGCACATGACTGCTGCAAAGGACGGATGTTCCGGACAGGCAACCTGTGGTGCGTGTACCGTGGAAATTGATGGACAAGCAAAGTTGGCTTGCGTAATTAAAATAAGCAAGCTCGAAGGTGCATCAGTTTTTACTATGGAAGGTTTTCCAGAGTACGTGAAGGATACGATTGCCAAATCGTTTGTGAATGGTGGAGCGGTTCAGTGTGGGTTCTGTATCCCCGGATTTATTGCGCGTACAAAAGTTCTTCTTGAAAATAATCCAAATCCAACCGTTGAGGAAATTCGTAAGGCAATAAAACCACATATTTGCAGATGTACTGGCTACAAAAAAATTGAGGAATCAATTCTTTCTGCGGCAAATGCTTTAAAAGCAAAAAGTACAGTTGAACTTAGAAAAACCAGCGGAAAAGTTGGGGTTGATCATCCAAAGTATGGAGCTTACGAAACGGCAATAGGAACACGAAAATTTACCGAGGATATTTACCTGGAAGGAATGCTTTTTGGCGCGTTAAAATTTAGCGATTACCCAAAAGCAATAGTTAAAAAAATAAATAAGTCGAAAGCAGAAGAATTATCGGGAGTTCATCGAGTTTTTACTGCTGCCGATATTCCAGGTGAAGAATTAATAGGATTGATTTATAAAGATCAATCTGTAATGGTTGGCGAAGGAAAAACAGCAAAGTTTATTGGCGATGTAATTGCCGGAGTTGTTGCCGAAACCGAAGCTATTGCAAGGAAAGCTGTTGAACTGATTGAAGTTGAGTACGAAGTTCTGAAACCTGCAACCGATGTGTTTGAAGCCATTGACGGTGATCGGGTTCATCCAGAAAAACCAAATAATTTTAACACTACAAAATTTACGGTTGGCAATACCAACGAAGCTTTTGCCAAGGCAAAATTTGTAACTAAGGGACGTTTCGAAACACAGCGAATTGAACACGCATTCCTCGAAAAGGAATCTGCAGTTGCTCATCCCGATGGAGATGGTGGAATTGTAGTTTACAGTCAGGGACAGGGAGTTTACGTTGATCGTAAACAGATTGCGTCTATCCTGAATCTTCCGGAAAGCAAAGTCCGTGTAATTCTTGTTCCCAATGGAGGAGGTTTTGGCGGAAAAGAGGATTTAACCGTTCAGGGTCATTCAGCGCTTTTTGCATTCTTAATGAATAAACCGGTGAAAGTTTCGTTAACTCGAAGCGAATCAATTCGTCACCATCCAAAGCGTCATCCGGTTATAATGGATATGGAACTGGCTGCTGATGAAAACGGAAAACTTGTTGGGTTGCGCTTGCAAGCAGTTGGCGATACAGGTGCTTACGCATCCGTTGGAACAAAAGTTGTTGAGCGGGTTGCGGGTCACGCTACTGCCGGTTACTTTGTTCC
>CAZLXF010000145.1:0-8412 GCA_964563065.1 uncultured Rikenellaceae bacterium | reverse complement strand
TCGGGGGATTCTGACTCGCATCCGAATCCAGCGCGAAAACGCACCACCCACCGTTGATAACCTGATAATTGAGAAAGCGCAACCCGCAAGTTCGTTTCTCCCGGTAAACGAATAGGTTGCTCAGCACTCTCCTTCCTTGCCCCAACCTAAACTCAATTACTGTAATATACTGATTCCCTTCTGTTTTCATGCAAACATAAAAAAAATGAAATACAAAAAATACGTTTTCAATATTGACAATCGTCCACTTTTAAGTAAATTGCCTCCCGAAATGGGATGGAAAAAACAATAATATGAGCAAAAATAGTGGCGCAAAACTAGTTGAATCTGAAGAGTTTAAAAAAGCAGCTGGTCTAAATACATTTGGTGGAACTGGAGTTGCTAACCTACTCATGTCAATCCTCAAAATTAACAAGGTAAACAATGTTTACTCCCAAATTAGCTCCTTAAAAGGACAGGAATTCCTTGATGCTCTGTTGAAAAAACTGGAAATTAAGTACGAAATGAACCCCGAGGAGCTAAAGAGAATTCCCAAGGATGGCCCTTTCATTATCATTTCAAACCACCCGTATGGAGGAATCGACGGGCTTATTCTGGTAAAAATTGTACAAGAAGTAAGAAAAGATTATAAAATGATGGCCAATTTCCTGCTGCGTAGAATTGAGCCAATTAAGGATTACGTAATTCCTGTTGACCCCTTCGAAGGGAAAAGCCAAGTTGCAGGAAGCGTTGCTGGCATTAAAAATGCGTTGCTTCATATAAAAGAAGAGAAATGCATGGGGATTTTCCCTGCCGGAGAGGTTTCCACATACTACAATACCGAATCGCCAGGTGTAGCCGATAAGCAGTGGAGCGAATCCATCCTAAAATTCATAAAAAAAGCGCAAGTACCAGTAATTCCAGTATACTTTAGCGGAACTAACAGCAAACTCTTCCATATTCTAGGATTAATTCATCCCATGCTCCGCACCATAAAGCTACCTTCCGAACTTTTCAACAAGAAGAATAAAATAGTTAAGCTACGTATCGGATTCCCTATTTCGGTTAACGAGCAGAATGAGTTTACTGATATTTCGCGTTACGGCCGATTTCTTCGCCTTAAAACATACGCGCTTGGCTCATCCATTGAAGTAAAGAAGTTTTTTAACTACCGGTTGAAATCGGCGGCAAAGCCCGAGCCGATAATTCAGCCTGTTACCCCAGAGTTAATACAAAGCGAAGTAGAATCGCTTATGCAAAGTTACTTGCTTTTTAAAAGCAAAAACTACTGCGTAATTTGCGCTCCATCGGTTGAAATGCCTAACATAATGACTGAAATTGGTAGGCTTCGGGAGGTTACTTTCCGAGAAGTAGGCGAAGGAACCAACCGCAAAATCGATATCGATGAGTTCGATCTTTACTACAATCAACTTTTCATTTGGGACGAGGATGAAAAGGTAATTGTTGGCGCCTACCGAGCGGGTAAAGGCAAAGAAATACTTGACAGGTATGGAATAAAAGGATTCTACATTCAAAGCCTCTTCAAAATCGACCACGGGTTCCTTCCTATTCTTAGCCAAAGTATTGAGCTTGGCCGCTCGTTCATTGTTAAGGAGTACCAGAAAAAACCCATGCCCCTCTTCCTTCTATGGAAAGGAATTCTTTATTTCCTCATTAAAAATCCCGAGTACCGTTACTTAATAGGTCCGGTGAGCATTTCTAGCAAGTTCTCAAACTACTCCAAAGGAGTTATTGTTAACTTCATGAAAGCCAACTACTACGACAGTGAGTTTGCCCGATTCATAACGCCTCGGAATCAGCTAAAAGTGCCTGTAAGCAAGGAGGATACTGATGTTATTTTCGAAAAAAGCAACGACATCAGTAAGCTCGACAAGTTTATTCAGGACATTGAGCCCGACGATTTCCGAATGCCCGTTCTTCTGAAAAAGTATATTAAACTAAACGGAAAAATAATAGGGTTTAATGTCGATCCAAAGTTCAACAATGCGCTCGATGGTTTGCTTATTCTCGATTTATTCCAGGTACCAATCGATACTATTACATCACTTTCAAAAGAAATAAACGACAAGTCGCTCCTCGACCGGTTTAACGTTTCCGACTTCACTTTCCAAAAAGAGGAGTAGCCTCTGTCTATTCTTTTTTAAACATTTTTAAAACAAACCTGTTTCTAGTGATAGAGATAGGTTTTTTTAATGAAAAAAACAAAAACAAAAAATATGAAAACAACAATCAAAGTTTTATCAGTGGCCTTACTGGCAATCAGCGTAACAGCATGTATGAACTCTCCTAAAGGAGAAAAAGTTGAAGCAAAGGATGTGTATTCCATTAACCAACAGGTTAAGGGTGAACCCTACAATGCAAAGCTAAACGAAAGCAGCATTGAATGGTTGGGAACCAAACCAACCGGAACCCATTTTGGAACTGTTGGGCTTGCTAACGGAAATATATACGTCGACAACTCCCAAGTTACAAGCGGTTCAATAATAGTAAACATGGAGAGTATAGTTTGTAATGATATTGATAATCCTGAAATGAACGAAAAACTTGTGGGGCACCTCATGTCCAACGATTTTTTTGCAGTCGATTCGTTTCCTACTGCTAAGTTTGAAATTGCTAGCATTGAAGAATTGGTTGACACCACATCAAATTCCAAGGAATTTAAATCAACGCATACGGTGAAAGGAAATTTAACTCTTCGAGGAAAAACCAAAGGCATTTCATTCCCCGCACGAGTTGAAGTTACCAACGAGAGCGTAAAAGTAACCACTCCCCAGTTTTTCATTAACAGAACATACTGGGGTGTTAACTACGGATCAAAATCGATATTTGCTAACCTTGCTGATAACTTTATACACGACGAGATGGGACTTACAATTAACTTTACAGCAACAAAATAGACTGCTCAAAGAAGTATTTTAAAACACTCAAGGATACTAACAGATTCTTGAGTGTTTTTTTTTGTGCACAATTTTGAATTAAACCTTTTGAGGAGTGAGAATGTCGAAAATAATGTAAAAAACAAAAACCCATGAAATTCTACAAACCCCTCATTTTTGTAGTTGCAATAGCAACACTTAGCTGTAACACAAATAAATCGAACCTTTCAAACGAAGAGTTGCTCGATAGAGCAAAACAGCTTCACAAAAGAATTGCCACAATCGATACCCATACCGACACCCCGCTGGCATTTCTACGACCAGGGTTTAACTTCGGAGGATCGGACGAAAACTCACGAACCAAGGTCGATTTGGCCAAGATGGAAACCGGTATGCTCGATGCTGCATTCTTTGCCGTTTTCATTGGGCAGGGCGAAAGAACGCCCGAAAAGTATGTTGAGGTTCACCATCACGCCCTCGAAATATTCGATGCAGTTCATAAGGAAGTTGCCCGTTATAGCAATCGTGCTGAAATTGCCACAAAATCATCGGACCTTCAAAACCTGAAAAAGCAAGGCAAAAAGGCAATCTACATTGGTGTTGAAAACGGATACCCTATTGGTAACGACATATCCAAACTTACCAATTATTTCAACCTTGGCGCACGTTACCTCACTTTATGCCACACTCGAAACAACCAAATCTGCGATTCTTCAACCGATCCGAAGGGATCAGAGCACAACGGCTTGAGCGATTTCGGAAGAGACGTTGTGAAGGAACTCAACAGGTTGGGCATGCTCGTTGATGTTAGCCACATTTCCGACAAATCGTTCTACGATGCCATTGAAACTTCTGCCGTACCAGTTTTTGCATCGCACAGTTGCACCAGAACTATTTGCGATAATCCTCGAAACCTAACCGATGATATGCTTCGAAAACTGGCACAAAATGGTGGCGTAATTCAAATGTGCTTACTAAGCGACTATGTAAAAGAAACCCTTTCTAATCCACAACGCGATAGTGCACAAACGGCACTTAGGTTGAAGTATAAAAACTTTCGCGAGCTTCCTCCCGATGTGTACAAACAAGCCATTGAGGAGTGGTACAATATCGACGAAAAATTTCCTCCGGTTCTGGCCACCGTTTCCGATTTGGTCGATCATATTGATCACGTAGTTAAAATTGTAGGTATCGACTACGTAGGAATTGGTAGCGACTTCGATGGAGGAGGTAGTATTAACGGCTGCATAGACGCAAGCGAAATGACCAACATCACAGTTGAACTTATGCGAAGAGGCTACTCCGATAAGGATATCGAAAAAATTTGGGGAGGTAACTTCCTCAGGGTCTTTAAAAAAGCCGAAGAATATGCAAATATGGTAGCAGCAAAATAGATTATTCCCGAGCTCTTTCCATAAAAAAAGTGTTGCTTTATTCCCCTTTTTCTCAACCGATTGATGAGTTAATTTCCCATCGTGTGGATTATTTTTTGTAATCAGCAACAAAATGTTGTATTTTTGCCAAGTTATTCGTTTGTGTAAACTCGTGTTTCACTAAACAACAAAACTATGGTAATTCGTTCAGCAAAATTTGTAAAGAGCAGCCCAAAGGTAGAGCTTTGCCCTCCAGCAAATCTTCCCGAATACGCTTTTATTGGCCGTTCAAATGTGGGGAAATCGTCTCTTATAAATATGATTACAGGGCTTAAAGCACTGGCTAAAGTATCGGGAACACCAGGAAAAACCCAACTAATCAACCATTTTGAAATTAATGAATCGTGGTATTTGGTCGATTTACCAGGCTACGGCTACGCTAAGGTGTCAAAGGATAAACGGGAGGTTTTCTCAGGAATGATTACAAAGTATATCATGAACCGCGAGAACCTAAACAACCTCTTTATTTTAATCGACTCAAGGCTCGAACCCCAAACCATTGACCTAACCTTTATTAACTGGTTGGGAAGCAACCAAATCCCATTTTCCCTAATTTTCACAAAATCGGACAAACTCAGTTCGAATAACCTCAACAGTTCTATTGCTCGGTACAAAAAAGAGTTGTTAAAAACATGGGAGGAACTCCCACAAATGTTTACGTGTTCCGCTGTTACCCGTACCGGTCGCGACGAAATTCTTTCGTACATTGAAGAGGTAAATGCAAACACCGAAGTTCTCGTATAAAACTAATATACAGTCACATAAAAACTAGCATCCCATCAAAGGGATGCTAGTTTTTTTTATCTTTTAATGTTTCTTAATATGATTATTTTTTTTACCTATTCGTATAATTGAGTTACATTTGCCCAAGTATTTCTCGAAAAACTCCTCAAACTATGATGATGCACAAAAAGCCCTGTGTCAAATTTTTTTCAGGCCGAAACTCCCGTTATCTAGCAGAGCAAATTGCCATTAACTTCGGAACAGCCTTAGGTAAATCAACAGTTACAGATTTCAGCGATGGAGAATTTCAACCCTCTTTCGACGAATCGGTTCGTGGTGCAACAGTTTTCATTGTTCAATCAACCTTCCCCCCAACCGATAACCTGTTCGAACTTCTACTAATGGTTGACGCCGCTCATAGGGCATCGGCCTACAAGGTAGTAGCAGTAATGCCTTATTTCGGTTGGGCTAGACAGGACAGAAAAGATAAACCTCGAGTTTCCATCGGTGCTAAACTTGTTGCAAACCTGCTAAGTGCAGCAGGCGTCGACCGTATTATGACAATGGACCTACATGCCGATCAAATCCAAGGTTTCTTTGATGTTCCAGTTGATCATCTCTACGCCTCTTCAATATTTGTGCCCTACCTTAAGAGTTTAAACCTTGATGATATTGCCATAGCAGCACCCGACATGGGAGGAGCCAAAAGAGCAAATGCATACGCTCGTTTCTTGAATGCATCACTTATTATTTGTTACAAAAACAGAGAAAAGGCCAACCACGTAGAATCAATCACTGCCATTGGCGATGTTAAAGGAAAGAACGTAGTAATTCTTGACGACATGATTGATACGGCAGGAACACTTACCCTTGCTGCTGATATGATGATGCAAGAAGGGGCCAAAAGCGTAAGAGCGTTTGCTACCCACCCTGTTCTATCGGGACCAGCATACGAAAGAATTGCAGATTCGGCACTTACCGAACTAATTGTTTCTGACACCATCCCGCTTCGTAAAGACAAGGATACGAGCAAGATAAAGGTTCTTTCAGTAGCAGAACTTTTCGCCGATGTAATAAATAAAGTGTATAATTTTGAGTCTATAAGCGAAAAATTTATCATATAACTTTTTATTTGAACTTATTGCAAATTCTTACTACATTTGCAGCCCAATTTAAACCCCTCAGCTTTTAGTAATGACGTGATGGGGGGCTGGCTATAACAAAATGAGGGGCAGCCCTGAGTAACGTCAATTAACAATTAATTAAATTCATAGCAATGAAAACATTTGAAATCAATGGTTCGCTGAGGACCGAAAAAGGTAAGAAATTTACTACTAAGATGAGAAAACAGGATACTATTCCTGCAATTATGTACGGAGGTAAAGAAAACGTAATGCTTACTTTAAACGAAAGCGACCTGCGTAACCTCATTAATACCCCATACGTTTACATTGTTGATCTTAAGGTTGGAAAAAAATCTTACAAATCAATCATCAAGGATATCCAGTTCCACCCCGTAAACGATAAGGTTCTTCACATTGACTTTTTAGAGTTATCTGATGATAAAAAAGTTACCATCGGAATTCCTGTTGAACTAACTGGTAGTTCAGAAGGTGTTAAGCAGGGCGGTAAACTTACACTTATTACCCGTAAACTAAGAGTTTCTGCTTTTCCAAAGGATTTACCTGACACAATTAAAGTTGATATTACAGATCTGGACCTTGGAAAGAGTAAACTAGTTAGCGAAATTAACCTAGATAACATTCAGGTAGTTGACCCAAAAACAACCGTTATAGCAACCGTTAAGTTAACTAGAGCTGCTCGTGGTGCAGCGCAAGCTGCAGATTCAACAGCTCCTGCTGAATAAAGTAAAATTTTTCTAATAAAGCGCAATCGTGAAGTACCTGATTGCTGGACTAGGAAATATAGGGTTAGAGTACTCCAACACCCGTCATAATATTGGATTTATGGTATTGGACGCACTTGCAAGTGCGTCCAATACTGTTTTTACATCGCAACGTTATGGTTCAATATCAGAGGTTAAGCACAAAGGACGCACATTCGTTCTTCTTAAACCTTCAACCTACATGAACCTTAGCGGACGAGCAATTTCCTACTGGCTTAAAAAAGAAAAAATCCCTATTGAGAACATGCTGGTTGTTACCGACGATGTAGCGCTCCCACTAGGTACGTTGCGAATACGGAAAAAAGGAAGCGACGGTGGCCATAACGGATTAAAAAGCATCATTGAAATGATGGCTACGCAGGATTTTAATAGGTTACGTTTTGGCATTGGTAATGATTTCCCGAAAGGTTATCAGGTTGATTTCGTGCTAGGCGAATGGTCATTGGACGAAAAGAAGATTCTTCCTGAACGTATTGAAATAGCTAGTAAAATTATACTAAGTTTCGGAACAATTGGTATTGACCGAACCATGAACCTATACAACAACAAGTAACACCCTTTTGCATGGCTGACGAAACAAGAATCGATAAGTGGCTATGGACAGTCAGAATATTTAAAACCCGCACATTGGCTACCGATGCTTGTAAGAAGGGAAGGGTTAAAATAAACGATATTGAGGCCAAGCCCTCAAAAGACATAAAAATTGGCGACATCATATTGGTTCGCAAACCACCTATAAACTATTCCTACGTTGTAAAAGGTATTCCAAAAAACAGGGTTGGTGCAAAGTTACTCGTTGATTATATTGAAAACACAACACCTGAAGACGAACTCCAGAAACTTGAACCCGGTTTTCTTGCTTTTCAAGGCTACCGACAACGAGGTATGGGCAGACCTACCAAGAAGGAGCGCAGGATACTTGACAATATCCAAAATTTTGATTTAGAAGATTAGCGAACTAAAGTTCCAATCTGGTTTTGCAGCATAGTTCAGAGGTTTTACCTTTGATAAATGAAAAATAGTTTTTACAAACAATACGAAGACCATATATCATTTGGATATAGTTGTTTTGACCGATTAGTGTTTAATGGCTACATACAAGGCTCTTACAAAGATTCCAATGTAGTCCAACTACTGAAGAATTTGAATTTCGACAAACTCACCAATGGAGTTATCCGTTGCTTGACAGACCAATTAAATGCCCATGTAAAACAGTATGCCACAGCCAATAATATACCAATAATCTGGTGGGATAGTATCGGAGGAACCAATGGCGATAAGAAACAATATGTACTTGATAACTATTACAAAACCCCACCATTTGGAAAAAATAAAGTTTTGTGTATCCTCACCACCCGCGAGTTTGTAAAATCTGCAACAGTCAGGGAATTTGACAGAAAAGAAGGTAAAGGTAAGTACAACAGGTTGTACATCACAGAAAAACCGATTAAGCAATACTACATATACCTCCACG
>CAZLXF010000144.1:0-8516 GCA_964563065.1 uncultured Rikenellaceae bacterium | reverse complement strand
ACAGAAACTGGTTGCCAGGTAATCGATGAGTTAACTGTTACCGTTAACCCGTTGCCCGAAGTGAATGTTCCCGATGATTTTGGCGTTTGTTTGGGTGAAGACGTAATGCTAATTGCCACGGGTAATGCCAACACATACACATGGGATAATGGAGTGGTTAACGCGCAGGAGTTTACTCCAGCTGAAACGCAAACATATACAGTTATTGCCGCTAACACAGCAACCGGTTGTGAAGCAACCGAAAGTGTTACTGTTACCGTAAATCCATTACCAACCGTTACCGTTCCCGATGATTTCGCAGTTTGTGATGGCGATAGGGTAAACCTTAATGCCACAGGCGATGCCGATGTTTACACATGGAATAACGATGTAATAAATGGAGAAGAGTTTGTACCAACCGAAACTGAATTGTACAGCGTTGTGGCAACCATTACAGCCACTGGCTGTGAAAGCGCCGATGAGGTTACCGTAACCGTTCATCCTCGTCCGCAGTTTGCAATGTTGAATGATACCATGATTCTTGCTGTTCAGGATCAGTACCTTTTCGATGCTGGTGAAGGCTATAGCAGCTACCTCTGGTTCGATGAAACCACTGAGCAAACATACTTGTTCGTAGGTTCGGAGTGGGGAGTTGGTGCTCACAGTGTTTGGGTAGAGGTAGCAAACGAGTTTGCTTGTTCAACACGCGATACAACCGTTGTTGATGTTAAAGAAACAACCAATGTTGATGTGGAAGACCTTTGGAATATGAGCGTTTACCCCAACCCAACCAGCGGAGAAATTAATTTGGAAATTAGTGGTTTAACATCGGCAAAGGTGAATGTTACTGTTATTAGCTCGCTGGGGCAAAAAGTTTTCCAGAATGAATACAATGTTTATGGCGGGGGAATTCGTGAAATTATCAACCTGCGTTCTAATGCCTCAGGGATTTATATGGTAGTTATTAACGATGGAGTTAACAAAATGACCCAAAGAATTGTTATAGAGTAGGTTGGTTTTTGTTAAAGTGATATTTTTTTGAGGTAATTAGTCTAATTATTTGAATTGTTTATAAACATAAACACTTTATTGGTAAAATAATAGGCAATTCAAATATAAAAAGTTTCTATATTTGTAATATGAAAAAGGAAGAGAAGGCAAAGGCAGTTAAAAAGTTGGATGAGGAAACCGATATTTCCCGTAGGAAGGCCATTAAAAAAATGGGTTATGCTGCTTTTGCTGCTTCAACAATGTTCTTGTTGCTAAATAACCCAACCAAGGTTCATGCACAAAGCCCAAGCGATACAGATCCAGGTGACCCAGGTGGAGGCGATTGGGACGACTGGGGCTAGTAAATTACATTAAAACCGTATACCAACACGGTGTCTTACCTAGTTAAGAAACTTGATAATGCCCACGTTGTTTGGTTCCAAGCAAGCAATCAGTGGGCGCAATTCGATGAGCTGCAATGGCTCATCTTTTCTTTATATACGCAACAAACTAAACCTAACGATGCTGAAAGGATTATCGCATCAAACCACTCACTCTCCATAAAAACAGCCCAGGGAATAGTAAATAATCTGTACCAATCTTTCGGGAAACTTTTTAACCCAGACTTTAAGTTGCCTGTTTTTGTTGAAAACAGCTCTTGTTTTCAGGATTTTATTCCAGAGCGAACAAAAAGACACAGGTATTCATTTAACAGCAACCGTTTTGAAATTGCTTATGGTTCTCCTTACCTCGAGTCCTACATTCATTTGCCATTGAGCCATCTTGAAGTTGGAAAGGATGAAAAAACGCTTGGGGTTTTTGAAGTTTTCCCATATCAGAATAAATACATTTTGCGGGTAGGAGGGGTTAATGGGATAGTTCTTTCTGCTGATGAGCCGGGGCAAATTAAGCGGCTGCTTTACATCGAGTTGTCGAACCTTTTCTACAAAAAGACAGAGAATGATTGGATGGCATACATCCACGGCTCTGCCGTGAAAAGGAACGATAAGCTTCTTGTTCTAACTTCACCGGGAGGTTCGGGGAAAAGTACCATGGCTGCACTTCTTCAACTAAATGGTTTCGAATTTTTTTCAGACGATTTTATTCCTGTTGAAGCTACAACTGAAAATATTTATCCGTTTCCGGCAGCACTTTGTGTTAAAAATAATGTTGTAAATATTCTGGAATCAAAGAATTTGGAGCTGCTTAAAAGAAAAGGAAGTGAACTAGCATACTTAAGGTTGAAGCCCTTGGAGCTGCAAACCCTGCCCCAAAAATTGGAGAATATTGTGTTTATTCATTATAGTAAGAGTTTAAATGTTGATTTTTCGCCCATTTCAACTTTAGAGGCATTGCAAAACTTTATGCAGGAGGCATGGGTTGGTGACGATTTAAGGCGAGCCGAAAATTTTATTGAGTGGTTCGCTAAGTTAAACTTTTACAAGCTGGAGTATGGCAACAGTGAGGAGGCCATTAAGATTCTCACCAAATTGGTAGGTTGAAAATGACCAGAAAACAGGCGCATAATTTATTGGCTAGTATCCTATCGCTAAGTGTCAATCCCGACAAAGCCATTGCTTTTTCAAATCTTTTTCCCAAAGAGAAAAGCGATTGGGAACTGTTTGTTGAAATTGGTAGCCGACATCTTGTATTGCAATCGGTTTATGTGAATCTAAAAAATGCTCAGCTGCTAAATTCCTTACCTCCCGATTTAGTTGAGTACCTTGAGTACATCCATCGGTTGAACTTTGAACGAAACGAAAAAATATTGAACCAAGCCGTTAGCATACAACTCCTTCTCAGCGAAGCTGAAATTGGTTGCATTTTTATGAAGGGAGTTGGTAACCTGTTCGATAACTTGTATCACGATTCTGGAGAACGCATGGTTTACGATATTGATGTTTTGGTGGATAACAACCGAATGCTTGAAGCGGCAGCGCTTTTAATTAGCAATGGTTACAAAACCCAGAAACAGTTTAATCCCAAGGCGTACCCGTCAACCATGCACTACCCAATTCTAGTTAAGGAGGGATGTGTTGCCGGCGTAGAGTTGCATCGGAATGCTGTACGGAATCAGCAACAAAAATCGTTTGGAAACAAACAGATTTTTTCTTCGAAAAAGGGTTCCCTTTCAAACGAAAGTATTTACGTAATGAGCGATAGTAATAAAATTATTCACAATTTTATTCACTCGCAGCTAATGCACAATGCCCATTACCATGCCGATGTGTCGTTGCGAAATCTTTACGATTTGCTGCTACTTAGCCAGAAGGTAAATCCTTGTGAAGTTTTTAACGAGTTTGGCTTTTACAGGCAAAAAGCGTTCGCCTACGTTAGCTTAATGAATATAGTTTTCGGACTTTCAAATTCAGGGGCTTCACAATCGTTCACAAGTAAACTATTGGCTTTTAGGCATGAAATGGTATTGCCCCTTTCAAATAAGCAGCGAGCATTTTACCACTTTTTCATCACCTTTTTTATTAAATATATAGCGTTACCATTCCGAACAATTTTCGATAGGAGCGCAAGGAACTACGTTTTTTCTCGACTTAGTAATCCTAATTGGTACGGCCAGCATTTTAGAGCGTATAAAAGAAAATTTACGGGCAATAGAAAAATTAATTGAAACCAATTCCTGTAGTTGGAAGCATTACTTTATTACATCGAATTTAAAACCTTGCCTTTTGGCTTCTTCAAGAACTCTGGGTAATGCGTAGCGTAAGTTCTTTTCGGCTTTTTTTGAATCGTGGAAAACAATAATTGCCCCCGAATGCAATCCGTTTTTTACAATGTTGGCGCACCTGCGGCGCGAAGTGTTGCGGCTATAGTCCATGCTTAGCAAATCCCACATAATTATTTTGTAACGCTCCCTAAGCAGTTTCGATTGCGCTGGTTTAATACGTCCGTAAGGCGGACGAAAAAGGTTGGTTCCAATCAGGTCGTTGGCAAAATCAACATCCTGAACGTACTGCCCGGTTGGCGTTTCCCAGCCCTTTAAGTGACTGTAGCTATGGTTCCCAACGGAATGACCTTCGGCTTTTATTCGCTCAAATAGTTCCGGATGCATCTCCACCTTTTTGCCTAGGCAAAAAAAGGTTGCTTTCACATTGTGCTTTGCTAGCAAGTCCAAAACCCATGACGTAACAGTTTCGGTTGGCCCATCGTCAAATGTTAGGTAAATATCGTTTCTTTCATTTGGAATGCTCCAAATGAAACCCGGAAACATGTTCATGAAAAACTTCGGGGGACTTAGGTTTATCATTTAATCCTTCGAGTATTACATTTTTGCACCAATTGTATTGAAGAGTTCCTCCAGCTCTGCCTTATGGTCACCATTTTCGTAGGTTTTAGCCATGCTGTAAAGTTCCTGCAGAATATATAGGTTTAGCTCGGTTTCGTTACGGATGTTGCCCATAAAACTGTTGGGCAGGCGTAGGAAGTAATCGAGTTCCTCGGCGCACTGTGTCATGTAACTTTTTGAGTATTCTACGCCCTTGTCAATTGCTCCAGCACGGTAGTATGATTCGATTAGCGTTAGTGCAAAAAAGTTGAATGGAACATTCTCCGGAGGAATAACTTCCATACATTTATCAACCACCTTAACGGCTTTCTCCATTTTGTTTTCCTCAACAAGTTGTAGTGCGAGTCGACCAAAAATATTTCGGTAGTTCGAAATAATTCTAGCGCTATTCTCATTTATGTAAACGTTGGGGTCGGCAATGCTTCGCCAGCGGTAAACGTTCATAAGGTTGTTGTACATAATTTCTGATTCAACGTTTCCGTAACGCCCGCTAACTCGTTTGGCTTCAATGGGAACTATTCTGTAGGTTAGCCCTTCAACCTGAAAAAATTTATCGAGACTCTGATATGTATCGGAGCTAACGGTAATAACAAAGTACATAGGGCGTTGCCAGTTATTGTGCGCCATTAAATCCATTAGGAAGAGTCCGTCCTTTAGTAGATAGTTGCTCGAGAGCCTCCACTTCATTGTGTCAACCACGCTGCCCATTTTTTCGGTACGAACAACTCCTTTCTCTTCAATTAATGCTTTGTCAACGGGGAGCATTAAACTTTTTGAGGGGAAGAAATTGAGTTTCTCGTTCATATCAACAGGTGAGTTTACTTTTGTGCCAGGATCGTCGCTTAGCACAAAGTCAATGGCTTGCTTCACATTGATATGCCTGTTAATTCTATCAACGGCCAGCACTAAATCGCGGGTTCCGGTAACATATTTTTCATTCGTCATGCTAACGGGGAGTGGCTCTGATTCGTAGGCTTTACGTTTCATCTGGTCAATGTACCAATCGGCCCGAAGATAGCTAAGGTTGCTAACTCTAACATCGGTTCTAACGCCTTCAACTTCCTGTGCGTACCAAAGAGGGAACGTATCGTTGTCGCCATACGAGAACAGAATTGAATTTGGTTCACATGTATTTAGCGCGTTATAGGCAAAATCGTTTGAAATGAAATTTCCACTCCGGTCGTGGTCGTCCCAGTTCTCAGCAGCCATAATTCCAGGTACAAATACCATACAAACAGCCGTTGTAATGGTTGCCCCAACCGGATTGTCGAATGCTTTTTTTACGGCCTGGTACAATGCCAAAACTCCCAAGCCAATCCAAATGCTGAAAGCATAAAAACTTCCTGCAAAAGCGTAGTCGCGCTCGCGAGGTTGATACGGAGTTTGGTTAAGGTAAACCACAATGGCTATTCCGGTGAGAACGAAGAGTAGCGTTACTACCCAAAAATCTTTCTTGTTTCGGTAAAGTTGATAGAGTAGCCCTGCTAGCCCAAGTATGAAAGGTAGCATGAAATACCTGTTGTGCGCCTTGTTCCTAAAAGTTGAGGGTAGCTCATCTTGTGGTCCCAGCCGAGGAGTATCAATGAATGGAATTCCGCTAATCCAGTTTCCCTTTATTATTTCACCGTGTCCCTGAATATCATTTTGCCTGCCGGCAAAGTTCCACATAAAGTAGCGCCAGTACATATGTCCTAGTTGGTACGAAAAGAAAAATCGTAAATTCTCACCAAATGTTGGAACATTTAATACTTCCGATTCTCCCGAGTAGTTATTTACCCTAACGGGTCGCCCAGTAAAGTTAGTCCACTCCTTGTATGCCCTAACGTGGTTGGGTTCTGAACTGTACATGCGAGGGAATACGGTTGTAAATCTGTCGTCGTACTTAAATTCTGTTTTATAGGTTGCAACAACGTATTTGCCATCTTTCTGAATGTACTGTGCGCTCCCATTCTTTCGTTCCACCATGGGTGCGTTAAATGCATGTCCTGTAACTAGCGGCCTGTCGCCATACTGCTCACGGTTAAGGTAGTAAAGCAGCGAGAACATATTGTCGGGGTTGTTCTGGTTCATTGGTGGCTTTGCCGACGAGCGAATAACAATTAGTGCAAACGAACTATAGCCAATTAGAATAACTGTAAATCCAACTAGAATAGTGTTTAGAATGGGTTTGGCCTTTTTGTGGCTGTATATTATTCCCCAAACTATTAATGCAATAATTGCAGCGATATAGAAAAAAACTCCAGATTTGTAGGGTAGCCCAAATCCGTTAACAAAAAGCAGCTCGAATTTTGATGCAAGCACTATTACTCCCTGAATTATGCCATACATCATTGTTCCAAGTAGTATTACGCTAAGGGCAAGGGCTTTAATAATTCCCCATGTAGTAACCTCATACTTTTTAAAGTAGTAAACCAGCACAATTGCTGGAATGGCAAGCAGGTTTAGTAAGTGAACACCAATGGAGAGACCCATTAGGTATGCAATTAAAATAAGCCAACGATTAGCGTGAGTTTGGTCTGCAACATTTTCCCACTTTAGTATTGCCCAAAAAACGAGTGCCGTAAAGAGCGATGAGGTTGCGTATACTTCAGCTTCAACCGCTGAAAACCAGAACGTATCGGAGAATGTATACGTGAGCGCGCCAACTAGCCCAGCGCCCATAATTAATATTACTTGGGTTAGCGAATACTCGTCGTTTTTAATGTCGAAGATTTTTCGTGCGAGGTGCGTTATGCTCCAGAAAAGAAAAAGTATGGTGAAGGCGCTTGCCAGTGCCGACATTGAATTGGCAAAAATAGGAATCAACTCTTTACTTGGAGCAAGCATGGTGAAGAATCGCATTAATAGCATAAAGATTGGTGCTCCGGGAGGATGCCCAACTTCTAGCTTGTAGCCGCTGGCAATAAATTCTCCACAATCCCAGAAGCTTGCTGTGGGTTCAATGGTTAGCAGGTATACTACTGCAGCAATTAAAAAGCTGGCCCATCCAACCGTTAGGTTGATGGTTTTATAGGATTTTAAACCGATTGTTTGCATTGGATAGGTTTTGGTTTTAAGAATCCAAAAATACTACTTTTTTACTATTTGAGGCAAAGCCTTTTGTACTAATCGTTTTGTCAATCAAAAAACCTACTTTTGTAATTTGAAAATATCATTGAAATGAAAAGTTTTTTTGTTGCCTTATTACTTCTGCTTGCCACTATTTCCAATGCTCAGAGCATTAATAATAGCGATTCTATATCAGGTAAGTTCTATGTTGATTTGTCGAGCGCTGCATTTTTCGACAACCTTGAATTTGCCAACTACATTGAGAAGGGTTACACGCTAACGGGTTTTAACATTGAACCACGTTTAAGATTTGCCGTAGATAATAAATATTCAATTTCGGCAGGGTTTCACGGCCTTTTCTACTCAGGTGAACCAACTTTTACAACGATTATTCCGGTAGTTACAATAAATGCTTCGCTAACCGATAAAATTTCGATGAATGTTGGAACCATCAACGGAGCCAACGGGCACGGTCTTCCTGAGCCAATTTTTGCACCGGAACGGGCTTTGATTAATCAGCCTGAAACTGGATTGCAGTTTCTCTTTAACGGGAATTATTTCGAAGGGGAAACATGGATAAACTGGGAAAAATTCTTGTTTTTTGGCGACACCATACAAGAGGAGTTTACCGTAGGCGTTTCGGGGAAAATACAGTTGCTGGAAGGTGATAAATTGAACCTAAATATTCCATTGTATGCCTTGGCAGTTCACCAGGGAGGTCAGATAAACGAAACCGAAAGTTTGGTTTCAACCCTAGCAAATTTTGGGGGAGGAGTGAACCTTTCGCTTCCTGCCGCAAACGGCAGAATTGGTGTTGAGGCGCTGGCTTTTATGGGGAAGGACATGTCGCCAAACCCTCATCATATTTACAAGAACGGCTGGGCTATTTTCCCAAAACTCTACTTTCAACGTAAAGGGTTGAGCATTGATGTTGGCTACTGGCGTGCCGATTCGCTGATGCTTCCGCGCGGACAGCAAATTTTTGGATCGGTATCAACCGTGCATCCCGACTACAATTCACCTAAAAGAGAAATAGTTACTGGAAATTTTATCTACTCGAAGCAGGTTGCAAAAGGTTTTTGCCTTGCAGGCAAGGTGCAACTTTACCAAGTTGTAACCGAGTCGCAGCTCGATTTTCGGTTTGCCGTTATTGCTATGTTTAACGAGGAATTTCTGCTTAACTGGAGGAGAAGGTAAA
>CAZLXF010000143.1:6764-8545 GCA_964563065.1 uncultured Rikenellaceae bacterium | reverse complement strand
CGTCGAAAAAGTACTGACCGGAACTAGGGTTATCGAGCATACCAACAATATTTAGCAGGGTTGATTTACCACAGCCCGAAGGGCCCATTACGGCAACAAACTCGCCTTTTTTTACTGAGAAACTCACATCGTTAAGTGCAAGGGTTTCCACCTCGTCGGTGCGGAAGATTTTGTTTAGGTTTACTGTTCTAATCATGTTTATCTGTTTTAAGGAATTAGTACTCAATCAGAAAAAAATTAATTTCTACAAACTCATATAACTAACAATATACCAAAATCAATAAAAGCCTAATTACCTTCACAATACGCTAAATACATACCATTAGTTATGTATAATAAATTTACACTTACCTGTAAAAGAAATAGACACATATTTGTAGTTTTAATGTAATAGAATCTATATTTGTATAAAAGAAAAGAATATATGTCGAAGGGAAATATTTTAATTGTTGACGACAACAAGAATGTGCTAATTGCCCTGGAAATGTTATTGGTATCTGAATACAATAAAGTTCAATGCATTTCAAGCCCAAACCATTTAATCTCCGAGTTGCAAGGCAACAATTATAACCTTGTACTTCTGGACATGAACTTCAAAGCGGGTGTAAACACTGGCAACGAGGGCATTTACTGGCTACAGCGCATAAAGGAAAATCATCCCGATATATCAGTTGTTCTAATCACCGCCTACGGTGATGTGGAGCTGGCGGTTAAGGCACTAAAAGCTGGCGCCACCGATTTTGTACTGAAACCCTGGGACAACCAAAAACTGCTGGCAACTGTAAAATCGGCCATTGAACTTAGTCTTTCGAAAATGGAAATTGAGGGGTTAAAGCAGAAGGAAAAGGATTTGATAAAAAGCATAAACAGGGAAGATAAGCAAATCGTTGGCAGTTCCGAAGCAATTACCCAAGTTCTAAGAACTGTTGACAAAGTTGCCAAAACCAACACCAATATAATAATTACTGGCGAAAACGGAACAGGGAAGGAGCTAATCGCACGCAGGATACATAACATGTCGGAGCGAAGCAACGAGCTGATGGTGACAGTAGATATGGGAGCCGTAAGCGAAACCCTTTTCGAAAGCGAGCTTTTTGGGCACGTTAAGGGCGCATTTACCGATGCACACGAAAACCGAACAGGAAAATTTGAGCTGGCCAACCGGGGCACTCTTTTCCTCGACGAGATTGCTAACCTTCCGCTAACCCTTCAATCGAAACTTCTTGTGGCGCTTCAAAACCGTGAGGTAACAAGGGTTGGATCAAATCAACCCAAACCCATAGACATTAGGCTTATTAGCGCAACCAATAAGGATTTAAATCAGCTGGTTGATAGCGGGCTTTTCCGTGAGGATTTGCTGTACCGAATAAACACCATCCACATTGAGGTTCCCCCGCTGCGAAAACGAAAGGACGATATCATACCTCTAGCCGAGCATTTTCTTTTGAAGTATTCCGAAAAATATGGCAAGGCATCGGTTAGCATCACATCCCAAGCAAAGGATAAGCTAACTGATTACTCGTGGCCTGGCAATATCCGTGAGCTGGAGCATACCATAGAAAAGGCGGTGATTATGAGCGAGTCGGGAAAGCTAAAGGTTCACGACTTTTTTTCGGGTTCAACTGTAAACCCTAAATCCGATACAAATGTTGTGAAGCTTGATGAAATGGAGAAAAAGATGATTGCCCTTGCCATTGAGAAGAACATGGGAAATATTAAGGCGGCTGCCGATCAACTTGGTATTACACGACAAACACTTTACAATAAGATGCGAAAGTATG
>CAZLXF010000143.1:2229-6664 GCA_964563065.1 uncultured Rikenellaceae bacterium | reverse complement strand
TAAATATTGTAATCCGCATAAGCATTATTACCCTACTTTCCATTTACACAGGATGGGCGCTTAGTAACGGCCAGCCCATTTACAACAGTATTGCTTTACTATTAATTATTTTAATTCTGATTATCAACTTAGTTTGGTATACCAATAAAATTAACAAGAAGATTGTTTACTTTTTTGATTCGGTAAGTAACGACGACTTTAGCCTTTCGCTCCCCGAATATTCAGGCGACAAGTTGCTAAATAAGCTAAGTGTTAACCTCAAGCGAATCTCTAGGCAGATTGAAAGTATCCATATCGAGAATCAGCAACAGGAAAAATACTTTGAGGCAATGATTGAGCACATTTCCGTTGGCATAATGTCGGTTAATGGTCAAGGCTTTATAATCAACTGCAACTCGAGCCTCAAAAAACTACTTGGATTAAATCAGCTAACTCACGTTCGTCAGTTCGAAAAGATTGACACAAAGCTAGCCAAGACAACCAATGAAATTGAGGTAAACCAAGAAAAAACGGTAACCATAAACAGTAAAAACGGACAAGTAACCCTACTGGTTAAAGCCAGCACATTCAAAACCAACAACGAGCAGCTTAAGCTCGTATCGATGCAGGACATAAGGAAAGAACTGGACGAGAAAGAGTTGAATTCGTGGCTAAAACTAATCAGAGTACTTACCCACGAAATAATGAATTCCATTGCACCTGTAACTTCGCTTTCTGAGAATCTTTGCAATCAGTTTGTAAAAGACGGCGAACCCATAAACTCCAACGAAATTGATGGGGCACTAGTCAAAAGAACCATCCAGGGGCTAAGGGTAATTCACGAGCAAGGGCAAGGGCTAACCCGTTTTGTCGAAAACTATCGAAAACTCACAAGGCTGCCAAAACCCGAAATATCAGATGTGCCGGTTAAAGATCTTTTTGAAAAAACACTAATGCTCTTCAAATCACAATACAGCGATAATTATCTCAACATTTCAACCTTGCTGGAAAACGACCAGCAAACCATAAGAGTTGATGAAAGCCAAATATCGCAGGTACTTCTAAACCTATTAAAAAACGCAGCAGACGCATTAACCAACACGGAAAACCCACGAATAAAGCTAACCTGCAGGGTTAGCGAAAATAACGAAGTAGTAATATCGGTTACCGACAATGGATCCGGAATTCCCCCAGAAATTGTCGATGAAATTTTTGTTCCTTTCTTCACCACTAGAGAAGAAGGTAACGGCATCGGGCTTAGTATCTCGAAACAAATAATGCACATGCATAAGGGAAGCATAAAGGTAAAATCTACTCCAAATAAAGAAACTGTATTCTCCCTATTTTTCTAATTTCCCCCTTTTTCTATAAAAAATTCATTTCGTATTTGTACGAAACACAAAATCATTTCGTAAATTTGCGAAATATTAATCGTACGAAAAATGGTTAAAGAAAAGTACACCGAAAAACAGTTAAAATTGGCACGTTACGCAAAGGCGCTGAGCCATCCCGTTCGGATCCAACTCATGGAAATTCTTTCAAAACAAACATGCTGCTATAGCGGCGACATTGCCGACGATTTGCCAATTGCCCGCAGTACGCTTTCGCAACACCTAAGCGAGTTAAAAGAAGCGGGGCTTATACAAGGCGAGTTTAATCCACCAAAAATAAAGTACTGCATCCGCAAGGAAGGATGGGAAGAAGCGAAACGGATGATGGGGGAGTTTTTTGAATAATGAATCGTGAATATTGAACATCGAATGTCGAACACTGAATGTCGAATTTGTCAACATCTTAAAGAATACAATAATGCCGGAACGAAAATACGATTTAGAGGAGAGACTGATAAATTTTGCAGTTAGAATAATTGAACTAGCAGAATCTTTGAAACCTACCAAAGCCAGTAATTATTTATCAGGACAAATATTACGAAGTGGAACTGCTCCTGCATTACAATATGGAGAAGCACAAAGCAGTGAGTCAAGAAAAGATTTTGTTCACAAAATGAAAATTGCCTTAAAAGAACTTCGTGAAACATTGGTTTGTCTTAAAATTATTCATCGCTCAAACTCATTTAGTTCAGAACAACAGATTATCGATGCATTAAACGAGAATAATGAATTGATTTCAATATTTGTGAAAAGTATTGAAACAGCGCAAAAGAATATGGTTACAGAAAGAATAAAGAAATAATGAACACAGAACCGAGCGTACTTTGCGAGCTCGCCGAAGGCAATAATGAATATCGAATTTCGAAGTGGTTGGGAAACGAATGGCAATAGCACAAAAAGGCAAACGGCCAATCCACACCAGCCTTCATCATTCATTATTCGATGTTCGATATTCGATATTCAAAGAAATATTGAACACAGAATAATGAATACCGAATTTCGAAGTGGTTGGGAAACGAATGGCAATAGCACAAAAAGGCAAACGGCCAATCCACACCAGCCTTCATCATTCATTATTCGATGTTCGATGTTCGATATTCGACATTCAAATAAATGTAAACAATTAACAAACAAAAACTATGGAAATCAAGGTTCTCGGCACTGGCTGCCCAAAGTGTAAAACACTTGAACAGGCCACACGCAATGCAGTTAGCGAACTTGGCATTGATGCCAATATTAGCAAAGTAGAAGACATTGTTAACATTATGAACTACGGCGTGATGCGAACGCCAGCGCTGGTAATCGACGAGAAGGTAATTTTCTCGGGGAAAGTACCCAGCGTAAGCGAACTGAAGGAAATTATTACAAAAAACAATTAGCAAACCACTAAATCAAAATAAACAATGAAACGATTTGCATTATTTCTATCGCTTGCCACTTTGGCAATGGGAATGGTGAGCTGCGGTGGCTCAACGGAGAAAAAAACTACCGAAACTACTACGGTTGAGGTTGCCGAAACGGCAAAAGTTATGGTTTACTACTTCCATGGGAAACAGCGTTGCAAAACCTGCTTGGCCATTCAAGAAATTGCCGGACAAACGGTTGCTGAGAATTTTGCAAAAAATGATGATGTAAAATTTGCTGAACTCGATTATACAGAGAAGGCCAACGAGGCTATTACCAATAAATACGAAGTGGCAGGCAGCAGCCTAATTATTGTTTCAGACAACGAGCATAAAGTCCTAACCGATTTTGCTTTTGGTAACGCCCTCAGAAACCCCAATGCTCTTAAAGAGGAAATTGTTAAGGTAATAAACGAATTCTTGCAATAAATGGATTTTTTACAAAACCTGATTGAGAACTCTCCGTTCCCTGTGCTAACTGCATTTGCCCTTGGACTAATGACTGCAATTAGTCCTTGCCCTTTGGCAACAAACATATCCGCCATTGGGTTTATTGGCAAAGATGTACAAAACAGGAGACGGGTTTTTGTCAATGGCATAATTTACACCCTGGGGCGTGCAATAAGCTACACGTTGTTAGGAGTTATTCTTATTTTAATACTCAGGCAAGGCTCAAGTATTTTTAAAATCCAAAAAGCAGTAAGCACCTATGGTGAACTATTTATTGGACCGTTGCTTATTGTTATTGGTGTATTTATGCTCGACATTATTAAGTTGAATTTTTCGGGTTCGGGAAAAATATCGGCAAAGGCCGAAGCAAATGCTAGTGGTGGAAGCCATTGGGGAGCATTACTCCTTGGTGTTGTTTTTGCTCTTGCCTTTTGTCCATATAGTGGAGTACTGTACTTTGGCGCATTAATTCCCCTTTCGGTATCATCTTCTGCCGGATACTTTTTACCCATTGTTTTTGCCATTGCAACGGGGCTTCCTGTAATTCTCTTTTCTTGGATACTTGCGTACAGCATATCGAGCGTTGGCGTGGTATACAGTCGAATTAAAACTTTTGAATTGTGGTTCCGGCGAGTGGTTTCAATTATTTTTATTGGGATTGGAATTTACTATATTATAGTGGTTTACTTCTAACTGAAGAGGTTGTCTTAAAAATAAAAATATAATAAATTGCCACAAAGTCTCAAAGACACAAAGAAGCACAATGACATAATAATCAATAGAGTATACTTAGTGAATCTTAGAGTCTTCGTGCCTTAGTGGCAGAAAAGACACCATTTGAAACAGCCTCTTCGTATCAAAAATCTAATCAATGGAAATTAAAAAAGAGCTTCAAATCCTATTCTGGATTGTATTTTTCTTTGCGCTGGCATTCTTTATGCCTGTTGATAGTGCAACATTCCGCACTGCTGTGGATGCTACTCTCGACCTTGCCAAGTGGTATGCGCAGGAACATGTGGTACTTTGCCTTCTTCCTGCATTTTTTATTGCAGGCGTAATCTCAGTTTTTGTAAGTCAAGGTGCTGTACTTAAATATTTTGGCGCAAACGCCAAGAAGTGGGTTGCCTACACCGTAGCTTCGGTTTCTGGAACAATCCTTGCAGTTTGCAGCTGTACCATTCTACCACTTTTTTCGAGCATTCACAAGCGTGG
>CAZLXF010000143.1:0-2129 GCA_964563065.1 uncultured Rikenellaceae bacterium | reverse complement strand
CTGGAGCATGGTTTTTTATTTGGAGCAACAAATGGATTATTACCAGCATTTTCGGACTGGGTTTGGTTTACTCGCTAATTAAAATATTAAAAATAAAATGGTGGTTGGTTATTTCAGCCGCTGTGGCAACAGGCGTTTCGGGGATTCTTGCTTCAACCTACATAGGTGGTAATTTGGCACCGCTAGTGCCAATGCTAGTTGCTATTACAGGGCTAAGCATAATCACTCTTCATAATGACGATGAGAACCGCGAATGGACACTTGCCACTTGGGATTTTGCCAAGCAAATTATGCCATTACTGGCATTGGGCGTTATTGTTGCGGGCTTCCTACTGGGCTCAACTCACGATTCTACAAATATACCGGGAATTATACCTAGCAGCTGGATATCATCTCTCGTTGGTGGAAACTCGGTTTTCTCAAACTTTTTTGCATCAATTGTGGGAGCGTTTATGTATTTTGCAACACTAACCGAAGTGCCCATTGTTCAGGGCTTACTGTCATCGGGAATGGGAAAAGGACCAGCGTTGGCATTACTTCTTGCCGGACCTTCACTTTCGTTGCCAAATATGTTGGTAATTCGTGGTGTAATGGGAACCCAAAAAACGCTTGTTTACGTTGTGCTGGTTGTGATTATGGCAACCATAAGCGGATTGATATTTGGAGCAATATAAAACACGAAAAAATGATTAGCATTAAAATTCCTAACATATCAACTTTCGAGATTCAGCATTTAGTGCTCGATTACAACGGTACGCTTGCAACAGATGGTAAACCAATTGAGGGTATTGTCGAATTAATCCACGAGCTGTCGCAAAAGTTAACAATACACATTATTACTGCCGACACTTTTGGAACAATAAGCAACTATTTTGCCGATATAAATGTTGGCATAAAAATAATTAGCGGCGAAAAACAAGGTGAACAAAAGGCCAATTTTGTTAAGAGTTTAAACGCTGTATCTGTTGTAGCAATTGGCAATGGTGCAAATGATGCATTAATGCTAAAGTCAGCAGAACTGGGAATAGCAGTAATACAAGTTGAAGGCGCATCAACCCGAGCGTTAATAAATTCTGATATTGCATGCACAAGTATTACTGACGCATTAAACCTTTTGCTAAACCCTTTAAGAATTGCAGCAACTCTCCGAGAGTAACTGGTGAGTAATATCATTTTAAACTGCAACCCTTACATTACGAAGGTTTTATATACTAGTAAAACGATTGAAAGTACAACAATCAAAACCAACCCATAAGTAATCACTATATTTGCATCAAATTAACATTGAACATGAAAACAACTGAAACTCCTAAGCAGCAAACATTTACTCTTCAGGGAGTAACCCATATTGAACCAATGGCCGCAGCCAACGCGTTGGCCAACGAAAACGCACTTCTTGTTGATGTGCGCGAATTGGAAGAACTTGAAATAATGCATTTCGATAGCGATGTTGAATGTCTTCACATGCCTCTAACCGCTATTGCCGAACGATTTGAGGAACTGCCAAAAGACAGACCACTAATAATTGCATGTAACAATGGAGTTCGTAGTGTAAAAGTTGTAAATCTTCTGAATTTTCAGGGATATACAAACGCTTCCAATCTCGATGGTGGAATATTGCAGTGGAACAGGGAAGGTTTATCACTTGTGCTACGTGAGGATATTATGAACGAAGGTGAAGGCTGTAGTAGTTCAACTGGTTGTGGTGGTTGCAGCTGTGGCTGCTAGAGTTGGTTTTATAAATAAAGGAAACGGAACCGAGCGTAATTTCGTGCTCGCCAAAGCAATAACGAACTTTGAGGTAAAAGTAAGTGGATGGTCATCGCTTTATTTGACTACAGAAAACCCCAGCTTGCATGTTTTACTCAAGATTTGAAATTGCCAACCAAAATAATGATATGAACATTACGGTAATCGGCCCTGGCTGCCCAAACTGCAAAAAGCTTGAAGCAATGTGCCACGAAGTGGTTACAGAACTTGGGGTTGATGCCAACATTGAGAAAATCACCAAAGTGAATCATTTCAGCGATTTTGGTGTATGGCTTACGCCTGCATTATCGATAAATGGTGAGGTTAAAGTTCAAGGCAAGATGCCAACTTTATCGACCTTAAAGGGTTGGATAAAAAAC
>CAZLXF010000142.1:853-8632 GCA_964563065.1 uncultured Rikenellaceae bacterium | reverse complement strand
CATGGTTTTACCGTTTACCCCGAAGGATCGATTTTTGCAACTCAATTCGACGATGTGGTTCAGTCAAATTCCTTTAAAATTGATGTAGAAGCCACACGGGTTGCCTTTACAAGCGTGCCGCAGTTTGTAGGTTTAGGCGAGGAATTTTCTGTAAAAGTTGGTACAGTTGACGAAGCCGGGAATGTTGATGTGAATTCGGAGGCTGAAATTACCCTCTCTAAAAATTCTGGTGAAGGTTGGCTTACCATTCCTTTGGCAACAACAAGTGCCAGTAGTGGTGAGGCAAACTGGAGTGGACTTACGTATTTTCAGGCTGAACCTTTTACAATTCTTGCATCGGTTGAGGGATTGAACGATGCGGTGTCGCCGTTGATTTACTGTGCCGATAAAACTTCAACCATTCTTGCTCCTGTGGAGCAAATTTCAAACCAAAAAATGAGCAGCTTGTCGGTTGATTCGCTTTCAGCCATGGGGGCTTTTCGTTTTAAAATATCCGATGGAGGTGAAACCGATGGACTCCCTACAAACGTGTCGCAACTTTCATTTCACGGGTTTGGCTTACCTTCCGATTTGCCACTAAACAAAATATTGGCCGGAGCGTTTTTGATTGATGAACAGGGAGATGTGGTTTTTGGAAGTGCCACAATTTCATCAAATCAAATTGTAATAAATTTTGAAAATAATACTTTAAATATTCCCGATGGCGAGTCGGTAGAGCTAACGCTGAAAGTATTTCTCAAGAAAGGAGGGCTTACGGAAGGTTCAACATTAAACCTGTTTGTGCCAAGTTCCTCTCATGGCTGGCTTGCGTATACCAGCGGTTCGGGTTTCCCCGATAAGTTCGATGCCGGTTTGGTTGGTCCTGTTTTGAGTATAAGCGTTGAAAAAACGCAGCTTAGTTTTATTGATCAACCATTCAGCGTAGAACCTTCAGAACCGTTCACGCTGAAAGTGGCCGCAACAGATAAATACAGCAATATTGATTTAGATTTTTCTGCAACAGCAACTCTCGGTCTCGATTTTGGTGCAGGCAACTTTTTGGTTGATAACAACCAAGTTGAAATGGTTGACGGGCTTGCTTCCTGGAGCGAAGTTTCCTTAAGCCAAGTTGGAAAGTATGGTTTTATAGTAACCGTTGGAAGTCAACCGTTGTTTAAGGCCTACTCACAAACCATTTGGTGCGGTTCATCGATGAGCTGTTTGTACAACGAGGATTTTGAAAGCGGTTACCCTGTAAGTTTCCCATACTCCACAGTGTGGAATACATCGAGCGTTTCACCCATCGAAGGTGATTTTTCGCTGAAACATTCACTGGCTGGAGTTTCGGGCGAAAGCAGTTTGGCTTTGCCTTTAGTAATTAACAGTTTGGGAGAAGGCGCGTTTGAGTGGTCGTTAATAATGCGTAATGGAAACTGGGATCCATCGGTCGACAATGGGTTTTGGGTTGTACTTTCATCTGATACAACTAGTATTACACTAGGAGATTTTAACGGATATGTGGCTGGAGTTAACTTCACTGGTTCAACCGATTTTGTAACACTTTGGCGAGTAAATGGGAGTTATGCAACAGCAATTGTTGAATCGGATTTCGATTGGAACGAGGCCGAAACGGTTGGAATAAAAGTAACACGTTCGCCTAATGGCGATTGGGATTTGTTTTTACAGCCCGAATCGAACGTTCAAGGTTTTTTGCATGCCGGTAAGGCTAATGATAGAAATAACCTACAAGTAAAAACTTTCGGTATTGGTTTTAAGTACACTACCAGCAGGGCTGGCGAATTTTGGGTTGATAACCTTAAAACCTGTAAAACCGAGTTTCCCCCGGTAATTAGCAGCGCCAATGCGCTTAGCTTAACATCGGTGGCCATCGATTTTTCAGAAACCGTAAACTCCGATGATGCTGCGTTGGCTTCAAACTACAGAATTGAAAAGCTGAATGGTGAGCAGATTGATGTAATTGGCGCTTTCCCTGACCTTGAAAATGAAACGATAGTTACCCTTCGAACAAGTATTCTTCCGCAGGAAAATTTGCTTCTTACTGTAAATAACATTCGCGATTTGGAAGGGAATGCTTGTACCGATAGCATTGAGTTTGGTTTGGGTTCCGAGGGAACTTTTGGGAACGTAGTTATAAATGAAATTATGGCAAAGCCAATTGCTAGTGGCGAATTGCCTAACGTTGAGTATATTGAATTATTTAACAGGTCGGGCAACGATCTGACACTTGCAGGTTGGAAGCTGAAAGCAAACGACAATATCATCACAATTCCTGATGTGACTATTGTAGCCGATAATTTTCTAATTCTAGCATCCACCAGCGGAGTTTCAGAACTTTCCCCATACGGACAAACCGTGGGCGTTTCTTCGTTCCCTTCCTTAGTAAATTCAGGAATGTCGCTGGCATTAATCGATAACGCTTCCCGCGTAATTTCGTGGGTCGATTACTCCGAGAACTGGTACGGTAACGAAATCAAGGAAGCGGGAGGATTCTCCCTGGAAAAAATTGACCCCAACAACCTGGTGGTTGGTGCAGAAAACTGGATAGGCTCCAACGACAGTTCTGGAGGAACTCCAGGGCGAGAGAACTCGGTTTTAGCCAGCAATCCCGATTTGGTTTTGCCAAGCATTGTGGGCGTTAACGTAGAAAGCGCGAAAATTATAGGACTTACATTTTCTGAAACCATGGATAGCCTCTCAGCAACTCTTCCTTCAAACTATATCCTCTCGGGAATTGGCGAGCCTTTATGGGTAAAAACTACTGGACCAAAGTACAACGAAGTTAACTTGGAGTTTGAAGCAGGCATGAATATTGGCGAAATTTACGATTTATGCATCGAAGAGGGAATAACCGATTTTTCAGGAAACCCATTTCCTTCGGAATGTATACAAGTTGCGGTTCCCGAGGAACCGGTGGCTGACGATATTGTAGTTAATGAGGTGCTTTTCAACCCATACTCAGGAGGAGTTGATTTTGTTGAAGTTTTCAACAATTCACAAAAAACTTTCGACCTTAAAGATCTTTGGATTGCAAACCGAAACGTGGAAACCGCAGGTTTGAACGAGTTCTATGCTGCATCGGATTCGGCCTGGCTGCTTTTCCCGCAGAGTTACGCCGTGTTGTCCATTAATCCAACGTTAGTGGAACAGTACTATTTTGTTGAGAATGAAAGCGCTTTGGTATGGACAGCCAAGATGCCTTCATACTCAAATGATGAAGGTTACGTACTTCTTCTAAATTCATTAGGAGATGTAGTTGATGAGTTCCACTACAACGAGGATATGCATCTTCCTTTGCTTTCGAGCGTTAAGGGAGTTTCGCTTGAACGGATTCATCCATCAATGGTTACAAATGAAACTTCGAGTTGGCAGTCGGCTGCTCAGGCAGCCGGATTTGCTACACCAACAGCAAAAAATTCGCAGTACATGGAACCTGGTGTGGCAGAAGATTCGTTCGAGATATTGGAGGAAGTTTTTTCGCCCGATGGCGATGGCTTTAACGATGTGCTACTAATCGACTACAATTTACCCGAGGATGGTTACATTGCCAATATCATTATTTTCGATTCCATGGGAAGAAAAGTTCGCCGATTAGCATCGAACTTTACGCTGGGAACCAGCGGAACCTTAAAGTGGGATGGCGTTACCGATGCTAATACAAAAGCCCCGGTTGGAGCCTACGTAATTTTTATTGAAACATTTACGGTAAAGGAAAACGTAAAGAAAAACCTGAAACACTACAAAAAAACTTGCGTGGTTGCCACAAAGTTTGGTGGGTGATGTAGTTTTTAGTTGGCAGTTCTCAGTTGGCAGTTAACAGGTTACAACTTGTATATAGATGGTAGAGGGAAGAAATCCAACTATTATCGATAACGTTCGGGGTGTGAAATCATATGATTGAGAAGCCTCCCAATTTCTTGTGACTGTGAGTTAAAATTGTCAAATATTTCTTTTGAAATATACTTGCACCCAAGTGCAAAATCGAGCCAGACCTGAGTTTCTGTATTTTCCATATCAGCATCTGAAACTTTGCTAATAAAGTGAGCTTCATACAATCTTTTTCTATAACCTTCACCAAGATTTGAACAAACTGCTCTTGATGATCTTCTTATTTGCGAAGTAAGCGAATAGACTTCCTCTTTAGGAAATAATTTGCTCTCCTCAAAAATATCCATAGCTAACTTAAAAGCTTTTTTATAGACTGTTAAATCTCTAAAATCACCCATTATAGCACGTTATAAAAAAAACATTAAACCACCAACTGCCAACTGCCAATTGCCAACTGAAGACTGAGAACTTAAAAAACTACATTTGCCTAAGCATTTCGCCAATAATCTTGGTCATTTTTTGCTCGGCTAGCTGGCCAATTCGCTGAACCTCCTCGTGGGTAACTTCAACAATTTTCCCGGGAACTCCCAAGTCGGTAATAATTGAAATGGCAAAAACCGGAATTCCCATGTGGCGGGCTACAATAACTTCAGGAACGGTTGACATGCCAACAGTATCGCCGCCAATAATTCTGAAGTACTGGTACTCCTTTGGAGTTTCGAATGTTGGACCCGATGTGCCAACGTAGCAGCCAATTTGGGTTTTCACGCCCTGCGATTTGGCAACGTTGTATGCCAACGCAATAAGTTTAGGGTCGTACGCCTGACTCATGTCGGGAAAGCGCGGGCCAAGTTCGCTAATGTTTGGTCCAATTAGCGGGTTTGGAAGTAGGTTGATGTGGTCGTTGATAATCATCAAATCGCCAATCTCAAAGTTTGGGTTAACGCCTCCGCTGGCGTTGGAAACAAACAAATTTTTTATTCCAAGAAACTTGAGTACGCGAACGGGGAAAGTAACCTGTTGCATGTCGTAGCCTTCGTAGAAATGGAAGCGACCCTGCATGGCAACAACTTTCTTTCCACCCAGCTCACCAAAAATTAAATGGCCTTTGTGACCCTCAACGGTTGAAATTGGGAAGTTAGGAATTTCGGTATAATCCAAAACCTGCTGGTTTTGAATATCGCGAACCAGACCGCCAAGTCCGGTTCCAAGAATAATGCCAACCTCGGGGGCGATGGTTATTTTGCTATTTATAAACGCTACGGTTTCTTTTACTTTTTCTAACATAGGTTTCAATTTTAAGGTTAAAATCGGCCATTGTTTCGTTGCTGAAGGTTACCTCAATTGGGATATAATAGATTGAACTTTTAATTTCATCGTTAAGATTTGAGAACGATCTTATCCGTGCAGCATCCTTCTCGGTTGTTAAAATGGCCTTGCTCTGTCCTTCAATTTTGCTGAACGTTTCAAATATAGCTCTTATTTTCTTTTCAGAGTATGCATGGTGATCGGGAAATGAAACTTTTTTTGATAAAGTAAACTGATTTTCAACGTATTCAAAGAAAAGTTTGGGGTTAGCTATTCCGGCAAAAGCAAGAATTTTTTTGTTTTTTTCAAAAACAAAGGGATTGCTAACGTTGAAAACTGGTTTTGGGTTTCCGTACTCGAACCATGAGAAGTAAACCGACTGGTAAGGGAATGGGTTCAACTCTTTAGTTACAATTCGTTGGTCGATTGGTTTTATGTTCTTCGGACATTTAGTAACAATTATGCAATCGGCTCGGCGAAGCTGCGAGAGGCTGTCGCGCAAACTTCCCAAAGGGAGAAAGTAATCCTTAGTAACAAGGTTGTTGAAGTCGGTTAAAAGAATCGAGAAGCCAGGTTTAATGTAACGGTGCTGGAAAGCGTCGTCGAGGAGGATTACATCTATTTCAGGGAAATCTTCAATAATTTGCTCTGCTCCGCGAACCCTGTTGCCGTCAACGGCAATTACTACTTCCGGAAATTTCAGCTTTAGCTGAAGCGGCTCGTCGCCAACCTGTGTGGAGGTAGAGTTAGTTTCAACGTACCTGAAACCCTTGGATTTTCTGCCATAGCCACGGCTAAGAACAGCAACCCTAGAACTTTTTGAAAGAAGATTTATAAGGTAGTCGGTGTGCGGAGTTTTACCAGTTCCACCAACGGTAAGGTTTCCAACGCAAATGGTTGTTCGGCTCACCGATTTTGAGCTCATTACTTTTAGGTCGAAAAGGTTGTTTCTAACCTTTACAACCGCACCGTAAATTAGCGCAATGGGAGAAAGCAATATTTTTAAGAATATACTCACGGATTTATATATAGAAATAACCCGCAAAATAGTATCAAAAAGTGGAATAGAAAAATATTGCATGGGTTAAGCTGTGTATCATTGTATAAAAACATTAAATTAGAGCCCACGAAGCTTTTACTTAAAAATTATGCTTTTTGAATCTTTTGTTCGAAGTTTTTTGAAGAAAACTTTGGTTTTGCTAATTATACTTGCCTTTGATTTTGGGCTTAACGCCCAATCAAAAAGTCCCTACAATTCGATTAAATTCGATAAGTTCACCAAGTTTACCAACTACTACAACCGCGATGGCATTTGCTCATACAACTTCACTGACATTATTCAGGACGGTGATGGTTTTATGTGGATTGCCACCAAGGAGGGCCTGATGCGTTTTGATGGCTACACCTTTACCACGTTTTTTGCAGGCGATAAAGAAAATGAATTACCAAGCAGCTACATTTACTCGCTTGCAGTTGACAGTGTTGGAGGTTTGTGGGTTGGAACCCGCGCAGGGCTTTGCAAGTATAACCCGGAAACTAACGATTTTGAGAGAGTAAAGCAATTCTTTGGTATTCCGCTACCATCTGGTGAAAGCTGGATAATGAAGCTGTATTTTGATTCAAAAAAACGTTTATGGATTGATGGTTATGGTGGAATTCTAAGTTGCGTAGATTTTAATAAAGAAAATATTAAGTCGTACCAGCATAATTTTTGGGAGAACCAAGTATATAACTTCCATCATATAAAGGAGGTGGAGAGTGGTTTGCTTATTGGAGGAGCATGCATATTGCTAAGTTTTCTCGATTTCGAAACCGAGAGTTGTGAAAATGTTAATCCAAAAATTGTTGATTTTGGAGAGTTATTTCAACAAGGCTATAGTGACAGCTACGATGTGGGGAACGGGAAACTATGGTTATTTAGCTTTTCTGGGAAGGCTGTATGTTTTGATAAAACTAGTTTTGAGTTATCCCTTTTGCCTTTTACCTCGGTTTACTCGGTTGTTCCAAGCGGCGATGGGCGCATCTGGCTTGGCGGTTACAGTGCAGGAGCCCGGCTCTACGATCCTGCAAGTAATTCGATAATTTATTACCTGAATGATGAGAATAATACATACTCATTGGCTGGTAATCAGATTCGAAAAATTTATCGCGATAGGCAGGGCAACTTTTGGTTTGGAACAAACGGAGGTTTATCGGTGCTAACAAAAAAGTTGAACCGGTTTGAGCATATCCGAAAAGTTCCCGAATCAAACGGGTTACCAAACAACGATGTTATTTCGCTCTTATCACGTAACCCTAATGAACTCTGGATAGGAACAAGAAATAAAGGGCTAGTTAATTATGATCTCAGTAAAAATTCTTTTCATACATACTCCTACTTTAACTCTCCCGACAGTATTGGCTCCAACTTTGTAACGTCAATTGCCCAAAACGATAATAACAGCCTTTACCTTACGCTTTGGAACGGACGAGGAGGAGCATTAAATAGATTCTCAATTCCAGAACAAAGATTCACCCGTTTTGCTATATCCGATAAATACTTCTGGTACCGAAGTGTACTAAAGCATTCAACAGGGAAAGTGATAGTTGGGCCATGGGGAACTGGGGTGTACGATTTTGATGAGAAATTAGGTGATTATTCCAATT
>CAZLXF010000142.1:0-805 GCA_964563065.1 uncultured Rikenellaceae bacterium | reverse complement strand
CCTCATTTTTTAATTAAGTGCAATGAACAGGGATGGGTTGGTTTTGCAAGTAATTATTTTTTACAGAATGTGTTTTCGGGTGACAGTTTAATTCTTTTATATGGGTATTACAAAAAACTAATAAAATCATTCAAAGGGAAAAGTATTTTCTGCGAGAACCCACTTGGAGATGTGCTTTTTAAGGATTTTGTTATAAGAGATAGTTCTGTGTACCTGTTATACCAAGATGGTATAGTTGGTAAAGTAAACCTGCCAAAAAGAAGCATGTCAATTGTTTATAGCAACCCTAATGAAAATTTCACAAATATATTCACGGATTCAAGAGTTTACCTCTCTAAACTCAATAGGTTAAACGTATGGAACGAAATTACTGGCAGGCCTGAATTGATGCTGGCCGATTCGTTGCTTGCAAATATTTCAAATTGCTCTGCTATTGATGATAATAGAATGTTCCTTGGAACATCAACCGGGTTGTTTTTAATTGGAAAAGGTGAAAACTCAAAATGGAGGGTTGAAAAAAAGATATTTGAAGGACAGGTAAATTCCTTAACTAGTGTTGAAGATTTTTACTATGTTGCTACACTAAAGGGGTTGCTAAAAGTAGATTCCAAAGGGAATGTGTTGCGGGTTTTATTTAAGGATAGAAGCGTAATGACAACAACTCTCGATAGTTTGAGCAATATTTGGGTGGCGCTTGACAAAGGGCTTTACCGATTAAATTCCAAGAACGATAGTATCGAAGAGTTAACTCCAAATCCAACGGATAAACACGGTTTGCCTTCCGATAAGGTTTACTCGCTGGCAA
>CAZLXF010000141.1:0-8651 GCA_964563065.1 uncultured Rikenellaceae bacterium | reverse complement strand
ATGGCTTCAGAAGTTGCAGCGTTTTCCTGAACAACATCGTTCAGCTGGCGTAAAGCATTGTTTACCTGTGTTGCCACTGCCGATTGTTCGTTGCCCGCTGCAGCAATTTCCTGAATTAAACTTACGGTTTTGCTAATATCGGGAAGCACCGAAGCCAGCTTCTCGTTAGCCATTTCAACAACCTCGTTGCCATCGCGCGAAAGAAGAATTATTTCGTCGGCAGCTTCTCGGCTTTTTTCGGCCAACTTTCTAACTTCGGAAGCCACAACTGCAAAACCTTTTCCATGCTCACCAGCCCGGGCAGCCTCAACGGCTGCGTTAAGAGCCAGAATGTTAGTTTGGAAAGCAATGTCGGTAACAACGTTAATTTTTTCCATTACCCTGTTCATGTAATCTGCGGCTTTGGCAGCAGCCTCGCTTCCGCTTTTCACTCCTTCAAATGCTTTGCCAATGGCTGTTTCAGTTTCTTTCGATCCGTTTGTGTTACGGTTAATGGAGGATAAAATTTCATCCATCGATGAAGCAATTTCCTCGGATGTTGAAGCCTGATGGCTGGCTCCATCGGAAACTGTTTGTGCAGCATCGGACAGCTCTTCGCCTGCCATCTTAATTTTTTCGGCTCCATCGGTTATGCCCTCAATAATTTCGGCAAGGTTAGTGGCCATGCTTTGCAGTGAGTTGCAAAGTGTACCAATCTCATCTTTTCTGAAAAGGTTCTCTTTCTTTACGTTAACCTTTACGCTCCCTTTGGCAATGCTTTCAGCTACAGCAACACCATCTTTTACACCGCCTGAAATTTGTTTGGTAATTACAATTGACAAAACTATGGCAATTATAATTGTAAGTAGCAGAAAAACAAGTATTATGGTAATTGTGCTAAAAATGGTTTCTTTTAATTTAATAACTCCGGTATTTAAAAAATCGGTGTTTACTTCGGAAATTTTTTGCGATGTGGCATCCATTTTTGCCGATAGTTTTTCTTGATCTTCGCAAAGATTAATGTATTCCGAAACTGATGCAGAGTAGCTTTGTAATGTTTGTTCTAATTCGGGCCAGTTCTGTATAAATAAATTTCTTAGTTCATTTGAGGAACCCTGATCCAAATTATATGCAATATGCTTATCGGCATTTCGAATGGATTGATTATCGGAGTTTATAATTTCTAAAAGATGCTTTTGAGTTTTAATTACAGTTGTATCTTTTAATCCAGTAGATAACCCTGATACTAGGCTGTTTCTGTTGCTTTCAATAGAAATATAGGCTGTTTTTTTCCTGTTCTCAATATCAACCAAATTTGCAAAACTAGCTCTGTAGTCAGCTAAATATTGCTTTATAAGCGTTAGCTTATCCATTTGAAGTAGGGCAAATTCGTCCTTCGAAGCCATTACAGTTTGAAGGTTCTTTTCCGACTCATCGAGGGCTTTATTCATCTCCTTCATGCTGGCCTCTGATGATGTAAGAGCGAAAGTTTTTTCATGGACTCTGGCAATATGTTTAAATGAGTCCACATTCCGACTAAATGAGGTTTCTCCAGCAAATCGAATACCGAAAAAGAATGTATTAAGGGTTGCTCCAATTATTGCAATTGAAAGCACAATGATAATTAAAAAACTGTACGACAGTTTTTTACCTACAGAAATATCGCTTAGTTTCATATTCAACAACATTTAAAATGCAAAACAATTTACGCATTTTTTTATAACGTGCTGATCAGAAAACTAACAAATAAAAGATGATTTATATCAAGTTAGGGAAATTAAGAAATGATTTTTAGTGAAAGCGGATACTCGAAGCGTTCCCCATTATTCGATTTCACAGCAGCTAAAATTACAACTACAAGATTAAATATTCCAAGAAGTATTAGAAGAACGAATCCAATTACTAGTAAAACTAGAATCCCAGATATTAACATGTAAATTATCATGGAAATTTGAAAGTTCAGAGCATCTTTTCCCTGGCGGTCAACTTCTGTGTACTGATCCTTTTTAATGAGCCAAACAACCAGTGGACCAAGCAAAAATCCAAAGGGAATAATTAATCCTGCCAGAGCAGAAAGGTGGCACAGCATCGACATGGTTCGCTCTTCGTTATTGATGTAGCTGATAGTTTCCATAGTATTCATTTTAAGGAGATTGTAATTATGTTCACTCAATCAACCAGTCTGCCCAGTTGTAGGGCAGGTTGGTCAATCAATCTTGTTACTCAACCAATTTTCTGTACTTAATGCGTTTTGGATCCTCGTCACCCAAACGTTTTTTTCTATTCTCCTCGTACTCTGAGTACGATCCTTCGAAGAAGTAAACCTGCGAGTTGCCCTCATACGCCAAAATGTGCGTAGCAATTCGGTCCAGAAACCAGCGGTCGTGGCTAATTACAACTGCGCAACCGGCAAAGTTCTCCAATCCTTCCTCAAGCGCTCGTAAAGTATTAACGTCTATATCGTTAGTTGGCTCGTCGAGCAGAATTACGTTTCCTTCCTCCTTCAGCGCAAGCGCTAGGTGAAGCCTGTTGCGTTCACCTCCGGAAAGAATGTTGCACATCTTTTCCTGATCGGCACCGCTGAAGTTAAATTTTGCTACATAGGCACGAGAATTCACTTGGCGTCCACCTATGATTACGTGTTCCAACCCTCCTGAAATTACTTCAAACACTGATTTTTCTGGTTCAATGGCCTTATGTTGCTGGTCAACGTATGCAATTTTAACGGTTTCGCCAACCTTAAAATCGCCCTTATCGGCATGTTCAAGCCCCATAATTAAACGGAATAGAGTAGTTTTTCCGGCTCCGTTCGGGCCAATTACTCCCACAATTCCGTTTGGTGGAAGTTTGAAATTAAGATTTTCAAAAAGTAACTTCTCGTCGAAAGCCTTGGCAACATTGTTTGCTTCTATTACCATATCACCAAGTCGCGGACCGTTTGGAATGAATAGTTCCAGTCGCTCCTCCTTCTGTTTAACATCCTCATTTAGCAGCTTATCGTACGCCGAGAGGCGTGCTTTTCCTTTTGCATGGCGAGCCTTTGGCGACATTCGAACCCATTCCAACTCACGCTCCAACGTTTTTCGGCGCTTGCTCTCCTGCTTTTCTTCCATCGCTAGTCGCTTAGTTTTCTGCTCTAGCCACGATGAGTAGTTTCCTTTCCAGGGAATTCCTTCGCCGCGGTCGAGTTCCAGAATCCAGCCAGCAACATTGTCGAGGAAGTATCTATCGTGGGTAATTGCAATTACCGTTCCCTTGTACTGTTGAAGATGCATTTCCAGCCACTGTACGCTTTCGGCGTCGAGGTGGTTTGTGGGCTCGTCGAGCAGCAGCACGTCAGGCTCTTGAAGAAGAAGCCTGCAAAGTGCAACTCGTCTTCGTTCTCCGCCCGAAAGTACGTTTACCTTTGCTTCGGGTTCAGGGCAACGTAAGGCATCCATGGCACGTTCCAGCTTCGAGTCGAGGTTCCAGCCATCAACATGATCAATCTTTTCGGTTAGTTCTCCTTGTCTTTCGATGAGTTTGTTCATCTCATCGTCACTCATGGGTTCGGCAAATTTTGCATTTACCTCTTCGTACTCCTTAAGCAGCGAAACTACTTCGTGCACACCCTCTTCAACAACTTCACGAACGGTCTTAGTTTCGTCAATAAGCGGATCTTGCTCCAGGTAGCCAACCGAGTAGCCCGGTGAAAAAACTACTTCTCCCTGAAATGCTTTGTCGAGACCGGCAATTATTTTTAGCAGGGTTGATTTTCCCGAACCGTTTAAGCCGATAATCCCAATTTTTGCACCGTAGAAAAAGGAAAGGTAAATATCGTTAAGAACTTTTTTATGGGGGGGGAAGGTTTTGCTAACACCCACCATTGAAAAGATAATTTTTTCGTCGGACATGTTCTGTTTTTGTTAGGTTTTTAAAAATTCAAAAAGAAACACCGCTGCTGCCTCTTTACAAGGATTCAGCGGTGTTGAGAAATTATTTATAGAAAACTATTTGCCAATTTTTTTAAGGTCTTTTGCTAAAATTCCGTCCCCATTTTTATCGCTTATCATATGGTAATCGAAGTAGTAGAACTGGTCGTCGCCAGCGCCAATAATAACTTTGTAGCAACGGGCTTGTAGGCGGGTTCCCTCAGGACCTACCTTGTGAAGGAATATTACATTTTCGTTCTTCTCAGCAATTGCTTTTTCTATATCTTCCTTTGTAACATATTTTACGGGATGCTTATAGTTTTTTCGTAAATCGCTCATGCTGCGGGTTCCCTTATCAACATCGTTTTCGAGAAGCCACAGTTCTTTCGTTTTTGCATCCTTTGAATTTTTATTGTAGTGGTTGAAAATATTGCCTTTCTTAATAAGTTCAGGGTTTTCATCCAGCATTTTTATGTGATTTTGTGCAAAACGAATTAAACTTTCAATTTTGTATGCGTAGCTATCCTCTGGAACGCTCGAGTAACTTAGCGGAATTGAGCAAATATCGGGTAAATCGGTGTGGCGTTTAACCGCTGCACCAAGAACAACGCTTAAGAAATTGTAGGTTGCTTCGAGCTTGTCGTTGCTAAATTTTACCTGTAACTTAACAAGAAACGATTTTGATATATCGGTTCTCATTTCCTCAAACTGAGTGGCAGTAATAAACTCGTAAGGAGTAATTGTCCACGAACCTTCAACAGCTTTCTTTATTTTGAAGTTATACTCCGACATGGGATTGTCCTCGAGCACAATGTAGGTTGTGGTTCCAAGGAATGTTTTAATGTCTTCGTGGCGTGCAACGTACCTGTCGGCAAATGCCGAAATGCCGATACCTATCAAACAAATTAAAGCTACTAGTTTTCTCATGATGTATGTTTTTTTTAGTTTGTATTTCCGTTATGCAAATTTAACGGATTTCGTTGATTGAATCTATTAAAGTACTGTAATTTTCTTTTTTTCTGTTTACGAGCTGAAAGTGAGGAGTATTCGTTCGCTAAGGTTGAGTCGGGTTCAATAAGATTAACTAAAACCTCGGGTTCAAACCGATGAATATTACCGTCTCTCATATCAACAACAACCTCAATGTTTTCGTAGGTTTGAAAGTAACCGTACTCACCCTCATTCGTTTCTTCGTGTTGTTCAACTTTCTTGCTGAACCAAGCCTCAGGAATCTTCTCGGGTAGAAGCGCAAGAGTATTAATTCTTGGTAACAAGTAGAATATTCCCCCAACGTTAACATATATCGAACAATGGAAGCAGTAACCCCAAATGGATGATGTTTTGATTTTGGTAGTGTTACCGAGCGAGTCAATTAGGAAAATATTTCGTTGCGACATATAGTCGGCAATTGTGGAGTGGTTTTTTGGGTTTTTATCGGTTGCCATGTATGAAAACGGAGTAGGGTGGTTGCTTGTAAACTGACTGAAATTTAGGTAAATACCATCATTGAAGCTACAGTTTATTTTAACAATAATTTCTGCTGGCAAATTCTGTGCAAAAGAAATTAATTGAGTAACAAGAAGTATTAAAAGCAAAGTTATTCGAGCGAACATTTTTATTAAATCTCCATTTTTTAAATAAATGTACAAAGCATGTACCATAAATACAAAGCTAATCAAAGCGAAACCTTTTCGAAATAAATATACAATAATTCAACATATACAGCTAAATTTGCAGTCCTTTAAAAAATAAAAACTATGGGCTTACAATGTGGAATAGTTGGGATAACCAACACAGGGAAAACAACAATTTTTAATTGCATGTCGGCAACCAAGGCGCAAACAGGCAACTTTGCGTTCAGCTCAAACAAATCGAATATTAGCATTATTAATGTTCCCGATGCTCGATTGTATGAGTTGGAAAAATTCCAACCGACCGACCGGATTGTTCACACAACTGTTGAAATTGTTGATATTCCCGGCTTAGCAAAAGGATCGAGTAAGGGCGAAGGCGTTGGTAACAAATTCCTGGCCGATATTCGCAACTGCGATGCGTTGATTCACGTGCTTCGTTGTTTCGATGATCCTAACCTTCCTCATGTTGACGGCTCTGTCGATCCGGTTCGTGATATTGAGAATGTGAACTTTGAGCTGCAGGTTAAAGATCTTGAATCGGTGGAGAAAAAGATTCAGCGCCTCGAAAAGGTTGCAAAATCGGGCGATAAGGATGCTAAGCATGGTATTGAGGTGTTGAATGTTTATAAAAATCATCTGGAGTCGTTCCAGAATGCCAATACTGCTCCAGTATCCGAGGATGATAGAAGGTTCATCGATGACCTTTTTCTGCTTTCAACAAAACCTACCATATACGTTTGCAACGTTGATGAAGCATCTGCTATAAATGGAAATAGCTACGTGGAACGTGTTAAGCAGTTTCTTAAAGAAAGCAATTCTGAGATACTTATTATTGCCGGAAAACTTGAAGCCGAAATTTCTGAGTTGGAAAGTCAGGAGGATCGTTTGGAATTCCTTAACGAAGTTGGATTAACCGAACCAGGTGTAAATAAACTTATTAGAGCAGCATATTCGCTGCTAAATCTTGAAACATTCTTTACTGTTGGGCCAAAGGAAATTAGGGCGTGGACAATAAAGAAAGGAATGACTGCGCCTCAAGCAGCGGGTGTAATTCACAGCGATTTAGAGCGTGGTTTTATTCGATCGGAGGTAATGAAGTACACCGATTTTGTTACGCTTGGTTCAGAGCAAGCTTGTAAAGAAAAGGGAAAACTTGCCGTGGAGGGGAAAAGCTACATTGTTGAGGATGGCGATATTCTTCATATCCGTTTCAATGTGTAAAAAAAAAATACAAAAGAATTGAAGATGGAAGACGGGAGACGGAAGTGATTACTCATTACTTCCGTCTCCCGTCTTCGAACTTCCTCCCTACAAATCCTTCGCCTCAAGGATTAGTTTTAGCGATTCCTTTTTACCTAGCTGCTTATCAATTATTGAATGCATTAGGTAAATTACTGGAGTTAGAATGATAGCCAGAAAAACTTTGTACAAGTACTGAATTAGTCCAACCGCAACAACCTGTGTGATGGTCCAGTTTCCAAGAAGATAGAATGCGATAAAAAGAATAAGGAAGCTGTCCACCAGCTGCGAAACAACGGTGGAACCAGTTGCTCTTAACCAAAGATATTTGTGATGTGTTAGAACCCTCAAAAAGTGAAAGGTGTATGCATCAACAAGCTGTCCAACAAGAAATGCGGTTATTGACCCAATAATAATTCCTAGTCCTTGCCTAAAAATTGTAGAGTACGCAAAATCAATGTTCATTGGATTTCCTGCGGAATCAACGGAATTATTCAATAGCCAAAAATCGGCTGGAGGTGCTTCGGTTGCTATGTAGATGATAAAAAACGAGTAGGCAATCATTCCCGCACCAATGTAGCTAATTCGCTTCACGCCGCTACGCCCAAAATATTCGTTAATTACATCGGAAAGAATAAAAACTATTGGCCAAATAAGCACCCCGACGCTCATTTCAAGGTTTAATGTTGAATCACCAATGAACGGAAGATTTAGGGGTGGAATATTTAGAATCTTTTCAACGGACAATATTTTCGACCCAATTACCTCTGCTATTAACGCGTTGGTTAAAAAGAGGGTTGAAAGTATTATGAATAGCTTATGTTTTTTGGGGATATTTTCGTGGACGTGTTCCATTTATTTTTGTTAACCAATGGTAAACCAAAGGTATAAAAATAATTAATGTATGCAATTTTTAATTTTTTTTTAAATTATGTGCAACTATTTGTAGTTCTCTTAATCCTTTTGCTCTTTTGCGGGTCTAAAAAAATTAAGTTTTTAAATAGTATCAGTTTAATATTTTTTTAATTTATTCAGTTCATTATGAAATTATTATGTCTTTTTTTTACGATTTCGTTTTCTCTTCTGAAAGTTACATTTGTTTCCGCTCAGGAGTACTATATTAAGCTGGTTGAAAATAATAAAGAGAAAATTAATACTGTTATTACTTCAACGGTTTCAATAGATAAACTTGATGATGGGTTTGTTTATGCATACGCAAATAAAATGGAGTTAGAGAAGATTAAACTGGCCGGTTACAATCCAAAAATTCTTCCTCATCCATCAACCCAAACAAAGGTTCTGAGTATGGCTACAACCATTGAGGAAATGGAAAACTGGGATCGCTACCCAACCTATACAGTTTATCGTGAAATGATGAAGAAGTTTCAGTCCGATTATCCCGAACTTTGTAAACTCGACAGCATTGGTACAACAGTTCAGGGTAGAAAACTATACGTTCTGAAAATTAGTGATAATGTAGCTGATGATGAATCGGAACCAGAATTATTCTACACAAGCACAATGCATGGCGATGAAACCACAGGCTACATTTTAATGCTTCGACTAGCCAACTACTTGCTTTCAAATTACGAAACCGACGAAAGGGTACAAAATTTGGTTGATAATGCTGCAATATTTATCAATCCAAACGCTAATCCCGATGGAACATATGCCTACGGAAATAATACTGTTAGTGGAGCAACGCGTTACAATGCCAATGGCTATGATATAAACAGGAATTTTCCCGATCCACGGGAAGGGAGCAACCCAACGGGACCTCACCAGCCCGAAACTATTGCCATGATGGACTTTGCTTTGTCCCGAAACTTTGTGCTTTCTGCAAATTTCCACGGTGGCATTGAGCTGGCAAATTTCCCTTGGGACACAT